>NZ_JAJUFV010000025.1 GCF_029263575.1 Microbacterium sp. | reverse complement strand
GGCGATGACGGCGAACTTCCACGAGTGATTCGGATGCCGACCGATCGGCGCCTCGATCGTGCCGACGAGCGGATCAGGGTGGCCTTGTACGACGGCATGATAGATCTTCTCGACCGTACGCTCTTTGAATGCACGCTTGAGCAGCGTGTACGCCGACTCGGTCTTCGCGACGACCATGAGGCCGCTCGTTCCGACATCCAGGCGATGCACGATACCCGCTCGCTCTGCGGCGCCACTGGTGGCGATGCGAAAACCGGCCCCCGCAAGCGCACCGAGCACGGTCGGCCCCTCCCACCCCTGCGAGGGGTGAGCGGCGACACCCGTGGGCTTGTCGACCACCACGATGTCATCGTCGTCGTAGATGATGCCGAGATCCGGCACCACGACCGGCACGATCGTCGGCTCCCGCTTCGGCTGCCACTGCACGCTCAGCCAGCCGCCGGCAGACAGACGGTCAGACTTCCCGAGAGTCGCGCCGTCGACGCTCACCCCCCCGGCCTCGGCGACCTCAGCCGCGAAGGTACGCGAGAAGCCGAGCATCTTCGCCAGCCCCGCATCGACACGAGCGCCGTCGAGCCCGTCAGGAACGGGCAGCGAACGCGACTCCATCAGTCGCGCCCTGCGTCGGCACGCCCGGAGTCGGTTCGCTCCGAATCGGCGCCGACGGCCTGGACGTCCGCAAGCGCGTCAGCCTCGGCATCCGCTGTCTCTTCCTCGACGTGGTCTCGTTCACGGGTGCCGTCGAAGCGCAGGCCGAGCACGACCAGCAGCGCGACCGAGATCATGCCGCAGACGATGAAGATATCGGCGACGTTGAAGATCGCCGGCATCATCCACGGCATCGAGATCATGTCGACGACATGACCGACCGCGAAACCCGGCTCACGGAAGATGCGGTCGGTGAGGTTGCCGAGCACACCGCCCAACAGGCATCCGAGGACGACAGCCCACAGACGCGAGCGCAGTCCGAATGCCTTCCAGATGATGATGCACGCGACGACCGTCAGTGCGATCGTGAAGATCCACGTGACTTCGCTGCCGAGCGAGAACGCGGCACCGGAGTTGCGGATGTAATACAGCTGGAGAAAGTCACCGAGTACCGGCACAGCCTCGTGCAGAGGCAGGTGCTCGATCGTGAGTTGCTTCACAAACTGATCGGCGGCCAGCACCACAACCGCGAGAACCGCGACGATGATGCCAGCCGCCGACCGACGGATCTGAGGGCGTTCCGGCAACGGGACGACCTAGAGGCCGATCGCGGAGACCGGCGTCGAGTCCGTCGAGTTCGACTTCTCGTCGAGGTCGCGAAGCTGACCCTCGATGTATCCGCGCAGCTGCGTACGATAGTCGCGCTCGAACGTACGAAGCTCGGTGATGCGGGCTTCGAGCGAGTTGCGCTCGCGCTCGAGCCGGGCGGACTCTTCGCGCTGCTTGGCCTGCGCCTCGTTACGGATGCGCTCGACCTCGCTCTGCGCGTCGGAGATGAGCTGGTTCTTCTTCGCCTCCCCCTCGGCGACGTGCTCGTCATGCAGACGCTGTGCGAGCTCGATGATTCCGGCGGTCGCGCCTGTCGATGCCGTGGCATCATCGGTGGCAGCCGGCGCGGGAGCAGCGGCGACAGGAGCAGGCACGGCGTCGACGACAGCGGGGGCCTCAGCCTCGGCAGCGGCGGGCTTCTCGCCGGACTCGTACGAGGCGAGCTTGGCCTTCAGCTCAGCGTTCTCTTCAAGCGCCTTGCGCCACTCGACGACGATCTCGTCGAGGAAGTCGTCCACCTCGTCCGGGTCGAAGCCGTCCTTGAAACGGACGTGCTGGAACTGCTTGGTGACGACGTCATCCGGGGTCAGTGCCATTATCTCGGCTCCTCTTTCGATGAGTTCTGTTGCCAGTGACTGAAGCATGGCTCGGTATTGATCCGGCGCGTACCCGGGGCGCGCACCATCTGAGTAATCATAGTCCGGCTCGCATTCGTGTGCGAGGTGAGCTGTCACACCACGATGAATGCGCGCACGATCGCCATCAGGATCAGCACGGCCAGCATCGTGAAGGTGAATCCGAAATCAAGCGACAGCGTGCCGATTCTCAGGGGTGGGATGAACCGCCGGAAGAAACGGATCGGTGGGTCCGTGACCGTGTAGACGACCTCGGCGGCGATGAGACCCGCGCCTTTCGGACGCCATTCACGATTGAACAGCGGAATGTAGTCCAGAATGAGCCTCGCGAACAGCACGAAGATATAGATCAGCAGGATCAGATGGATGATCGATGCGATCGCAGAGACCAGCGATGCCACGGCTTAGGACTGATCGAAAGCCGCAGACTCCGGGTCTGCGTGCGCGATGCCCCCGTGACCCGACACCGCGATGTTCTCGGGCGAAAGCAGGAACACCTTGCTGGTGACGCGCTCGATACGACCGTAGAGGCCGAGCGAGAGACCGCTGGCGAAGTCGATCAGGCGACGCGCATCGGCATCGCTCATCTGCGACAGGTTGATGATGACCGGAACGCCCTCGCGGAAGCTCTCGGCGATCAGCTGTGCATCACGGTACTGCTTGGGGTGCACGGTGAGGATCTCGTTGACGGCGCCGGCGGAAGGCTGCTTGACGGCAACCGGGCGACGCAGGGGCGTCACCGGTGCGGGGGCGGCTTCTTCCTGGTCGCGATCACGATCGCGGTCGCGGTGTGCGCGGGCGGGCGCCGCGGCGGCGGCCTGCTCTTCGTAGGCTTCTTCCTCATCGGCGAGGCCCAGGTACACCATGGTCTTCTTGAGCGGGTTTCCCATCGTGTCCTCCGTGTGTTCGACGTGGGCTGGTCTTGTTTCGAGGTTAACCCCGGTCGGGCCGGGGTCCGGTTATTGCCGATCCGATCCGTAGGTGTGTCGCACCTGCGGCGATCGCCTCGGCGAAATCGCCGGTCATGCCGGCGGAGATCCAGGTCGCTTCTGCGTCGAGCCCGCGGATGCGGTCCGAAACGCCACGCAGGCGAGCGAAGGCGGATGCCGGGGCTTCATCGAGCGGCGCGACACCCATGACTCCGCGCAGTCGCAATGACGGCAGCGAGAGGATGTGCTCAGCGAGCGCTTCCGCCCCGGCGGGCGTGACCCCACCACGACCGGCATCGTCGGTGAGGTTGATCTGCACGAGCACATCGAGAGCGTCTCCGCCGTCGGCGGCGCGATCGAGGGAGTTCGCCAGCTTCACACGATCGACCGAGTGCACGACGTCGGCGCTGCGCCGAATCGACGCGGCCTTGTTCGTCTGAGCTTGGCCGATGAAGTGCCACCGCAGATCCGCCAGCGCGACCTCTTCCGCCTTGGCGGAGAGCTCCTGTTGCCGGTTCTCGCCGATGTCGCGCACGCCCAGTGCATGCAGCTGCCGGACGAGTTCGGCAGGATGGAACTTGGTCACCACGATGCGGGTGATCTCTGCGTCATCCCTCCCCGCCGCGTGCGCGGCATCCGCGATCTGGGAATCGATCGCGGACAGCCGAGCAGCAAGATCGGTCACAGCGCGGCGCTCCCCCAGATCACTTCAGGAACTCGGGGATGTCGATGTCATCGTCGGCGAAGGCCGGCTCCAGGCTCGTCGACGCCACCCGCGGTGCCGGCTGCGTCTCTTCAGCCTCGGTGGCAGGCGCCTCGGCGTCGTCGGAGAGCGAGACCTCGGGCAGCGTCGTAGCAGCCGCGGGGCGAGAGACCACCATCGGGTCCAGGCGCAACGACGGCTCTCCGCCGTCAAAGCCGGCCGCGATGACCGTCACGCGCACCTCGTCGCCGAGCGTGTCGTCGATGACGGTTCCGAAGATGATGTTCGCCTCGGGGTGCGCGGCTTCCTTGACGAGGTCTGCGGCGTCGTGAATCTCGAAGATGCCGAGATTCGATCCGCCCTGGATCGACAGCAGCACGCCGTGCGCACCTTCGATGGAGGCTTCCAGAAGCGGAGACTCGACCGCGAGCTCGGCGGCCTTGATCGCACGATCGGCGCCGCGCGCCGAGCCGATGCCCATGAGCGCTGATCCGGCACCCTGCATGACCGATTTGACGTCGGCGAAGTCGAGGTTGATCAGGCCCGGAGTCGTGATGAGGTCGGTGATGCCCTGCACACCGGCCAGGAGAACCTGGTCGGCTGTGGCGAAGGCCTCGATCATCGAGATGCCGCGGTCGCTGATCTCGAGCAGGCGGTCGTTCGGCACGACGATGAGCGTGTCGACTTCTTCCTTGAGCTGGGCGACGCCAGCTTCAGCCTGGCTCTGACGGCGCCGACCTTCGAACGAGAACGGCTTGGTGACGACACCGATCGTGAGAGCGCCGATCGACTTGGCGATACGCGCGACGACGGGCGCGCCACCGGTACCGGTGCCACCGCCCTCGCCTGCGGTGACGAAGACCATGTCGGCCCCGGCGAGGGCCTGCTCGATCTCTTCCGCGTGGTCCTCTGCCGCACGGCGACCGACCTCGGGGTCAGCACCGGCTCCGAGACCACGGGTGAGCTCGCGACCGACATCGAGTTTGACGTCGGCGTCACTCATCAGCAACGCCTGTGCGTCAGTGTTGACCGCGATGAACTCGACGCCACGCAGGCCGAGTTCGATCATGCGGTTCACGGCGTTGACGCCGCCACCGCCGACGCCGACGACCTTGATCACGGCGAGGTAGTTCTGGTTCTGGCTCATGGCCGGCCTCCGATGTATCGAGCCTGGAAACGAATGTGAACCTTAAACCTCAAGTAGAGGTGTAAAGTATTTCCCGGTATTGCGTTCTCTTGATCGAAGGTATGCGGCTTCTGTTCACGCGCGCGCAGCGACACGGGCGTGTCGCTGCTTTGGCGTGCATTAAGCGCGTCTGAGGCACCCGCACGCACTCAACCGGCGACGACGACCTCGGGGGAGGATACGTCGATCGACCGCGCATTCGGATTCGCGGTCATAGCAGCGCTGAGCACCTGCGCTTTCTCCACCGATTGCTCGGCATTGCCCCACACCACCGTCAGCCCGGTGCTGAGTGTCAGAGTCACATCATCCAGCGTCGTCGCCGAAACCTCGGTGACCAGCTTTCGCACCTCGGCGGGCAGCGAGCGCACGACGAGGCCGACCGATTCGAACGCATCCGATGAGGTGCCTCCGGACACCTCCAGCACCGGCTGCCCCTCCGGCTGCGTCGGTGTCGTGGCCAGGGTGACACCGGCTGCGTCGACGAGAGTGAAACCGGCATCCGATTCCAGAACGCCGATCGGCGTGCGCTCGACGATGCGAACCGCGAGCTCGTGCGGAGGCTTCGCCTCGAGAGCGTATGTCTCGATCAGGGGGAAGGCGACCAGGGCGGCTTTCACCTCGCTCTCGTCGACCAACGCGAGCGGTGTTCCGAGCTGACCTGCCAGAGCCGCCTCGATCTCCTGAGCGTCGAGCGTCGAGGTTCCGACGATCGTGATCTTCTCGACGGCGAACAGCGGACTATACGCGGCAGCGAAGCTCCCGGCGATCAGCAGCACCACAGCCCCGATCGCGCTGAGCCAGATGATCCTGCGGCGGCGAGAACGCTGCGTGAAGCGTCGAATCTCCGCGCGCAGGGCCTTCCGCCGTGCCCGGGCGGCGCGCCACACGCTTCGCGTGGTGAGCGGCTCCTCAGCCGTTCTCGCCTCTTCGAGCGGATCGTGGCTGTCGACGGATGCCTCGTCGCCGTCCGCGCGATGCCCAGCACGGATCGGCGCGGGGTCTTCCTCCTTCTCGGCAGAAGCAGGAAGCGGCGGCGGACGACGCATGAGTCAGCCCTCGGTCGACTCGCGAAGCGATGCGAGCACCTGCGGAATGATCAGGTTCACGTTGCCACAGCCCAGCGTGACGACGAAGTCTCCGTCGCGGGCGACGGTCGCGGTGTAATCGGCTGCATCCTGCCAGTCGGCGACGAAGTGCACGTTGCCCTGATCAGCGAAGGCCTCGCTGACCAGCTCGCCGGTGACACCAGGGACGGGGTCTTCGCGTGCTCCGTAGACATCGAGCATCACCGTGTGGTCGGCATACGTCTCGAGAACGTCCGCGAACTCGCGGAACATCTGCTGTGTGCGCGAGTAGGTGTGCGGCTGCTGAATGGCGATGATGCGCCCCGAGCCGACGACGCTGCGCGCGGTCTCGAGAGCGGCCTTCACCTCCGTGGGGTGGTGTGCGTAGTCGTCGTACACGCTCACACCGCGCTCGGTTCCGTGCAGCTCGAATCGACGCACCGTTCCGGAGAACTCTTCGACGCCGCGCACGGCATCAGCCAGACTGTGCCCGAGCTGGAGGAGCACGGCGACAGCCCCGGCCGCGTTGACCGCGTTGTGCTCGCCGGGCACACGCAGCTGCAGGCGTGCCGTGTCGCCTCGATGACTCAGGGTCGCCGCTACCGGACCCGACGTCGACAGCTCGCTCAGGCGCACGTCGGCGTCATCGGCGAAACCGAAACTGATGACCCGCTCGTGGCTGAGCCCTCGCGTCACACGCAGGGCGCCGGGGTCGTCGCTGGAGATGACCACGGCCTGGCGTGCCCGATCGGCGAATCGGATGAAGGCGTCGTGAAAAGCCTCGTCTGAGCCGAAGTGGTCGAGATGATCGGGGTCGACGTTCGTGATCAACGCGATAGCGGTGTCGTAGAGCAGGAAGGTACCGTCCGACTCATCGGCCTCGATGACGAAGAGCTCGTCGCGACCCGTGGCGCTGGAGGCATTCAGCTGCTCGATCACCCCGCCGTTCACGAAGCTCGGGTCAGCACCGAGCGCCTGCAGCGCGGTGACGATCATGCCCGTCGACGTCGTCTTGCCGTGGGCACCGGCGACCGACACCAGACGGCGTCCGCTGATGAGCCAGTGCAGGGCTTGCGAGCGGTGGATGACATGCAGCCCGAGTTCCTTGGCGGTGACGTACTCGGGGTTCTCGGGCCAGATGGCCCCGGTGTGCACCACCGTGTCGGCATCGCCCAGATGTGCTGCGTCGTGACCGACGTGCACGGTGGCGCCGGCGTCCGCGAGGCTCTGCAGGTTTTCGCTGTCAGCGCGGTCAGATCCTGAGACCCGGATACCCGCGTCGAGGAACATCCGGGCGAGTCCGCTCATGCCGGAACCGCCGATGCCGATGAAATGGGCGGAGGAGATGGATTCCGGAATCGGAAGCGAAAGGTCAGGTCTGATCATGTCGTCTCTATCCTAATTCGCCGTGCTGCGCGCAGCCTCCAGCACACGATCGATCATGGCGATCACGTTCTCGGTTCCGGTGCGGATGCCGACCTGCTGTGCGGCCGTGGTCATCCGATCGATGCGGGCCTGGTCGCCGAGCAGCGAGGTCACCTCGGAGCGCACCACATCACCCGAGAAACTCGCGTCGTCCAGCAGCAGTGCGGCTCCCGCGTCGACGGCGGATGCCGCGTTGAGCCGTTGCTCGCCGTTTCCGACCGCGTACGGCACATACACGGCGGGAATGCCCAGAGCGCTGATCTCGCTCACTGTCGCCGACCCCGAGCGCGAGACGATCAGATCAGCCAGCGCGAAGGCGAGGTCCATCCGGTCGACGTAACGGCGCATGACATAGCCGGGCTCTTCCGGGTCGACGAGGTCGCTGCGCTCCCCGGTCACATGCAGGAGCTGCCATCCTGCGCCCAGCACATCGCGCCAGGCATCCGCAAATGCGTCGTTCAGACGCAACGCACCGAGGGAGCCGCCGAAGACGAGCAGCACCGGACGCGAGGCATCCAGACCGAAGAACTCGGCTGCCTCCGCGCGCCGGGTTGCGCGATCGAGCGTGACGATCTCGCGACGAAGGGGCATGCCGACCACCTCGCTGCCCTTCAGCGGCGTCCCGGCGAAGGCTGTCCCGGTTGCGGCGGCCCACCGTGCGCCGAGCACGTTCGCCAGGCCCGGCTTCGCGTTCGCCTCATGCACGATGAACGGCACGCGCTCGCGACGAGCGGCGACGTAGGCCGGGGCGGCCGCGTACCCGCCGAAGCCGACGATGACATCGACGCCGTGTTCGCGGATGTATGAGCGCACCTGTGCGGTGGCGCGACGAAACCGAAGCGGGAAGGCAGCGGCCTGCCGGTTCGGCCGGCGAGGGAAGGGCACCTTGTCGACGACCAGGAGTTCATATCCGCGTTCCGGCACCAGCCGGGCTTCGAGCCCTTCCGCCGTACCGAGCACCAGAACCTGCGCGTTCGGATCACGCTCGCGCAGGCCGTCGGCGACAGCGAGCAGCGGATTGACATGGCCGGCGGTACCACCGCCGGCGAGAAGATACGTGGTCACTCGGTGACCTTACCCCGCTCAGGTGCAGGAATGGTGCGAGCGAAAGCCAGCAGCACACCGCAGGCCAGCAACACCGACAGCAGCGCCGTGCCTCCCTGCGACATGAATGGCAGCGGAACGCCCATCACGGGGAAGACACCGATGACCACGCCGATGTTGATGAGCGCCTGGCCGATGATCCAGATCGTGATGCCGCCCGTGGCGACACGGATGAACGGGTCGGACGTCTTGCGCATGACGTGGAAGGCGCCGACCGCGAAGAAGGTGAACAGTGCCAGCACGACGAGGCATCCGAGGAGTCCGAGCTCTTCGCCGACGATCGCGAAGATGAAGTCGTTGGATGCCGCGGGCAACCACCCGTACTTCTCTTGCGAGTTGCCCAGCCCCAGCCCGAAGAAGCCACCGTTGGCCATACCCCACACAGCGTGGATCGACTGATAGCAGATTCCGGTGTAGTCGCTCGCGTCGCTGCACACGGCTGTGATGCGACGCATGCGGTTCTCGCTCGAGAACGCGTATGCCAACACAGCGACCACGCCCAGCAGCAGCGGCAGGATGAACAGACGCAGCTTCACACCCGAGAAGAACAGACAGCCCAGAAGGACGAGCACGAGCACCATGGCCGTGCCGAGGTCCTGACCGGCGATGACCGATCCGACGACGAGCACGGCGACCGGGACGACGGGGATGAACACATGGTGCCAGATGCCGAGTCTGGCTTGCTTTCGCAGCAGCACGAACGCCACCCACAGTGCGAGCGCGAGTTTGAGGAACTCCGAGGGCTGCATCGTGAAACCGGCGACCCTGATCCAGTTCAGGTTGCCGTCGGAGCCGATACCCAGCGGCGTGAACACGAGCAGCTGCAGCGCCGTGGCGCCGATCAGTGCCGGCCACGCGAGCTTTTTCAGGAAGCGAACCGGAAGGCGACTCACCAGAAACATCAGGGGGATGCCGATGACAGCGAACATGCCCTGTTTCAGAGCGGTGTCCATGACACCCGCCTCTGTCGCGCTCGTTGCCGAGATCACCATGATGATCCCGAAGATCGTCAACAGCAGCGCCGTCGAGGCGATGAGCAGGAACTCGGATGACGGTGGCGTGAGAAGCCGGCCGAGCGAGACGCGTGCGGCGAGGCCGCGTGATTCAGAGCGCGGCGGGCGGGAGACCTGTGTCATCGGCACTCCCCCGCTCGATCCAGCTCTGCACCGCCTCGGTGAAACGGTGGCCGCGATCCGCGTAGCCGGAGAACTGATCGAAGGATGCCGCAGCGGGAGCCAGCAGAACTGTTCCCCCGTCGACGGCGATCTTCGCAGCGATCTCCACTGCACGGGTCATGACTCCTTCAGTCTCCCCAGGGACCACCTCGATCACCGGCACTGCGGGCGCGTGTCGCTCGAATGCCGCGACGACGTCGCCCCGTGCGGCCCCAATCACGACGGCTGCGCGGGCCGAACGGCCGACATCCGCGACGAGGTCGGAAAGATCCACGCCCTTGAGGTCACCGCCGACGATCCACACCGCTCCGGGGTAGGCGCGCAGCGACGAGGAAGCCGCGTGCGGGTTGGTCGCCTTGGAATCGTTGATCCACGTGACACCGGCGTGACGGGCGACGAGCTCGATGCGGTGGGCGTCGAGGCGGAACGACTGCAGGGCTCGGGCGATGGCCTCGGGAGACGCGCCGAGGGATCGGGCAAGCGCGCTGGCCGCCAGAATGTTCTGCACGATATGCCCGGCCGTCAGGCCCACCTCTGCGAGGGCGTCGAGCGTCGTGAGCTCCAGCGCGCTATCTCGACGGTCATCGAGGAAGGCGCGATCGGCGAGGATGCCGTCGACGACGCCGAGATCGCTGGGCCCGGGCACGCCGAGGTCGAAACCGATGGCCCGTGCACCCTCGGTGACATCGGCCTCCTCGACCATGAGTCGGGTCGCCGCATCGGCCTTGTTGTAGACGCACGCGACACGTGTATTGCGATAGACGAGCGCCTTCGCATCGCGGTAGGCCTCGGCGCTGCCGTGCCACACCAGGTGATCGTCGGCGAGGTTCAGGCAGACCGACGAGTACGGCACGAGCTCGCCCGCGCTGCTGCTCTGCCCGATGTACCAGAGCTGGTGGCTCGACAGTTCGACGACCAGTGCGTCGAATCCGGACGGGTCGCGGATGGCATCGAGCACGGGGATGCCGATGTTGCCGCACGGAGCGGCGCGCAGGCCTCCCTCGACGAGCAGGGTCGCGGTGAGCTGAACCGTCGTGGTCTTGCCGTTGGTGCCGGTGACGAGCACCCAGTCGGCTGGCGTCCCGTCGGCTCGCACGACCTTGTCGCGCACCCGCCAGGCCAGCTCCACATCGCCCCACAGCGCGATCTCGGATTCCTGCGCCCAGCGGATGAGCGGATGCGACGGCGAGAAGCCGGGCGAGGCGATGACGACCTCGGGATCGAAGTCGATCAGGGCGGAGGGCACCTGATCGAGCGCGCCGAGCTCGAGGCGTGCGCCGATGATCGGGATGAGCCGCTGGTACTCGTCGGATGCCTGCTCCGACAGCACGAGCACGTCAGCGCCCAGCTCGGCCAGCGTGTCAGCGACCGAGAACCCGGTTACCGACAGGCCGAGCACGGCGACCCGCAGTCCGCGCCAGTCAGCGTGCCAACTCGTCAGAGAGTCGAGACGCGCAGTGCTCATCCGCCCACTCCGGTGAGCCACTCGACGTAGAACAGGCCGACCGCCGATACCGCGAGCAGTCCCGCGATGATCCACAGGCGCACCACGATCGTGACCTCGGCCCAACCGCGCATCTCGAGATGATGATGGAACGGGCTCATCAGGAAGAGTCTCTTTCCGCGGGTGAGTTTGAAGTAGAGACGCTGGAGAATCACCGAGCCCGAAGAGAGCACGAAGACACCGGCGATGACGAACAGCAGCAGTTCGGTGCGCGTGAGGATCGCCATGGCCGTGATCACGCCGCCGATGGCCATCGAGCCGACGTCGCCCATGAAGACCTTCGCCTTCGGCGCGTTCCACCACAGGAACCCGATCAGGCCGGCGCCGAACGACGCGGCGACGATGGCGAGGCTGAAGGGGTCGCGCACCTCGTAACAGACCTCGAGGTTACTGGTGTCGACGGCACCAGCGCACGCCTGCTTCGACTGCCAGAAGGCGATCAGACTGTAGGCGCCGACCACGAAGACACCGGAACCGGCGGCGAGCCCATCGAGCCCGTCGGTGAGGTTCACGCTGTTCGAGGTGGCGATGCCGATCACGGCGATCCAGATCAGGTACAGGATCCACCCGGCGATCACACCGAATGCGAAGAGGTTCAGCCAGGTGATGTCGCGGAACAGAGAGACGAAACCGCTCGCGGGCGTCTGCCCCCAGGAGTTCTTGAAGTTCAACGCCACGATGCCGAAGGGAACCATGACGATGAGCTGGCCGATGATCTTGCGCCAGCCCGAGAGGCCGAGGCTGCGTTGAGAGCGCACCTTCATGTAGTCGTCGATGAAGCCGACAGCACCGAAGCCCACCATGAGCCAGAGCACGAGAATCGCTGACAGTGAGGGCGGGCTTCCTCCGGCGTACGAGCCGACGAAGTAGCCGACGATCGTGCCGAGGATGAAGATCACCCCGCCCATCGTGGGCGTGCCGCGTTTGGCTCCGTGACTGGGGTTCGCGACGTCTTCGGGGGTACGAATCACCTGCCCCCAGCCGAGCTTGCGAAACAGCCGCAGGAAGACCGGAGTCAGAAACAGAGTGAAGGCGAGCGATATCGCAGCCGCCATGAGGAGTGATCTCACGTGAACAAGTCTCCCAGACGATCGCCGAGATGCCGCAGGCCCACGGAGTTGGATGATTTCACCAGCACCCGGTCGCCATCCCGCAGCTCGGTGCGCAGGTACTCGAACGCGGCGTCCTGATCAGGCAGGTGCACAGCTTCGCTGTCCCACGACCCTTCACCGACCGCGGCGAGATACAACCGCCGCGCTTGTGGACCGACCACGACGATGCGCCGGATGTTCAGACGCACAGCGAGCAGCCCGACCCGGTCGTGCTCCTCCCCTGCGCTCTCACCCAGTTCGCTCATCGCCCCGAGCACCGCCACGGTGCGCTCATCTGGGCCGGTGATTTGCGCCAGCGTGCGAAGCGCTGCCGCCATCGAGTCCGGGCTGGCGTTGTAGGCATCGTTGATGATGCGCACGCGGTCGTTCCCCAGCGGCTGCATCCGCCATCGTTCGGCGATCTCGACGCTCTCGAGTCGGTAGACGGCGTCAGAGACGGAGACACCGAGCGCCGAAGCGGCGGCGATCGCCGCTAGGGCATTCGTGATGTGATGCGCGCCGAGCACGCGCAGGTGAAGCGGCACGCTCTCACCCCAGGCCTCGATCACCGAGCGGGTGCCATCGGCCGCCACCTGCACATCGTGCGCACGAACATCGGCTGCCGAACCCTGTCCGAAGCCGATGACACGAAGCTGACGCTGCGTCGCGGCCACGCTCATCGCGGCGACGCGCGGGTCGTCGAGATTCAGCACCGCGACACCGCCCTCTCGTGCGGCGCCGACCAACTCGGCTTTCGCACGCGCGGTTTCTTCGATGCCGCCGAAGCCGCCGGCGTGCGCCATGCCGACCATGAGCACGACGGCCACGTCCGGCTCGACGAGCCCGGCGAGATGCGCGATACTGCCGGGGGCAGAGGCACCGAACTCGCTCACGAGAAAGCGGGTCTGCTCGGTCACCCGCAGCATCGTGACGGGCGCGCCGACCTCGTTGTTGTACGAGTCGATCGGTGCCACGGTCTCACCTTCGTCGGTGAGGATCCGCGCCAGGAAGTTCTTCGTCGTCGTCTTGCCGTTGGAGCCGGTGATGCCGACGATCTTCAGATCGCCACGCTCACGCACCCGAGCGACGACGGCCTGTGCGAGATCGGCCAGAGCGGCGACGGCATCCGCCACGATGACCTGCGAAACCGGGACGTCGACCGCTCGCTCGACGATCGCCAGCACAGCGCCGTTGTCGACGGCGCTGCCCACGAAACGGTGTCCGTCGGTCTCCGCACCTGGCTTGGCGACGAAGATGGCGCCGGGAACCATGTTCCGCGAGTCGGTGTCGACGACACCGCTGACGATGGTTTCGGCGTTATCGGCGTCGGCGAGAAGCAACTCGCCGCCAACGACAGCGGCCAGTTCTGCAAGCGACAGGGCGATCATGACATCTCCGTGCGGCTCAGCGCCGACTAGTTAAATTTGGGCAGCAACTCGTCCATCGGCGCCGTGGAGGGCGCTACGCGATAGGTCTTCAGCACCTGGTTCATCGCCTGTTGGAAGGCCGGCGCTGTTGCCGCGGATGAAACAATCCTAGTCGGCTCGTCGAGTGTGACGATGACCACGTACTCGGGATCGTCAGCGGGCGCGAAACCGACCATGCTCGTGTAATACTTGCCCGCTTTGTAGCCGCTGCCGTCTTCCTTGGGCTTCTGGGCCGTACCGGTCTTGATCGCGACCCGATACCCGGGAATGCTCACCTGCTCGGCGAGGCTCCCCTGCACGGCCACGTTCTCCAGGATGCGCGAGACCTGATCGGCCGTCTGCTCCGAGACGACCTGCGTGTGCTCGGGGGCATCCGGCTTCACGACCGTGCCGTCATCGAGTGTGCACGACTCGATGAGCGACAGGTCGATCTTCTCGCCGCCGTTGGCTATCGCCTGGTAAGCGCCGGCGAGCTGCGGTGCGGTCACGGTGAAGTGCTGGCCGAACGTCGTGGTGTACAGAGATTGACTGTCCCACTCATCGGCGGGGTGCAGGATACCGCTCGCTTCGCGCGGGAAGTCGATGGTCCGCTCACCGACGCCGAACTTCTGCAGATACTCATAGCGTGTCTGCGCATCGACCTTGCTGCCGAATTTCGAGGCGGCAACGTTCGACGAGTCGATGAGCGCACCGGCGAGCGTGTAGTTGTACGCACCGTGCACGAACGCATCGTTGACGATGGCCCCGTTGGGGAACTCTTCGCGACTGGCCGCCGTGACCGTGTCGTTCAGGTCGGCCGCACCGGTTTCGAGCACGGTGGCCGCCGTGATGGCCTTGAACGTCGATCCTGGCTCATACGACAGGCCGAACACGCGCGTTCCCCAGTCTTCGGGATTCGAGGCGTTGAGGTTGTTGGGATCCATCGAGGGCCACTCTGCCGCCCCACGGATCTTGCCCGTCTTCACCTCGACGACCATCGCTGTGGCGGCACGAGCGCCCTGCTTCTGCGCCTCTTCGGCGAGCATCTGCTGCAGGTACCAGTTCAGGTCGCTGTTGAGCGTCAGCTGCACTGACCCGCCGTCGAGCGCGTCGACCACGCGTTCGCTGCCGGGGATGATCTGGCCGCCCTTGCCGCGGAGGTATGTGCGCTCGCCGTTCGTCGGGGCGAGGCAGGATGCTTCGAGCCGCTCGATACCCGCCTGGCCTTTGCCCTCCGAGTCGATGTAGCCGACCACGTTGCCGGCGACCGCGCCGTTGGGGTACACGCGCGTCTCGCGCGGCTTCATCGCCAGGTACACGTAGCCGAGGTCGCGCAGCTTCAGATACTTTTCGGTGCTGAGTCCGCGCTTGAGCGGGTAATACTGCGAGTTCGGATCCTCTTTGAGGTTCTCGGCGACGCCGGAGCGCAGCTCATCGGCATCCTGTCCGGTGATCGCCGCGATCTCATCGGCAGCGTCGTGCCACGGCGTCTCGGGCGGGTCATCCTCATCGTTCTCCAGGTGCATGATGAGGCTGGGGCTGAGCTGAGCGTCATAGACTGTGACGCTCTCCGCGAGGACCGTTCCTTCGGAGTCGACGATCGCGCCACGATTTCCCGCCAGCGTCTGCGTGCTTCCGAGCTGCCCCACCTTCAGAGAGTCCTGCACGTGTTCCTGGGCGCTGACGACCTGGATGTCGACCAGGCGCACGACGAAAGCCGCCAGTACCGCCAGGATCACCGCGAGTGCGACGACGGTGCGCCGCCGTGGTCCGCGGGTGGCTCTCGTGGCTCGTATCGTCATGATGCTCTCTCAGCCGCTCGAATCAGTGGGTCTCGGGGCTGGGCAGCCCATCGGTTATCGGAGGGGGCAGGTTCGGATCGACCGTCTTAGTGCCGCCATCGTTCGCCTTCTTCTTCTCAGCGTTCTGCGCGGCGACGGCCCGCTTGCGCTCCAGCAGCGTGTTGTAGACGGCGCCGCTGCCATTCGGGTCGATCGTGGAGTTTCCGTCTGCACCGGCGTTCGTCCCCAGCACGGCCGCGTCGCTCAGACGCAGGTACGAAGAGGGTCCGGCGACCACCATGCCGAGATCGGCAGCCTTGATGGCGAGCAGCTGTGGCGAGCTCACTCCGGCGAGCTCTTCTTCCAACGCCTTGGTCTGCAGGTCGAGTTCGCGCTGGTCGGAGGTGAGGCTGGAGAGCACGAACGCGTCGTGGGTGATCGCCAGCGACAGGCCGATCTGCGCGCCGCCGATCAGGGCCGCGCCCGCCAGGGCGGTGAGTGCGTAGACCAGTTTCGGCCGGCGCTTGCGTACGGGCGCGGTGACCGGTGTGAGTCGGCGTGATGGTCGCTCCCGTGGCGCGGTCGGCTCTGGTAGCAGCGCTGCGGCTGTGGCACGGCTCATAGCGCCTCCCTGATTCGTTCGGCTGCACGCAGGCGCACAGGAATGGCGCGCGGATTGCGCTGCTTCTCGTCTTCGCTGGCCATCTCGGCACCCTTGGTGAGCGTCCGAAAGCGCGCGGCATGCTGGGGCAGTTCGACCGGCAGCCCGGCCGGAGCGGTCGAGCGGGATGCCGCGGCGAAGGCCTGCTTGACGAGGCGGTCTTCCAGCGACTGATAGCTCATCACAGCGATGCGGCCGCCGACGGCGAGGGCATCCATGGCCGCCGGGATGGCGTCGGCCAGCACGTTGAGCTCGGAGTTGACCTCGATGCGCAGCGCCTGGAAGACCCGCTTGGCCGGGTGGCCGGCTCGCTGGACGGCGGCCGGGGTCGCCTCCTGCAGGACATCGACGAGGTCTTGCGAGCGCTGCAGTGCTGCGCGTTCGCGGGCCTGCACGATGAACCGGGCGTAGCGGGCGGCGAGTTTCTCTTCACCGTACTTCTCGAAGATGCGGCGGAGGTTTCCCTCGCTGTAGGTGGCGATCACCTCAGCAGCGGTGATGCCGGAGGTCTGGTCCATGCGCATGTCCAGCGGCGCATCTTTGGCGTAGGCGAACCCGCGGTCTGCCTCATCGAGCTGCAGCGATGACACGCCGAGATCCATGAGGATGCCGGAGGCACCGTTCGCGTGCAGACCGATCTCGTCGTACACGGTGTGCACGAAAGTGATGCGATCGGCGAAGCGTTCCAGTCGCTGACCGGCGATGCGCAGGGCGTCGGTGTCTCGGTCGAGGCCGATGAGGCGAATGTTCTCGAATCGTTCGAGAAACGCTTCAGCGTGCCCGCCCATGCCGAGCGTCGCGTCGACGAGGACAGCGCCGTCTGCGTGCAGCGCGGGCGCGAGCAGTTCGATGCTGCGCTCGAGGAGAACGGGAGTGTGGATGTCGCGGAGGTTCATGATCGTACCGGGTGACCTTTGACTCTGATCCCCCTCCGCTTCTCGACCCGGCACCGGGGAAGTGTGTCGGGGCGGGAGCGGCGGGGCATCACAGCCGAAGGTCAGAAGAGTCCCGGAATCACCTCCTGTTCCAGCTCTGAATAGGTCTCCTCGCCAGCGGCGAGATATGTGTTCCATGCCTCGGCATCCCAGATCTCAGCATGAGCTCCGACGCCGGTGACGACGAGCTCTTTCTGCAGTCCGGCGTACTGGCGAAGGTGACCGGGGATGGTGATGCGGTTCTGGCTGTCGGGCATCTCAGCGCTCGCGCCGGAGAGGAACATACGCAGGAAGTCACGAGCCTGCTTGTTGCTGAGGGGCGCCTGCCGAATGCGCTCGTGCAGCTCTTCGAACTCTGCGGTGCTGAAGACGTAGAGGCAGCGTTCCTGGCCGCGGGTGACAACGATGCCGCTGCCGAGATCTTCACGAAACTTCGCCGGCAGGATAACGCGACCTTTGTCATCGAGCTTCGGTGAATGCGTCCCGAGCAACATCGGCCATCACCCCCTCTTAGTCCGGCCGGTTCGAGGTGCGCCCCACTTTACTCCACTTTCCTCCACATTGATATGAGGAAACGACGACATCTTGGCATGCCACGGCAGCCAGGTCCATCTGAACCCCGTCATTCCGCGGTAAATACGCCGTGGAGACGGGTGGAGGAAAAAAGAAAGACCCGGATGCTCAAAGCATCCGGGTCAGGAAAAGTGTGTGGTCAGCGACCGTCTTGTCGACGATCCCAACGATCGTTCATGCGATCCATAAAGGACGAGGAGGAGGGCTGTGGGGCCTTCGTCGGCGTGCCCTGTCTGGGCGTCGACGATGTGCCGGTGCGGCGACTGGGCGTGACCGCAAGAATCACACCGGCGAGCATGGCGGCGAAGCCGATGACGCCGACGATGATGCTGCCCACTGCGCCGAGCTGATCGCCGAGGGCGACGGCCGCGACGAGCGCGCCGATACCCACGAGCAACAGCACAGCACCGTAGACGAGGTTGCGGTAGCTGAGCGTGCGATCGCCGGAGGGTGCGCTGACGATATCGGCATCATTGTGCAAGAGATGGCGTTCCATCTCGTCGAGCAGACGCTGCTCCTGTTCAGACAGTGGCATGACGCCCCCTTTGGTTCAGTACCGTCTATTCTACGCTCGCAGAAGAGCCGAGGCTAGTTATCTGCTGAGAACCTAAGCTGATTATCGTGCCCTCTTCTTCGCAAGTCCAGGATGCCGTCGCCGCCCGGCTGCACCCCTTCCTGGCATCCCTCGATTCTGAGTCTGCCGATTTCGGCCCCGATGCCCGGGTTTTCTTCGATTCCGCTGCGGATGCGCTCGAAGGCGGCAAGCGCCTGCGCGCCCGGTTCTGCGACACCGGCTGGCGCGCCGTAGCGCGCTTCGCAGATCGCTCAGCAGACGAAAGCACCGCCGTGTGGGACCTGTGCGCCGCGTTGGAGATCTTCCAAGCGGCAGCCCTTGTCCACGACGATCTGATCGATAACTCCGACACTCGTCGTGGTCGCCCGGCAGCGCATCGAGCGCTCGAGGCTCGCCATCGCGCACTCGGCTGGTCAGGGGATGCTGAGGCGTTCGGCCGCGCGTCAGCGATCCTGCTCGGCGATCTCCTCGTCGCGTGGAGCGACGATCTGCTCGAGCGGGCGCTGACCGACCATCCGCAGGCCTCGGCCGTACGCGCCGAGTATGCGCGGATGCGCCGCGGCGTCACCACGGGACAGTTTCTCGATATCGCCGAGGAGTCGGCCTGGCGCGTCAACCCCGATGCCGAGCATGCCGAACGTGCGCTGCGGGTCGCGCGGCTGAAGTCCGCCCGGTACAGCATCGAGCAGCCTCTGCTTCTGGGCGCTCTGCTCGCCGGGGCCGATGCCGCCCAGCAGGAAGCACTGCGTGGCTTCGGGCTTCCAATCGGAATGGCGTTTCAGCTGCGCGACGACGTACTCGGCGTGTTCGGGGAGCAGTCCGTTACCGGCAAGCCCGCCGGCGACGACCTGCGCGAGGGCAAGCGCACTGTGCTGATCGCCCTCACCCGAGAGCGACTCGACGCCTCAGCGCGTCGGTTGCTCGACGAACTGCTGGGCGACCCCGAACTCGATGCGGCGCAGGTCAGCGCGCTGCAGTCGACGATCGTCGAGTCCGGTGCTCTGGCGCGGGTCGAGGAGATGATCTCCGCCTACGCCCAGGAAGCCGATCGGGCTCTCACCGGTGCCCGATTGGACAATGCCTCGGTCAGCGAGTTACGCGAGCTCGCCCGCGCGGCGACCGTGCGAACGGCCTGATCACCCGAGCGCACGTGCGACGCGCCGGACGGCGCTCTTGTGACCGTCGAGAAGGGCCGCAATCGGCGAGCGTCCGAGCTCGTCGTCTTCACTCAACAGCCAGTCGATCACCTCGTCGTCGGTGAACCCGGCATCCGTGAGCACGATGATCGTGCCCCGCAGTGACGACAACGGGCTGCCATCGACGATGAAGATCGAGGGCACGGCGAAGCTTCCCGTGCGCTGGGAGCCGACCAAGTACTGCTCGGCGATCAGTCGGCGCACGCGCCCCAACGGTTCGTCGAGGACGTCGACCAGGTCGGGGAGGGTCAACCACTCGAAGTCAGTGGATTCGGGGGCAGTCTCAGACACGATTCGACTATCTCACCTCGCGGTTCACATCGCACATCGCGACCAATTCACATTTGTCACTCCTACCACTTTGGTTGACTTCTCTTTACATTCGTGTCAGCGTTTCTTAGGTTCTAAAAGGGGGGTTTACCTTGAGACCGCACACCAGACGAAGCCATGCTCGACATGCCGGAATCGGGGTACCTGCCGCCGTCTTCGGGGTTCTCGCCAGTGCCTTCACAGCGGCACCGGCGACCGCGAGCCTTCCGGTCGACACAACCGGCGCCGCCGACCGGGCGCAGCTCGGGGCTGCCCCCCGGGCGTTGCCGCCCGCGACCGCCGCGGTATCCGACCCTGTCACAGCGAGCACCCCCGCGCCATCGAGCTACACGGTCAAGGCAGGTGACACTGTCTCGTCCATCGCCGCGGCCTTCGGACTCGCGACCGTCGACGTGCTGACCTGGAATGACCTGGGCTGGCGATCGGTGATCTATCCGGGCCAGACTCTGACCTTGACATCACCGGCGACGGCTCCTCGGAAGAAGACGCCCTCCCCTGCTCCCGCCACCCGATCGCACACGGTCGTCGCGGGCGACACGATCTTCGCGATCGCCAGCAGATACGACACGACCGTCAGCGCGATCCTGACGGCCAACGACCTCAGCCGCGACTCAATCATCTATCCCGGTCAGTCGATTGCGATTTCCCATAAAGCACAGCCCGCCCCAGCACCCGCGCCGGCGGCGGAGAAACCCGCGCCCGCCGCGAACTCGGGCAAAACGCACATCGTCGTCGCAGGCGACACGGTCTTCGCGATCGCCCAGAAGTACGACACCACCGTCGCGGCTGTGTTCGCCGCGAACGGGCTGGACGCGGCATCCATCATCTATCCCGGCCAGAAGCTCAGCGTGGCCGCTCCTGCTGCGAAGGCCGCTGACGCGAGTCCGGCGAAAACTGCGACGCTGAACGCACCACAGGCCGAGAACGCGGCGCTGATCATCCGTATCGGGCGAGAACTGGGCGTCTCCGACCGGGGTATTGCGATCGCGCTGGCGACAGCGATGGTCGAGTCGGGCATGCGCAATCTCGACTGGGGCGACCGGGACTCGCTCGGGCTCTTCCAGCAGCGCCCGAGCATGGGCTGGGGATCGTCCGAGCAGATCATGGACCGTGGTCGCAGCATCCGCGTCTTCTACGGCGGCCCTTCCGATCCCAACGGCACGAACAGCCGCGGCCTGCTCGACATCGCCGGATGGGAGAAGAAGTCCTTCACCGACGCCGCTCAGTCCGTGCAGATCTCGGCATATCCTGACCGCTACGGACAGTGGGAGGCTCAGGCCTACGAATGGCTCGCCGTTCATGGGTAATTCTCGGCCGCGGCTGAGCGCCAAAGGGTGAGGCGTTCCGCGGTGTTTCCGCCAGTTATTCATAGACTCGGTACGTGACGACCAATCAGCAAGCCGACCCCCTCATCGGGAAGCTTGTCGACGGCCGCTACCGGGTGCGGGCGCGCATTGCGCGCGGGGGCATGGCCACCGTCTACGTCGCCACCGACCTTCGCCTCGAACGACGCATCGCCTTGAAGGTGATGCACGGTCACCTCAGCGACGACACTGTCTTCCAAAGCCGCTTCATCCAAGAGGCGCGTGCTGCTGCACGACTGGCTGATCCGCACGTGGTCAACGTCTTCGATCAGGGCCAAGACGGTGAACTCGCCTACCTCGTCATGGAGTACCTGCCCGGCATCACACTGCGAGAGCTGATGCGCGAGCAGCGTCGGCTGACGATCTCGCAGACGATCACGATCATGGACGCGATCCTCGCGGGGCTCGCGGCAGCGCACAACGCCGATATCGTGCACCGCGATGTGAAGCCCGAGAACGTTCTCCTCGCAGAAGACGGTCGCATCAAGATCGGTGACTTCGGCCTTGCCCGGGCGACCTCGGCGAACACAGCCACCGGTCAGCAACTGCTGGGGACCATCGCCTATCTGGCGCCCGAGCTGGTCACCCGCGGCACGGCCGATGCTCGCAGCGACATCTACGCCCTCGGCATCATGCTCTACGAGATGCTGGTCGGTGAGCAGCCGTACAAGGGCGAGCAGCCGATGCAGATCGCGTTTCAGCATGCGACCGAGTCGGTGCCGCGTCCGAGCGTTCGCAACCCCGGCGTTCCCGAGCAACTCGATGAGCTGGTGCTCTGGGCGACCGAGAAGTCGCCGGATGAGCGTCCGGACAACGCTCAGGAGATGCTCGACCGGCTGCGCGAGATCGAGCGCCAGCTCGACATCACGCCCACTGTCGTGACGACCGCGAACACTCCCCTGAACGCGCACGCTGATTCGGCCGAGCTCACCAAGGTGCTGCCCTCGACCATGGTGATCGACGAGCACACAGGTCCTGTGCCGCAGCCCATCGACAACGCGACGCTGCTGCGCCGGCGCACCTCGAAACGTCGCGCCCGCGGCGCCTTCGTGCTGGCGCTCGTGATGCTGCTCGCCGTTCTCGCCGGTGGCGCGGGCTGGTGGTTCGGATCGGGGCCTGGCTCTCTCGTGGCGGTGCCCGCTGTCGCGGGAATGAGCTATGACGACGCGGCCGCCGCGCTCGAGGCCGAGGGCTTCGTTGCGATCCAGGCGGAAGACAGCTCTGTCGCTGTCGAGCCGGGCCTCGCGATACACAGCGACCCTGCCGAAGGCGAACGAATCGAGCAGGGCGCTGAGGTGACGGTCGTCATCTCCACCGGCCCGGCTCCGCGCGCCGTCGAGGCGCTCAACGGCAAGACCGCCGACGAGGCGCGCGCATACCTGGACGAGCTCGGAATCGCTGTCTCCGATGATGATCTGCTGCTGTATTCAAACGCCGACGACGGCGTCGTGATCAACGCCTATGTCACCCCGCGCGCGGGTGGAGACGACGTCGCCTGCGGTGACGGCTGCGACGTGTTCGAAGCAGATACCGCGCGGCTGTTCGTGTCGTTGGGCGGGCTGCCCGACGTCACCGGGATGACCGCCGCGGAGGCGACCGACGCGCTCGCGGAGAAGGACATCGCCACCAAGACGGTCGAAGAGTTCCACGACTCGGTCGAGAAGGGCCGCGTCATCAGCACGCACGAGCGCGAGGGCAGCGGCAACTGGCGCCCCGGAGACACGATGACCCTCGTGGTCTCCAAGGGACCGCAACCGGTTGAGATTCCCAGCGTCGAGGGGCAGAACCGCGACGAGGCGATCACCTCCCTCGAGAACGCCGGTCTGAAGGTCGAATATGACGGCCGTTGGTCGAGCGTGCGCAACAGCTGCGTGGTCGCGCAGGGCACCGATCCTGCGGCCGGCAACGTCGTCGACCTCGGCTCGACGGTGAACGTCACCTTCGACTGGGGCGAGTTCGACTTCAGCTGCCTGGCCGGCGACTGAAACCTCGCGCGCTCAGCGCTTTTCGAGCTCCTCCGCCACGAGGAAGGCGAGTTCGAGCGACTGCATGTGGTTCAGCCGCGGGTCGCACAGACTCTCGTAGCGCGTCGCGAGCCCCTGCTCGTCGATCTGCTCGGATCCGCCGAGACACTCGGTGACGTCGTCACCGGTGAGTTCGACATGAATTCCGCCGGGGAACGTTCCGACGGCGCGATGCGCCTCGAAGAATCCGCGCACCTCGTCAACGACGTCGTCGAAGCGGCGCGTCTTGTAGCCCGTGGGAGTGGTGATGCCGTTGCCATGCATCGGGTCGGTCACCCACAGCGGCGTCGCGCCCGAGTCGCGCACGGCCTGCAGCAGCGGCGGAAGCGCCTCACGGATCTTGCCCGCCCCCATGCGTGTGATGAATGTCAGTCGCCCCGGCTCGCGGTTCGGATCGAGCTTGTCGATCAGCTTCAGCGCCGTCTCGGGGGTCGTGGTCGGTCCGAGCTTCACACCGATGGGGTTTCGGATGCGGGAGAAGTAATCGACGTGCGCCTCGTCGAGGTCGCGCGTTCGCTCACCGATCCAGAGGAAATGCGCCGAGGTGTTGTAGGGATTGTTCGTGCGCGAGTCGATGCGAGTCATCGGACGCTCGTAATCCATCAGCAGGCCCTCGTGGCCGGTGAAGAACTCGACGCGCTTGAGCTCTTCGAAATCGGCGCCAGCGGCCTCCATGAACTTGATGGCACGGTCGATCTCGGCGGCCATGCGCTCGTATCGCTGATTCGCCGGGTTCTGTGCGAAGCCGCGGTTCCATGAGTGCACCTCGCGCAGGTCGGCGAAGCCACCCTGCGTGAACGCACGGATGAGGTTCAGCGTCGATGAGGCCGTGTGGTAACCCTGCAGCAGTCGGCCGGGGTCTGGCTGGCGGGAGCCCTCGGTGAAGTCGTAGCCGTTGACGATATCGCCACGGTAGGCGGGCAGCGTCACGTCGCCGCGCGTCTCGGTGTCGCTGGAGCGCGGCTTGGCGAATTGCCCGGCCATGCGCCCCATCTTGACCACGGGCATGGATGCGCCGTAGGTCAGCACGACCGCCATCTGCAGCACCGTCTTGATGCGGTTTCGAATCTGCTCGGCGGTCGCCCCGGCGAAGGTCTCCGCGCAGTCGCCGCCCTGCAGCAGGAAGGCATTGCCGGATGCCGCGCGCGCCAGCCGGTCGCGCAGATTGTCGACCTCACCGGCGAAGACGAGCGGAGGAAGCGCTGCGATCTGCTGCGAGATGGCCGCGACCTGATCGGCATCGGGCCATTCCGGCTGCTGCTTGATGGAGAGGGTACGCCAGGCGTCGAGTTCGGCGTCGTGCTGCTGGGGCATTTCCCCAGCTTACTGGGCGCGGACGTCGTGTTGCGCCGTCACGAACGCTGCGGCATCCGGTTCTTCACGGACGATGCGTAGACGTCGTCATATCGCTGCTCTCCCAGTCGTTGGAGTGCCACCATGATCTCATCCGTGACCGAGCGCAGAATGTAGCGGTCGTTCTCCATTCCCGCGTAGCGGGAGAAGTCCAACGGCTCGCCGATGACGATGCCCACACGCACGACGTTCGGAATGCTCTGACCGATCGGCATGGCCACGTCGGTGTCGACCATGATCACAGGGATGACGGGAACCTTGGCTTCCAGCGCCATGCGTGCGATGCCCGTGCGGCCGCGGTAGAGCTTGCCGTCGGGGCTGCGCGTTCCCTCGGGGTAGATGCCGAGCAGGTCGCCGCGCCCGAGAACCTGGAGTCCGGTGTTGAGGGATGCTTCGGATGCTTTGCCACCCGAGCGATCGATGGGAATCTGACCGGTGGCCTTCATGAAGTTCTTGGTCATCCACCCTTTTATGCCTCGGCCGGTGAAGTAGTCGCTCTTGGCGAGGAATGACATCGGCCGGTCGATCAGCAGCGGCAGGAAGATCGAGTCCGATACCGACAGATGATTGCTGGCGAGGATCGCGGCACCGTTCTGCGGCACGTTCGAGCGCCCCACGATCCAGGGCCGAAACAGCGCCTTCACGATGGGGCCGATCATCACGTACTTCATCAGCCAATAGAACATCGCCTCGAAGTCTATCTGTGGGCGGGGCGCCCGCTGTCACGGCGGCGCGGCAGACGCCGCATAACCGCGAAACTCAGTTTCATCAAATTGGCAACTGACTCCCAAAAATTGCCTCTCCCCGCTACGTTCGTGCTCTAGACTCTGTGGGAAAGCCGTACCCGACCGGTACCGAAGGAGTTGCCGTGGTTCAATTTGAAGTTCCCGCGATCGTCCCCGCTGATCCCGAGGCGAACATCACCGACCTTCTCGTGAAGCGCGTCGAGGCCACTCCGCAGTTGGCGCTGTTCTCGGTTCCCGAGGGCGACAACTGGCGCGACATCTCTGCCGCTGATTTCCAGACGGCGGTCATCGCCCTGGCCAAGGGTTTCGTCGCCGCTGGCATCCAGCCCGGCGAGAAGGTGGGCTTCCTCGCCCGCACGACGTACGAGTGGACGCTGGTCGACTTCGCACTGTTCTATGCCGGAGCCGTGATGGTGCCGATCTACGAGACCAGCTCGCCGGCGCAGATCCAGTGGATCCTCGAAGATTCCGGTGCGATCGCCCTGATCGTCGAATCGGCAGATCACTTCGCCAAGGCCGACGAAGTGCGCAGTGACCTGCCGCTCATCCGTGAGATCTGGCAGCTGCACGTCGGCGCTCTCGATTCACTCACGGCAGCGGGCCGTGAGGTCGACGATGCCGAGATCGAACGCCGTCGCAACCTCGCCATCGGCTCCGATATCGCCACGCTGATCTACACGTCCGGTTCTACCGGGCGCCCCAAGGGCTGCGTGCTCACGCACAGCAACTTCGTCGAGCTGAGCCGCAACTCGGCGAAGGCGCTCGACAAGGTCGTCGAAACGCCGAACGCATCGACTCTGCTGTTCATCACCACGGCTCACGTGTTCGCGCGCTTCATCTCGATCCTGAACATTCACGCCGGTGTGCGCACCGGGCATCAGCCCGACACGAAGCAGCTGCTCCCCGCGCTCGGGTCCTTCAAGCCGACCTTCCTGCTCGCGGTTCCGCGCGTGTTCGAGAAGGTCTACAACTCGGCCGAGCAGAAGGCCGAAGCAGGCGGCAAGGGCAAGATCTTCCGCGCTGCCGCCGATGCCGCGATCGAGCACTCCAAGCTCCTGGAGGCCGGCGAGAAGATCCCGTTCGGGCTGAAGATCAAGTTCGCCCTGTTCGACAAGCTCGTCTACGGCAAGCTGCGCACGGCGATGGGCGGCAACGTCGTCTACGCCATCTCAGGCTCTGCCCCGCTGGGCGAGCGTCTGGGCCACTTCTTCCACAGCCTCGGCGTCGTGATTCTCGAAGGCTACGGCCTCACCGAGACGACGGCACCGGCGACGGTGAACCTCGCAGACAACGCGAAGATCGGCACCGTCGGCCCCGCGATTCCCGGGGTGGGCGTGCGCCTTGCCGAAGATGGCGAGATCGAGGTCAAGGGCATCAACGTGTTCAAGGAGTACTGGAACAATCCCGAGGCGACCGCCGAGGCGTTCGACGACGGATGGTTCCGCACGGGTGACATCGG
>NZ_JAJUFV010000024.1 GCF_029263575.1 Microbacterium sp. | reverse complement strand
TCGGCCCGCGCATCGCTCACTGAGCCGGTCGAAGCGAGCGACTCCCAGTTGCCGAGCAGCTGCGCGATGCCACCGGGGGTGAGATAGGCCGGGACCTCACGCACGAACTGTTCCACCAGCGCGTCGCCGATGAGACCGCCATCGCGGTACTCGTACGCCGTCACACCGTCGGCGCGCGGAGTGATGACGAACGGCGGGTTCGAGACGACCAGGTCGAACTGCTCGCCCACGACCGGCTCGAACATGCTGCCCTGGCGGAAGCTGACGTTGCTCACCCCGTTCAGTCGCGCATTCAGCTCACCGAACGCGAGGGCTCGTGCCGAGACATCCGTCGCGATGACCTCACGCGCATGGCGCGCCACAAGCAGCGCCTGAATGCCGCATCCGGTACCCAGATCAAGCGCGCGGTCGACCGCCACGGGAACCACCAGCTCGGCGAGGGTGCGCGTGGCACCGCCGACGCCGAGCACGTGATCGGCGGGCAGCTCGTGGCCGAGCGCGAGCTCGTCGAGGTCGCTGGCGATCCACCACTCCCCGACCCCGTCGGCATCGACGAACGACTGCGGACGCACCACCGCCTTCGGCACGACTTCGTCCGCATCGGATGCCGAGGCATCCGTCCCGCCCAATCCCAGCGCGCTCAACCCGCCGACGCCGAGACGCGGCAACGCCAATGCGACAGCCGACACCGGCTGCGGCATCCCGAGCACGAAGAAGCGTCCGAGCGTCGCCAACGCGCCCTCATCGCCGGCGATAGCGCGCAACAACGGCTCGCGCATGCCGCGTCCGAGAGCGTCATCCTCTTCCTCTCCCCACAGTCGCCGCAGCGGCTCGGAGCGGAAGTCGGCGGCATCCAGATCGGCCGCGAGAGCGGCGACAAGAGCGGCATCGGGCAGGGGCGGAAGCGCGTCGGACACGGCCGTAACTCTACGCGCCTTCAGGATTCGCCTGTCATGCGCCTCTAGAATCGCATCGTCACCACTCACGGGCAGACCCCCTGGCGCCCGAGGAAGACCAGAGACGTTGATCAGCCCCCACACCGGCATTCGTGCGCGCGCCCAGCGCGGTGCACGTGGCTTCGTCGTCTTCACCCTCGCCGCAGCGCTCATCGCAGCAGCGCATCTCAGCGGCATCGCTCCCGCGTCTGCTGACGTCGACGAAGCCGACGAAGAGACCGTCGAGCTGTCGGTCACCGCGGGCGTGCACGGGGTGATCCAGCCCGACACGTCGCTGACGACCACGGTGACGATCGCCAATACCACCGGGCAGGCTCTCTCCGGCGGCCACGTCACGCTCGAACTCAACGACACCGCGTTGACCGCGAGCGATCAGCTGAGCGAATGGCTCGATTCCGGCGTCGCACCCGGAACGTTCGCACCGCTGGCCGCCGAGGATTCGGAAGCGGTTCCGGCATCCGAATCGGCCACGACGACCGTCTTCACCGCCGGCGACACCATCAGCGACCTGCCCAGCGGCGTGTATCCGATCCGCGCGAAGCTCTCCGGTGCCACCACCGGCGACGGCGACGCGGCCACCACTCACAACGTCACCGAGAACAGCGTGCTCGTGGTCGATTCCGACACCACCGCGCAGATCACCGCGCTCGTGCCCATCACCGCGACGCCGACGAGCGGCGCTCTCCTCACCGCTGACGAACTCACCGCGCTCACCGGAGACGACGGCGCCCTCACCGCGCAGCTCGACGGCGTCGCAGGAACCTCTGCCGTGCTCGCCGTCGACCCGCTGATTCCCGCCGCGATCCGCGCCCTCGGCAGTGCCGCCCCGCCGAGCGCCGCCGAATGGCTGACCCGTCTCGAGAGCCTCGCCAATGAGCGTTTCGCGCTGCAGGCCGGCGACGCGGATGCCACCGTGCAGACGCAGGCCGGGCTGTCCGAGCTGCTCAAACCGTTGCCGCTGAGCTCGTTCCTGAATGAAGAGAACTTCCTCGACAGCCCCGATGACGCCACTGCATCACCGTCGCCGAGTCCCACGCCGACCGGCCCGGTGCTGCCCACCGACGACGAGCTCATGGAGCTGCGTCTGGCCACGGACGCCGTCGTCTGGCCGACCGGCGATGTTCGCTCAGACGACCTGACCCGCTTCGACGCGCTGTTCGACACCAAGGTGACGACCATCCTGCCGTCGACATCGCTGGCCGCGCACAGCAGCGCACACTCCGAGATCGGCGAGAGCCGGGTTCTCGTCGCCGAGAGCGCCGCCGGCGAAGCGCTGTCGGATGCCGCGGCAGAGGCCGACGATGCTGACCTCCGCGAAGACCACATCATCGAAGCGCTCGCCCACCTGGCCCTCGCCAGCCCGCAGACCTCACTTCTCGTCGGACTCGACCGTGACGAAGGCCGCACCGCCGACGCCCTGCGCTCTGCCGTGCTGTCGCTCGCCACCATCGGCGACCCGGTCGGGCTCACGGCGCTGCGTTCCACCGAACCGGCATCCGCCACCCTCGCCGAGACCTCGGAACAGGCCATCACCGAGCGCACCGCCACCCTCGAAGCTCTGATCTCGGACGAGGCGCGGCTGACCGCATTCGCCTCGATTCTCGATGACCCGCTCATGCTTCGCTCACCCGAACGACTGCAGCTGCTGCGTGTGCTCAGCGTCGGCTCGGCAGACACCTACGCAGAAGACGCCGCCGAGCACCGAGCCGCGACGACCGAGACCATGAACGCGGTCGGCGTGCAAGAGCCCTCCCCCATCCAGCTCTTCACCTCAGCGGCGCCCCTGCCCGTCTGGGTGCGCAACGACCTGCCCTGGCCGGTGAACGTCCGACTCAGCGCGACGCCCTCCGACGCGCGACTCGACGTCGAGCCGACGATCGATGTCGTCGCCCAGCCCGGCAGCAACACCCGCGTGAAAGTGCCCGTGTCGTCGCGCGTGGGCAGCGGAACGCTCTCGGTGAACTTCAGCCTCAACTCCCCCACCGGCGTGCAGATCGGCGTCGACCGCTCCGCCACCGTCACCGTGCGCGCCGAATGGGAGAACATCGGCCTCGGCATCCTCGGCGGTCTCATCGTCCTGCTGCTCGCCCTCGGAATCGTGCGCACCGTCATCCGGCGCCGCAAAGATCGTCGCGTCGAGAATGCGGACGAAGCGGATGCCGCGGCATCCGACGACACGAAAGACCAGGTGACGGGTGAATAGCCTCGGGCGCGCCAGCGCGACAATCGCCGCAGGCACCATGATCTCGCGCGTCACCGGGCTGCTGCGCACCGTCGTTCTCGTCAGCGTCATCGGCTCAGTCGGTTCCGGAGCCGCCGACGCCTTCGGCCTCGCGAATCAGCTGCCCAACAGCGTCTTCTCACTGATCTCGGTCGGCATCCTCACCGCCGTCATCGTGCCGCAGATCGTCAAAGCCAGCGCGCAGGAAGACGGCGGCAACGCCTTCATCTCGAAACTGTTCACGCTCGGCACCGTCGTGCTCGTCGCCACCACCGCCCTCGCGACGATCGCCGCCCCCTGGCTCGTGCGCATCTCGGCCGAAGCCCCACCCGAGCAGTACGCACTCGCGACCGCGTTCGCCTACTGGTGTCTGCCCCAGATTCTGTTCTACGGCCTCTACGCGCTGCTCGGTGAAGCCCTCAACGCCCGCCGCGTGTTCGGCCCGTTCACGTGGGCGCCCGTCGTCAACAACGTCGTCTCGATCATCGGTTTCCTCGCGCTCGGCGCCGTCTTCGGTGAGACCAAGACAAGCGTCGACGGCTGGACGCCGGAGATGATCGCCGGGCTCGGCGGCACAGCCACTCTCGGCATCGTCATGCAAGCTGTCGTGCTGCTGCTCTTCTGGCGCCGCACCGGACTCTCACTGCGCCCTGACTTCCGGTGGCGCGGCGTGGGGCTGGGTAACGTCGGCAAACTCGCCGGCTGGACACTGCTCATGGCCGTCGCCAGCCTCACCGCCGGCACCATCCAGGGCCGTATTGCCTACATCGCCTCAGCCGACGGCGCATCCCTCGCCACCATGCAGTACGCCTGGCTGCTGTACATGCTCCCGTACTCGATCATCGTCCTCGCCATCGGAACGCCCTACTTCACACAGATCAGCGAGCACGCCGCCGCCGGCCGCCACTCTGAGGTTCTCAGCGACATCGGGCGCAGCATCCGCACCCTCGGGTTCTTCCTGTTCGCAGCCGTCGGGGCCATCGTGGCCGCCTGCATCCCCCTCTCCCGCGTGTTCACCAACACCGCAGCCGACTCTGTCGCCGCCGCCCTCGTGCTGCTGGCGTACCTGGTCGGGCTCATCCCGCTCATGGTGCTGTTCATCGTGCAGCGCACGTTCTACGCCTACGACGACACTCGCACCCCGTTCTGGTTCACGCTCTTCCAGTGCGTGCTCATCGTCGCCGGAGCCTTCGTCTCGCTCATCCTCCTGAACGCCGGTGCGATCGAGATCACCGCCCTGGCCGCCACGATCGCGCTCAGCCAGTCGATCGCCAGCACGATTCAGACGATCACGGCCACCTGGCTACTGCGCCGCAAGATCGGCGGACTGCGGGTGAAGACCTGGATCCCCGCGCTCGTCCGCTTCGCCATCGCCGCCGTCCCCTCCGCCCTCGCCGGCCGGGGCGCCTTCCTGCTGCTGGGCGGGGCCGACGGGTGGACCACCTCCGGCGTCATCGCCGGGGTCGGCGGCACAGCCATCATCGGCATCGTGTCGCTCATCGTCTACCTCGCGCTGCTCGCAATCATGCGCGCCCCCGAGCTCAAAGTCGGCGCCGACGTGCTGCGAAAGCTCATCCCCGGCCGCTGAGGGAATGCCCCGCGGTTACGATGGGTTGAAGCAGGTGAACGAACAGGGAGAACGCATGCGTCAGGTCATCATCATCGGTTCCGGCCCCGCCGGCTTCACCGCCGGTATCTATGCGGCACGCGCGAACCTGAAACCCCTGCTCATCGCCAGCTCGGTCGAGGTCGGTGGCGAGCTGATGAACACCACCGACGTCGAGAACTACCCCGGCTTCCCCGACGGCATCCAGGGTCCTGAGCTGATGACCAAGTTCCAGGAGCAGGCCGAGAAGTTCGGCACCGAGGTCGTCTACGACGACGTCACCTCGCTCTCTCTCGACGGCCCGGTCAAATCGGTCACCCTCGGCAGCGGCGTCACCCACGAAGCCGCCGCGATCATCTACGCGACCGGCTCGGCCTACCGCAAGCTCGGCATCGAAGGCGAAGAGCGCCTCTCCGGCTACGGCGTCTCCTGGTGCGCGACCTGCGACGGCTTCTTCTTCCGTGAGAAGGCGATCGCAGTCGTCGGCGGCGGCGACTCGGCCATGGAAGAGGCGACCTTCCTCACGCGTTTCGCCTCGAAGGTGTACGTCATCCACCGCAAAGACACCCTGCGTGCGTCGAAGATCATGCAGGAGCGCGCATTCGCGAACGAGAAGATCGAGTTCATCTGGAACACTGAAGTCGCCGAGATCACCGGTGACGACAGTGTCAACGGCGTGAAGCTGCGCTCCACGGTCGACGGCTCGTTCCGTGAACTCGCCGTCGAGGGCGTCTTCGTCGCGATCGGCAACGACCCGCGCACCCACCTCGTGCACGACAAGCTCACCCTCACGCCGGAGGGCACGATCTGGGTCGACGGCCGCTCATCGAAGACCTCGATTCCCGGTGTCTTCGCCGCCGGCGACGTCATCGACCCGACCTATCGCCAAGCCATCACCGCCGCCGGCACCGGCACAGTCGCCGCCCTCGACGCCGAGCACTTCCTCGCGGATCTCGATGACGCCTCGGTCGAGGTACCGGCTGCCGAGGCCGCCGAGGTCATCACCGCCTGACGCCGGGAACACAATCCGTACGACTGCTGTTGTAGCAGGAAGTCCCTCAACGCAAGGAGATAGCTGATGACTGCGAAGGCAACCACCCAGGCGACGTTCGAGCAAGACGTCCTGCAGGCCGACGGCCCCGTCCTGGTCGACTTCTGGGCCGAATGGTGTGGCCCGTGTCGCATGGTCGCGCCTGTGCTCGACGAGATCCAGTCAGACAATCCTGACAAGATCACCATCGTCAAGCTCAACGTCGACGAGAACCCCGAGCTCGCCATGAAGTACCAGATCACGTCGATCCCGGCGATGAAGGTCTTCCAGGGCGGCGAGGTCAAGAAGACCATCATCGGCGCGAAGCCGAAGCCCGCGCTCGAGCAAGATCTCGCCGAGTTCATCGGCTGAGCACCGCGCACACGAAACCCGTCCCTCCCTCCGAGGGGCGGGTTTTTGCTGCGGGGCTCTTGTCGAAGCGCAGATGCTACGAAGCATCCGCGATCGGGGCATCCGACCGGCGACGGCCGGTGCTCTCGCCCAGAAGCCCCCAGACCGTCGGGGTGAGTTCGGGGTACTCCAGCGCGATCTGGCGCATGACCCGATAGTTGCGCGCCTCATTCGGGCGAACGCCGTCGTTCGCGGCGATGTTGTCGGCGCGCAGCAGGTAGACGACGAGTTCGTCGACGCTGGGCAGGTCTTCCATGAAGTCCCACGGATCTTCGCCACCCAGAAGGCGCTCCTGAACGAGCACGGCCCGCTCATCAGCCGCTTCGGCGCGCAGTACTTCGAGACTGGCGCGGCGCGGAACGGCTTCTGACATGCTTCCAGCCTACGCGCGCTTGGGGCGTCGTCGGCGCGTCATCTCGGCAGAATCCGTCATGGATTCGAGCTCACGCCCCTTCGTCTCAGGAACCTGGAAGTACACGAAGAAGAACGACACGATCGCGAAGAACGCGTAGAAGCCGTACGCGAAAGTGAGACCGATCTCAGCGAACGCGGGAAAGGTCGTCGAGATGAAGAAGTTCGCGATCCATTGCGCTGCCGCGGCGACGGCGAGGGCGCCCGCACGGATCGAGTTCGGGAACATCTCCCCCAGCAGCACCCACACGAGCGGTCCCCACGTCGCGCCGAAGAACACGACGAAACCGTTGGCGCAGATCAGCGCGATCAACGACCACGGCTGTGGCAGCACCACGTTGCCGTCCTGAAGCGTGCCGAACGAGAAGGCGACGGCCATCATGCCGAGCGTGATCGCCATGCCGATCGAACCGGTCAGCAGCATCGGGCGCCGCCCGACCTTGTCGACCAGCAGGATGGCGACGATCGTCACGACGATGTTGGTGATCGAGGTGATCACCGAGGTGAGCAGCGCGCTTGACTCGTCGAAGCCGACCGAGAGCCAGAGCGTCGTCGAGTAGTAGAAGATCACGTTGATGCCGACGAACTGCTGGAAGACACTCAGCAGAATGCCCACCCAGACGATCGGCTTCAGGCCGAACTTCTTGCCGCGAAGGTCTTTCAGCGACTCCTTCTGCTCGGAGTTCAGAGTGGAACGGATCTCTTCGATCTTCAGGTTAACATCTTGCTCGCCGGTGAAGTCGTAGAGCACCTGCGAGGCCTTGTCGACCTTGCCGCGCGCCACAAGGAACCGTGGTGACTCGGGCAACCGCAGCGACATGACCCCGTAGACGAGAGCTGGTATCGCCTCGACCATGAACATCCAGCGCCAGGCCTCGACACCGAACCAGAGGACGGACGCCGCGCCGCCGGCGATCCCGGCGAGAAGCGCGTTCGAGAGCAGGGCGGTGAAGATACCGGTCACGATCGCAAGCTGCTGCAGCGACCCCAGGCGCCCGCGCACCTTCGATGGCGAGACCTCGGCGATATAGGCCGGTGCGATGACAGAGGCGGCACCGACGCCCAGGCCGCCGATCACACGCCAGATGATGAGGTCGATGACGCCGAATGCAAGGCCAGCACCGATCGCCGAGACGAGAAACAGTACCGCGGCGATCAGCATCACCGGGATACGACCGAGTTTGTTCGCGAGGCTGCCGGCGAACCAGGCGCCGACCGCACAGCCGAGCAGCGCCGACGACACCGCGAAGCCCTGCAGGGCAGGCCCCAGGTCGAAGGCTCCGGCCAGAGCGTCGACCGCGCCATTGATGACGGCGGTGTCGAAGCCGAACAGGAATCCGCCGAGCGCGGCGGCGATGCTGATGCCGATGACCCGAGCGTTGAAACGTTCGGCTGTGCTCTTCTTCTCTGGCATACGCCCTCCCCGGTCTCACCCCACTCTAGGAGTGGTGTCGCTTATGCGCGAGGGGGTAGCGCAATCAGGCGCCGTACTCAGATTCGCCGAGCTCAGCGAGGATGCGGTTGAGGTCCTGGATTGACGCGAATTCTATTGCGACCTGGCCTTTTCTTGCACCGAGTGTGATCTTGACGCGCGTGTTCAAGCGGTCGCCGAGCTTACCAGCCACCTCATCGAGGTAGGCGCGTCGGGCGCCCGGCTGCGGCTTCGATGTCGCGGATCCGGCTGTGGCCGTCGTCTTCGCAGCCTCTTCCGTGGCGCGCACCGACAGGTCTTCGTTGACGACCTTGTCCGCGAGCTTCTGCATGGCTGCCGGGTCGGCGAGCGACAGCAGCGCACGCGCATGCCCGGCGCTCAGAACACCCGCAGCCACCCGCTGCTGAACCGGAACCGGGAGCCGCAGCAGACGGATCGTGTTGCTGATCTGCGGACGCGAACGCCCGATGCGCGTAGCGAGCTCATCTTGCGTGATGCCGAAGTCATCGAGCAGCTGCTGGTAGGCGGAGGCCTCTTCCAGCGGGTTCAGCTCAGAACGGTGCAGGTTCTCGAGCAGTGCATCGCGGAGAAGATCTTCATCTGCTGTCTCTCGGAAGATCGCCGGGATCGACTCGAGGCCAGCCTCACGTGCCGCGCGGGTGCGGCGCTCCCCCATGATCAGTTCGAACTGATCGTCGGCGTTGCGGCGCACGACGACCGGCTGCAGGACCCCGAACTCGCGGACGCTGTGGACGAGCTCAGCGAGGTCATCTTCGTCGAAGTGCGTCCGCGGCTGACGCGGGTTCGGAACGATCGCGTTGGGGTCGACCTGGATCAGGCGGATGCCGGGAACCGCCGTCAGGTCGGAGGTCTCATCTGACGCGGCGTCCAACGCCGTGTCTGTGGCGTTCGCTGCGGCGGCCATGTCAGGATCAGCGACGTCGACAGCCGGACGTGCCTGGGCACCAGGGAAGAATACGTCGACGGGTCGCTCGGTCTGATCCGCTGTCGGAATCAGTGCGCCGATCCCTCGACCCAAACCAGTGCGCTTAGCCATTACTGCTCCTTGCTCTGCGTCTTGTTCGACGCAATCTCTACCGCGGCCTCACGGTACGCGATCGCCCCCGCCGAGTTGGCGTCATAGGCAATCACCGTCTGACCGAAACTGGGGGCCTCAGAAACACGCACAGAACGCGGAATCATCGTATGCAGCACCTGATCGGGGAAATGATTGCGCACCTCGTCGGCGACCTGCTGGGCCAGGCGGGTGCGGCCGTCGTACATCGTGAGCAGGATGGTCGACAGATGCAGCTTCGTGTTCAGGTGCTTCTGGATCATCTGAATGCTGCCGAGCAACTGGCTCAGACCCTCGAGTGCGTAATACTCGCACTGGATGGGAATGAAGACTTCGGATGCCGCGGTGAACGCGTTGATCGTCAGCAGACCCAGGGACGGCGGACAGTCGATGATCACGAAGTTCAGCGGATCATCCTGCAGGTATGTTTCGAGCGCCCCCCGCAACCGGTGTTCACGCGCAACCTGGGATACCAGCTCAATCTCAGCACCGGCGAGGTGAATCGTGCTGGGCGCGCAGAGCAGATTCGGTGACTCGGGGCTCTCCTGAATCACGTCCGCGAGCGGAACATCATCGATAAGAACGTCATAGATGCTCGGAGTCTCGGCGTTGTGCGGGACGCCGAGAGCCGTGGAGGCATTGCCCTGCGGATCCAGATCGATCACCAGAACCTTCGCGCCCAGGCTCGCGAGCGCCGCGGCGATGTTCACGGCCGTGGTCGTCTTACCGACGCCACCCTTCTGATTCGAGACGGTCAGCACCCGCGTCTCGCCAGAGAACTCAACCGTGGTCTCTTCCAGCGTGCGCCGACGTGCGCTCAGGTCGGCGATCTCTCGCGCCAACGGCGTATCCGTCCCGAAAGCTTCGGTCGATGTTGCCTGTTCGGACTGTTTCACGTGAAACATCCACTCCTTTCGGGGCCGCGTTCCACTCTAATCGGTGGGTGGGACGTTGGTCGCATCGGGGTGTGTTCTGCTTGTTTTTGTGGCTGGGTGCGGGTGGAGGGGTATCGCTCTCACTCGCAGAGCGGGGGCCCCGTCCGGCTGCGCCGGACACCCCGATGCTCGTTCGGGCGATACCTCTCCACCCGGGCTCGACGACAACGTGCTCATGGGAAGCAGGTAGGGGGGTAGCAGCGTCTTGCTTCGCTCGACGACTGCGCTTAGTGGCGCGGGCGGTTCGACTCGCGGGCGGATGTTGGTTGGGGACGTGGAAGGTTCTGGATTCATGGTTCGTTTCACGTGAAACATTTGGGGTGATGTCGAGAATCAGAACCACATCGTTTGTCGGCCCCCCTTTCCGCATACCTCTCGTTCTGAGCGCGTCCCTTCGGCGGGCCTAATGGCGGTGTCTCATGTGAGACATTCGTGAATAGTCTGGGTCGCGGAAAGACCGCGCTCACCGGTTCTCCCCCGCAAACGCACCTGAGCCCGCCGGCCGGCCGGGTGAGACCAGGTTATGTTCCACGTGAAACATTCGATGGATCGCGAGGGCACCGGTTCGTCTTGGCTACCGATCCGCTGCTCGCATCTGGCGGGATCAGAGGGGGTCGAAGTGTCCGTGGCCGCGGGGGCGTTTCACGTGAAACATCCGGCCCTCTCCGAGAGATCCACCCGTCGTCTCAGGTCAACTGACCTATGCCACAGGCACACTGTTCATCCGTGAGCTCCAGCGCCTGTCCATCAGTCTCTACTCCACTATGCGCAGCGAGTGTTTCACGTGAAACATCGCCAAGCCCCCAATGCCCTGCTCCTCATGTCCGCGCGCGACGCGAGGGCGTAGTGATATCGCCCGAACGAGCATCGGGGTGTCCGGCGCAGCCGGACGGGGCCCCCGCTCTGCGAGTGAGAGCGATATCGCTACGCCCGCCCCGAACGGCCCAAAAACCAGAACCAAGAATTAACGAACAGTAGCCCGAACAACCCTGGTAACGTCCGCGAGCACTCCTTCGCCGATCACTTCGACTCGAACGTCGGTCAGCTTGAACTTCTTGATCGGCTTCGCAGCGCCGGTGATCTCGTTTTCGGCGTTTACGCCTTTGAGGAGGATGAGCTCTCCCCCGTCGCGCACGAGCGGTGCAGTGAAGGGGATCAGGGTGCGGAGTGCACTGACGGCACGGGCAGTGACGATGTCGAATCTCACGTCGCTCGGCACTTCTTCACCGCGGGCCCGCAGTACGGTCACGTTGTCGAGCTGCAATGATGCGACCTGTTCGTTCAGCCAGGTGACGCGTCGCTCCATCGGCTCGATGAGCGTCCACTGCACATCCGGGCGAGCGATCGCGAGAACAAGTCCGGGCAGTCCGGCGCCAGAGCCGACGTCTGCCACTGATCCATGAAACAGCTGCGCCGCGATCGCGCTGTTCAGAATGTGGCGCGTCCACAGTCGCGGTAGCTCGAGCGGGCCGATCAGGCCGCGCTCTTCTCCCTGAGCGGCGAGGGCCGCAGTGAACTGCCGCGCGCGATCGATACGATCACCGAACAGTGCAGCCGCAGCATCCGGCTCGATTTCCAACGCCGTCATCTGATCGACCGATGTTTCACGTGAAACATCACCGGCGACGAATGACCGTGTGGCGGTCTGTGCCCTCGCCGTACGACTCCGAAATCAGGTTTCGGTCCGCAACGATGTCGTGCACCAGCTTGCGCTCGTAACTAGACATCGCCGGAAGCGACGCCTTGGATGCGCCCTCATCGAGCTTCACGAGCGCAGCATCCACCAGCTTCTCCAGCTGACGCCGACGTGCGTCGCGCGATCCACCGACATCGAGGATCAGACGCGAGAAAGCACCGGTCTTGTTCTGCACCGCGAGCCGGGTGAGCTCTTGCAGCGCCTGAACCGTGTCCGGATCCGACAGCACAGAGATGTCTTCGGCTTCAGACTCGACCGAAACGTAGGCGCGCCCCTGACGAACATCGAGATTCAGGTCGCCATCGACGTCAGCGATGTCGAGCAGCCCCTCGATGAAGTCGGCTGCGACGTCGCCTTCATGCTCGAGCTGTTCGATGGACGGCTCTGTGCGCTCCGGGCGCTCTGCGATGTTCTCACCGGTCATGCTTTCGGACCCTTCTTCTTCGCGCGCTTCTTGCCCACGGGCTGCTGACGTTTCGGTGTGCTCTGACGCGCCTTCTCAGCCTCTTCCAGCATCCGCTGCTGCTCGGCCTCGTACACGGCAATCGGCACGACCTTGCCCGACGAATCGATCGCCTTGCCCTTGCGGGCCAGCCGCTCTTCGCGAGCCTTGGCCGCCTCAGATCCGGGCGTCGGCATCTCACGAATGACGAGGAACTGCTGTGCCATGGTCCAGAGGTTCGAGATGAACCAGTAAACGACGACACCGAGCGGGAAGAAGACACCCGAGAAGATGAAGCCCAACGGCAGCACGTAGAGCATGATCTTCTGCATCTGGTACGCCTGGCCCGTCTTGGCCTCGGGCGAGAGGTTCTTCGAGATGATCTGCAGCTGCGTGAAGAACTGCGATCCGATCATCAGGACGACGAGGATCACCAGCAGCACGATCGCCACGGTGTTGTCAGCGTTGACGGCATCGATGAGCGTCTCGTGGAGCGAGACGACACCGAAGAGCTTGGCGTCGTAGAACTCCATCGTGAGCTCGGGTGTCAACATGCCGACACCGCCGAGGCCGGCCTTGGCGTGCGCACTCACATCACGCAGCACGCTGAAGAGAGAGAAGAAGATCGGCATCTGAATGATGAGCGGCAGACAGCTCGACATCGGCGAGGTGCCGTGCTTCTTATACAGCGCCATGGTCTCGCGGCTCATGGCCTCACGCGAGAGCTGGTCCTTCTTGCCTCGATATTTCTCCTGAACCTTCTTCATCTCAGGAGCGATTTCCATCATCTTGCGCTGGCTTTTGATTTGCCGCACGAACAGGGGAAATACCGCTGCGCGAACGACGATCACGAGCCCGACGATCGACAGAACCCACGTCACACCGGAGGCGGCCGGGAGTCCGACAGCGGTGAACAGCCAGTGCCACGCGACGAGAATGAGCTCAACGGCCCACTTCAGCGGCCACAGAATCGTGCCGAGAAGATCGAAGCCAGGATCTGCGGAACCACCGTCGGCAGTTGTCGCAGAGGCGAGCAGAAGGTCAAGACCCACTGTTCAGTCCTTTCGAGAAGGTACGACGAAACCACGGGCGGTCAGGTCGTGTCGGAAATGGTCGTGGGGACGAACGTCATCGACGCCGCCTTTGGTCCAGGGGTTGCAGCGCAGAATCCGCCATGCCGAGAGCGCTGCTCCTTTGACGGCGCCGTGCTGTTGCACCGCCCCTACAGCGTAAGCGGAGCACGACGGATAATACGCACAGACATCTCCATAGATAGGAGAGATCACGGCGCGATATGCGGTGAGGAACCCCAGGACGAGATTACGGGGAAGGAGAGGGATGCTTCGCACGATGTCGGCGGCATGCAGATGCGCCGTACCCATCGCATAAGACGGCAACGCGCTCATGTCGATGCTCGATCGCGCTGGAGTCGTGCCAGGCACCTGTTGACGTCCGCCGCAAGCTCGGCGAACGAAGCCGTCGCAGACGCAGGAAGGGCACGGATGACGACATCCGTGCCCTCGGGGACATCTGTGAGCGCGGCCGCGCAGACGGCTTTGAGCCGCCGACGCACGGTGTTGCGAATCACAGCTGTGCCCACCTGCTTACTGATGATGAACCCGAACCGGGCCTCGCGTGCTTCTCCGGTCGACATCATCGAGGTGATGACCCGGGCGCCCCCGCAGCGAACACCGCGACGGACGACCGACTTGTAGTCGGTGCCGCGCGTCAGTCGATGCGGACGGGCGAGCACGACGCTTACGCGGAGAGCTCGGTGCGGCCCTTCGCGCGGCGAGCCGACAGGATGCCACGGCCGGCGCGCGTGCGCATGCGGGCGCGGAAGCCGTGCTTCTTGGCGCGACGACGGTTGTTGGGCTGGAACGTACGCTTGCTCATGGAATCACTCCGGGAACGCTGTCACCGGGGGCTACGACCGGAGACATAGGGAACTGCCCGATTTCGGGCATAAGTCAACCGATTAAGGGTACGTCTTACCAGCGCAGAGGGCAAATCTCCGCGCGACGAGATGACCGAGCACAATCGGTCCGCACAGCAATTATCCACAACCTGCACGTGGGCCGCACATTCGACACACCCCTGATTTTCCGTGGACAGGTTGCCCTTCACAGCTTCGATGACTACCGTGGCATCCGAAGTTATCCACAGGGAGGGAGCGCCTTTTCGGCCCACTCTCCGCGAGTCATTGCCCGGAGCGCCATGTCCTCTCCTGCCCACCCTGACGTTCCGATCTGGGCTCACGTTCTCGACCTGCTCGATCAAGACGATCGTGTCACTCCCCAACTCCAAGGGTTTCTCAGTCTGGCCGTTCCCGCCGGCGTCATGGGCGCGACCATTTATCTCGATGTTCCGAACGACCTCACGGCAGCACAGATTAACAAGCGTCTGCGTGTGCCGATCATGGAAGCGCTGTCGCAGCTGGGAGAAGAGGTCACCTCTTTCCGTGTGGTGGTCAATCATGAGCTCGCCGATCAGCAGCCGGCTCCGACCGCAGTGGCAGATTTCGGTCGTCCCGAAGCCCCACGCGCCGAGGTCCCCACAGATCAGCCGATTCCGATGCGCCACGAATCGCGACTGAACCCGAAGTACACGTTCGACAACTTCGTGATCGGCCAGTCGAATCGGTTCTCGCATGCGGCAGCCGTGGCCGTCGCCGAGGCACCGGCGAAGGCGTACAACCCGCTGTTCATCTACGGCGACTCGGGGCTGGGCAAGACGCACCTTCTCCACGCCATCGGCGACTATGCGCAGTCTCTCTACACCGGAGTGAAGGTTCGCTACGTCTCGAGCGAAGAGTTCACGAACGACTTCATCAACTCGATCGCGAACAACCGCGGGTCAGCGTTCCAGGCCCGTTACCGCGATGTCGACATCCTTCTCATCGATGACATCCAGTTCCTGCAGGGTCGTGCGGAGACGCAGGAGACCTTCTTCCACACCTTCAACACGCTCCACGACCACAACAAGCAGATCGTCATCACCAGTGACGTCGCACCGAAACACCTCACGGGCTTCGAAGATCGGATGCGCAGTCGGTTCGAGTGGGGTCTGATCACCGATGTGCAGGCTCCTGACCTCGAGACCCGCATCGCGATTCTGCGCAAGAAGGCGCAGAGCGAGGCGCTGCACATTCCCGATGAGGTGCTCGAATACATCGCCACGGTCGTGTCATCGAACATCCGCGAACTGGAGGGCGCTCTGATCCGCGTCTCTGCTTTCGCGAGCTTGAACCGCTCCTCACTCGATATCTCACTCGCCCAGACAGTGCTGCGCGACATCATCGACACCGCAGAAGACAACATCATCTCGCCGACCGACATCATCTCGGCGACGGCACAGTACTTCAAGCTCACGGTCGACGATCTCTACGGATCGAGTCGTTCGCAGCAGATCGCGACATCACGACAGATCGCCATGTACCTGTGCCGAGAGCGCACCAACCTCTCCCTGCCGAAGATCGGACAGCTCTTCGGCAATCGCGATCACACGACCGTCATGTATGCGTATAAGAAGATCAGCGACCTGATGAAGGAGCGCCGCTCCATCTACAACCAGGTCACGGAGATCACCACCCAGCTCGGTCGTCGCTGAGACACGACACGCGAGCCAAGAATCCAGGCTTGACAGCACCCGCGCGTCACCAGTTAAATTCGCGATTACACATGTGGATAACTTGTGGATGAAATCGCACGAACTTCTGGACGAATGTGTGCCGATCGCGGCATGCTGTGGATAACTCGGCGATACGCGGGTTTCCTCCACACCCTGATTCCACGCGGATTCCTCACCGATTCCACATCTCACACGCATGTAGTTCCCTACTCGCGACTACTCTCCACCGAGTTATCCACAGATTCCACAGCTGTTAAGAACGTTAAGAAGTTAATCCGTAGAGGGCAGCATCCGATGACCTCCTGGGGAAAACCGGTCGCGAAAAACCAACGTATGGCGCATCGGCTTCGTGGGGATAGCATGGGAAGCCCTGGCTCGCGCTCACCGCGAGTCAGACTCTGTACTACGACGAGGGAGCGCCCGTGAGGTTCCAGGTCAACCGCGATGTATTCAGCGAAGCTGTGTCCTTCGTCGTCAAACTGTTGCCACAGCGCAATCCGCAGCCGATTCTGGCCGGTGTGTTGATCGAAGCCGGCGACGCCGGGCTCACACTGTCGGCTTTTGACTACGAGGCATCCGCCCGCACGACAATCGAGGCAACGGTTGATACTCCGGGTACGATCCTGGTGCACGGCCGGCTTCTCTCCGACATCGCCAGCCGCCTTCCGAACGCTCCGATCGAGATCGCTGTCGAAGACGACGGCGGAATCGCTGTGACGTGCGGTTCGGCACGATTCACTCTCGCGGCCATGCCGGTTGAGGAATATCCGTCGATTCCCGAGGTAACGGGCTCATCTGGTGTCGTTCCTGCCGACGAGTTCGCGACAGCCATCGCGCAGGTCGGTTTCGCCGCGTCGCGTGATGACGTGACTCCTGTGCTCACCGGTGTGCAGCTCGAAGTATCCGGCCAAGATCTGAGCCTGGTGGCGACCGACCGCTACCGCGTTTCGCTGCGTAACGTTCCGTGGGATGGCGAAGCATCCGAACAGACCGCACTTGTCCCGGCGCGAACTCTGACCGAGGTCGGCAAGACCTTCGGTCACACCGGCACGATCGAGGTGGCGTTCTCGGGATCGGGCGATCGCGAGATCATCGCTTTCACATCGGGCAACAAGACTGTGACATCGCTGCTGATCAAGGGGAACTTCCCGCCGGTTCGCCGCCTCTTTCCCGAGCAGACCGATCACTATGCGGTCGTCAACACCGCTGATCTGATCGAAGCGGTTCGCCGTGTGGCGCTCGTGCTCGATCGCGCGGCTCCGTTGCGTTTCACCTTCACGTCGTCGAGCGTGACCATGGACGCCTCGGGCAGTGAGCAGGCGCGAGCGTCCGAGTCGGTCGATGCGCACCTCTCGGGTGGCGATGATGTGACTCTCGGGCTCAACCCGCAGTATCTGATCGAGTCGCTCAGCGCCGTCAAGAGCGAGTTCGTACGGGTGACGTTCACCTCGAGCGACAATGCGAACAAGCTCAGCCCGGTGCTCATCACGAGCCAGACCTCGGTCGACCAGGCCGGCACGGATTCGTTCAAGTACCTGCTGCAGCCCAACCTGCTTCTTCGCTGACCTCTCGATTCATCGGCTCACCCCGGAACCGGGGCGGTGTCTGTTGTCGAAGGTAGGCTGAAACGGTGATCGTCGAGCATCTGAGCCTGGTGGATTTTCGCAATTACGCGACCGCCGAACTCTCGCTCCACCGTGGCCCCAACGTCCTGGTCGGCAAGAACGGCCAGGGAAAGACGAATCTGGCAGAGGCGATCGTCTTTCTGGCGACTCTCGGGTCGCATCGGGTCTCGTCGGATGCTCCGATGGTCAAAGACTCTCGCGATTTCGGGGTGATCCGCGCGCGGCTCTCGGTCGGCTCCCGAAAGGTGTTGACCGAGGTGCAGATCAACCGACAGGGCTCGAACAAGGCACGCATCAACGGCTCCCCATCGAAGACGAGTGAACTTCCGCGCTACGCGCACGTCGTTCTCTTCGCTCCCGAAGATCTGCAGATTGTTCGCGGAGACCCCTCCTCGCGGCGCCGATTCGCCGATCAGCTGCTGATTCAGCGAGCTCCGCGCATGGCTGCGGTGCTGGGTGATTACGACAGGGTGCTGAAGCAGCGCAGCGCGTTGTTGAAGTCGGCCCGTGCGCGCGGCATCCGTGGTGAGGCGCTGACGACTCTCGACGTCTGGGATGACAAACTCGTCGCTCTCGGGTCAGAGATCATCGACGCACGGCTGCGTCTCGCGTCGGACCTGCGCTCTCCCCTGGCCTCGGCATATGCCGCTATTGCCGGCGCCGACCATCAGCCAGAGCTCGAATGGGCGCTGTCGATGCACGGTGGCGACCCCGAAGAGGACGCAGCCGGCACCGCTTTCGATGCAGCTGATCGGTCGTTGAGCCTGTCACGGCGTGCTGAGATGTTCCGCGCGGCTCTGCAAGCCAAGCGCACACAAGAGCTCGATCGCGGAATCACGTTCGTCGGCCCGCATCGCGATGACCTTGTGCTGCGTGTGCGCGGTCTGCCGGTGAAGGGGTACGCCTCACATGGCGAATCGTGGTCGGTGGCACTCGCACTGCGCCTGGCATCCGCCGAACTATTGCGGGCCGAGTCTCCGGCTGGCGATCCGGTTCTGATCCTCGACGATGTGTTCGCCGAGCTCGATGCTGATCGCCGTCAGCGCCTGGCCGACCTGACTGTGGGATACGAACAGGTTCTCGTGACGGCGGCGGTCGAGGCCGACATTCCCGAGCCGCTGCATCGTCACGTCGTGCACATCAGTGACGGCTCTATCTCCGATGACCGCGATCCGGCAGCAGACAGTGAACCAGATACCGATCGTGGTCGCGATGAGTGATGACAACGTCCCCGAAACGGTCGCGACCTATTTGCGGCTGCGTGGGCTGAAGCCGAGCTCGAAGTCATGGAAGCGCAAGCGGCGCATCCGCGATGACGATGACAATGCCCCCTTCACTCCCGGGCGGGATCCGGGAGCTCTTGGCAGTGTGCTCGACAAGCTCAGTCGCGACTCAGGCTGGGAGATCACGTTGGCGCGCGAAGATCTCGTTCGCCAGTGGGCCGATCTCGCTGGCGCCGGCACGGCGCAGCACTCCGAACCGGTCTCTTTGGAGAACGGGATGCTGACGGTGAAATGCGATTCGACGGCGTGGGCGAAGAACCTGCAGTTCATGCGTGCGACGATCCTCACCGAGATCACGAACCGGTACCCCGAAGCGGGTGTGGAGAACCTCCGTTTCATCGGGCCGGACGTTCCCTCTTGGAAATGGGGGCCGAGAGCCGTTCCAGGGCGCGGTCCGCGCGATACCTACGGGTAGGGCATCACGCGAGGCATCCGGATCGATTTCAGGGCCACACACGGCCTCTGAGCCAACAATTATCTCGCCAAACCGGCTAGACTGGTGGTTCGAGATATCGATGTGGAGTACGCCCTCTGATGACGCCTGAATCCCCTGCTGACGAGCCAGAAACGACCACAGGGGCAACCCCCGCAGATAACACGCCGTCCGAGTACGGTGCCGCAGATATTCAGATCCTCGAGGGTCTGGAAGCTGTCCGCAAGCGTCCGGGTATGTACATCGGCTCGACGGGGCCACGTGGTCTGCACCACCTGGTCTATGAGATCGTCGACAACTCTGTCGATGAGGCGCTGGCCGGCTATGCCGACAAGATCGTCGTGACGCTGCTCGCCGACGGCGGTGTCAGCGTCGTCGACAATGGCCGTGGTATCCCGGTCGACCCGCACTCGTCTGACCCGAACAAGTCGACCGTCGAGGTCGTGCTCACGATTCTGCACGCCGGCGGTAAGTTCGGTGGCGGCGCCTATGCCGTCTCGGGCGGTCTGCACGGCGTGGGCTCCTCGGTCGTCAACGCGTTGTCGACGCGGTTCGACGTCGAGGTCAAGCAGAAAGGCTTCACCTGGCGCCACAGTTTCGCGAACGGTGGTGAGCCGCAGCAGAAACTCGAAAAGGGCGAGCCGACCGATGAGACGGGTACGGCGATCACCTTCTGGGCGGATGCTGAGATCTTCACCGAGGGTGTCGAGTTCGAATACGACGTGCTCCGCACGCGCTTCCAGCAGATGGCTTTCCTGAACAAGGGATTGCGCATCGAGCTGAAAGACGAGCGCGAGGGCGCGACATACGAGATTGAAGAAGACGGTGCGACCGTCACGAAACAGCGCGCTGACACTTTCTATTACGAGCGCGGTCTGGTCGACTACGTCGAGTATCTGAACCACGTCCGTCACGCCGAGGTCGTCAACGCCGAGATCATCGATTTCGAATCCGAAGACAAAGAGCGCAAGATCTCACTCGAGATCGCGATGCAGTGGACGACGAGTTACACCGAGAACGTCTTCACTTATGCGAACACGATCAACACGCATGAGGGTGGTACGCACGAAGAGGGCTTCCGTGCGGCGCTGACGACACTCGTCAACAAGTACGCCCGCGCGAACAACCTCCTCAAAGAGAAGGACGACAACCTCTCGGGCGATGACGTGCGTGAGGGTCTCACGGCCGTGATCTCGATCAAGCTCGGCGAGCCGCAGTTCGAGGGCCAGACCAAGACGAAGCTCGGCAACACCGAGGCGAAGGCGTTCGTGCAGAAGATCGTCGGCGATCAGCTGGGCGACTGGTTCGAGCGCAACCCGGCCGAGGCGAAGAACATCATTCGCAAGGCGATCGATGCGGCCACGGCTCGGCTTGCGGCACGCAAGGCACGTGAGACGGCGCGCCGCAAGAGTGTCTTCGAGTCGGCTGCGATGCCCGACAAGCTCAAAGACTGCACGAGCAAAGACCCGTCGATCAGCGAGATCTTCCTCGTCGAGGGTGACTCGGCCGGCGGTTCGGCGGTGCAGGGCCGCGACCCGCACACGCAGGCGATCCTGGCGCTTCGAGGAAAGATCCTGAACGTCGAGCGCGCTCGTCTCGACAAGGCCCTGGCCAACAAAGAGGTCCAGGCGATGATCCAGGCCTTCGGCACGGGCATCGGCGAAGACTTCGACATCGAGAAGGCGCGCTATCACAAGATCGTTTTGATGGCGGATGCCGATGTCGACGGCCAGCACATCACGACGCTGTTGCTGACGCTGCTGTTCCGTTACATGCGCGGGCTCATCGAGGCCGGTTTCGTCTATCTGGCGATGCCGCCGCTGTACCGGTTGAAGTGGTCGAACCAGCCGCACGAGTATGTGTATTCGGATGCCGAGCGCGATGCGCTTATGGAACATGGCCTCGCGAACGGCAAGCGTCTTCCGAAGGATTCCGGCGTGCAGCGCTACAAGGGTCTCGGCGAGATGAACGCGAAGGAACTGTGGGAGACCACGATGGATCACAACACCCGCACGCTGCGGCAGGTGACCATCGAGGACGCCGCCAGCGCCGATGAGATTTTCAGCGTGCTGATGGGTGAAGACGTCGAGTCACGACGTGGGTTCATCCAGCGCAACGCCAAGGACGTCCGCTTCCTCGACATCTGATGCTTAGCCAGGCGCAGCGACAGGATGCTTCGACAAGCTCAGCAAACGAAAGAAACACATGACTGACGAAGAACGCCCCGACGTGACTCCCTTCCACGAGCACGGCAAGATCGACCAGGTCGACCTGCAGTCCGAGATGCAGCGCAGCTATCTCGACTACGCGATGGCCGTGATCGTCGGGCGAGCGCTGCCGGATGTGCGCGACGGGCTCAAGCCGGTGCACCGCCGTGTGATCTACGGCATGTACGACGGAGGTTTCCGCCCCGACAAGTCGTTCTCAAAGTGCGCCCGTGTCGTCGGCGAAGTCATGGGTCAGTACCACCCGCATGGCGACTCGGCGATCTATGACGCCCTCGTGCGCCTGGTGCAGCAGTGGTCGATGCGTTACCCGCTCGCGCTCGGGCAGGGAAACTTCGGTTCGCCGGGCAACATGGGTGCGGCCGCCCCGCGTTACACCGAGACCAAGATGGCTCCGCTCGCGCTCGAGATGGTGCGCGACATCGAAGAAGAGACCGTCGATTTCGCTGACAACTATGACGGTCAGACGCAGGAGCCGACGGTTCTGCCCGCTCGTTTCCCGAATCTGCTCGTCAATGGCTCGGTGGGTATCGCGGTCGGTATGGCGACCAACATTCCGCCGCACAATCTGCGGGAGGTGTCGAATGCCGCGCTCTGGGCGCTCGACAACCCCGATCTTCCGCGAGAGGAACTGCTTGAGGGCCTGATCAAACGTGTTCCCGGGCCGGACTTCCCGACGGGTGCGCAGATTCTGGGCTCGAAGGGCATCCATGAGGCATACCGCACGGGCCGTGGTTCGATCACGATGCGTGCCGTGGTCAACATGGAAGAGATTCAGGGCCGCAACTGCCTGGTGATCACCGAGCTCCCTTACCAGGTCAACCCCGACAACCTTGCGGTGAAGATCGGCGACCTTGCGCGTGACGGCAAGATCACCGGCATCGCCGATATTCGCGATGAGACCAGTGACCGCACCGGTCAGCGTCTCGTGGTGGTGTTGAAGCGGGATGCCGTGGCGAAGGTCGTGCTGAACAACCTGTACAAGCACACGCAGCTGCAAGACAACTTCGGCGCGAACATGCTCGCGATCGTCGATGGTGTGCCGCGCACGTTGGCGCTGGATGGTTTCATCACCAACTGGATCGCGCACCAGATCGACGTCATCGTGCGGCGCACGATCTTCCGCCTTCGCAAGGCCGAAGAGCGCATGCATATTCTGCGCGGATACCTCAAGGCGCTGGATGCCCTGGACGAGGTCATCGCGTTGATTCGTCGCTCGTCCACGCCGCAGGACGCGAACGAGGGTCTGCAGAAGCTGCTCGAGATCGATGAGATCCAGGCGGATGCGATTCTGCAGATGCAGCTGCGTCGACTCGCCGCTCTCGAGCGGCAGAAGATTATCGACGAGGCCGAAGAGCTCGAAGCGAAGATCGCCGACTACAAAGACATCATCGCGAAAGAGTCGCGCCAGCGTGCCATCGTCCGCGATGAGCTCGAGGGTATCGTCGAGCGGTTCGGCGACGAGCGCCGCACGCATATCCTCCAGGGTTTCGACGGCGATGTCTCGATGGAAGACCTCATCGCCGAAGAGGAGATGGTCGTGACCGTCACCCGCGACGGGTATCTCAAGCGCACGCGCAGCGACAACTATCGTTCGCAGCACCGTGGCGGCAAGGGTGTCAAGGGTGCGCAGCTTCGCGCCGATGATGTGGTCGAGCACTTCTTCGTGACCACGACGCATCACTGGCTGCTGTTCTTCACCGACAAGGGTCGCGTGTACCGGGCGAAGACCTATGAGGCACCGGAGGCCGGTCGCGATGCCAAGGGCACGCACGTCGCAAACCTGTTGGCGCTGCAACCGGATGAGAGCATCGCTCAGGTGCTCGCGATGCGCGATTACGATGTGGCCGACTATCTCGTGCTCGCCACGCGCGGCGGCGTGGTCAAGAAGACCCGTCTGAGCGATTACGACACGAACCGTCAGGGTGGGGTCATCGCCATCCGTCTGCGCGAGGGTGATGAGCTTGTCAGCGCGCTGCTGGTCGATGCATCCGATGACATTCTTCTCATCAGTCGTCACGGTATGTCGTTACGGTTCAACGCGACCGACCAGGCGCTGCGCCCGATGGGCCGTGCGACCGAGGGTGTGAAGGGGATGAGCTTCCGCGGGGATGACACTCTGCTGTCGGCATCCGTCGCAGGCGAAGACGGGTACGTGTTCGTGGTCACCGATGGCGGCTACGCCAAGCGCACGTCGATCGACGAATACCGGGTGCAGGGACGCGGTGGAATCGGCATCAAGGTCGCCAAACTCAACGACGATCGGGGCACTCTCGCGGGTGGTCTGATCGTGTCGGAGGAGGACGAGGTCTTGGTGGTTCTGTCCAGCGGCAAGGTGGTACGCTCTGCCGTGGCCGAGGTGCCCGCGAAGGGCCGAGACACCATGGGAGTGGTGTTCGCCCGGACCTCTGAGAAGGACCGGATCCTCGCCATCGCCCGAAACAGTGAACGGGTGATCGAAGAAGTCGTGGCCGAGGCTGATCCGGCCGCGCCCGAAGACACACCTGAGGAAACAGACGCATGAGCACCGTAGCCGACAAGCTGGCGAAGAAGTCCACGCGCAAGACCGGTGGCAAGCAGGTCAGACTGCGCCTGGTGTACGTCGACTTCTGGTCGGCTGTGAAGCTGTCTTTCCTGGGCGCTGTCGCACTGGCGATCGTGACCATGGTGTCGTTCTTCTTGATCTACCTGGTGCTGCAGGCGACCGGGATCCTCGTGGATGCTGACGAGTTCATCAGCAACATCACCGACGGGTCGGTCTCGGTGGCGGCGCTGTTGGGTCTGCCGCAGGTGATGGCGTTCGCCGCGGTCATCTCGATTCTGAACCTCATCGTCTTCACCGTTCTCGGCGCCGTTGTCGCCGGCATCTACAACCTCGCCGTGAAGGTCACCGGCGGCCTGCTTGTCGGCTTCATGTCGAACTGACGCTCCGCATCCGACAGTAGGGAAAACCCGAAGCATCCTCTCCGGATGACTCGGTGTCGCCGGGCTTCGCCGCGTCATACCTTTGAAGCATGACGAACCAGACTGCTCCCACTGTCGCGGCCGGCGCCGCCGCGAGTCCGGCGCCGCAGCAGAAACCTCCGCTGCGCCTGTTCCTGACGATTCTGCATCTCGCGGCGTTGGGCGTGCTCGGTGGCGCTGTCTTCGGGATTCTCGCCGCCATGTTCGGAACCGGCCTCGGGCTGCTCTTCGTGTTCGGCATCGGGATCTTCGTTCTGATCGGACTCGTCTACGCGTTCTACGGCATCGGCTGGTTCGAGATCGTCCGCGTCCGCGGGCTCTACGGCCTCGGCATCGCCGACCTCCAGCCGCGTCGCCGACAGCGCCCCGGTTTCGGGGGCTGGCTTCGCTCGGTGGGCCGCCAGAGCATCGACGGTCGGATGTGGCGCGCATTGGCGAGCTTCGCGATCGCGTGCGTGTTCGGTGGGATCGTGCTGCGACTGTTCTGGGGCCTGGTGTGGTCGGCGATCTATTCGTTCACCCCGTTGTTCTCGGATGCCGAGGTCGCCGCCGCGCCGTTCGGAAACACGATCGCCGCCGGATGGGCACCGGTTCTCGGCATCCTCGGTGTCCTCGTTTCGGCGGCGGGCATCATCGGCCTCGCTCTGCTGCATCGCACGATCTCGACGGCGATCGTCGTTCCCAACCGCGAGGCTGAACTCACTGAACGCGTGCGGACGACATCCGCGCAACGTGAGGGTGCCGTGCGCGCCGCCGATGTCGAGCGCACGCGCATCGAGCGCGACCTGCACGACGGCGTTCAGCCGCGGTTGGTCTCGGTCGGCATGACGCTGGGTCTTGCGCAGCAGAAGATCGACAACGACCCGACGGCTGCGAAGCAGCTGATCAACGAGGCGCACACCTCGACCAAGGCCGCCATCACCGAGCTGCGTCAGCTCGCCCGCGGTATCCATGCTTCTGTGCTCGACGATCGTGGGCTGGATGCGGCGCTGTCGGCGCTGGCCAGCCGGTCGCATATTCCGGTGCACCTCGACGTGCGCATGGATGGCCGGTGCAGCAAAGATGCCGAGGCTGCCGTGTACTTCGCCATCGCCGAGTCGCTGACGAACGCCGCCAAGCATTCGCGAGCGAGCGAGACGCGCGTCGTCGTGCGAACCCGGGACGGCAATGTCCTGTGGGCTCGCGTCGAGGACAACGGCATGGGCGGCGCGGTGGTGCAGCCCGGTGGCGGACTCGACGGCATCTCGAATCGCGTGCTCGCCGCCGGCGGGACGATCCGTATCGACAGCCCGCAGGGCGGTCCGACATCCGTGGAGGTGAGCGTGCCATGCGCATCCTGATCTGTGAAGACTCGGTTCTATTGCGTGAGGGTCTGGTGCGCTTGCTCGAGGATGCCGGGCACGAGGTCGTCGCGGCTCTGCCCGACACGGAGGGGCTGACCGAGGCGGTCGCGGCGACCGACCCCGAGCTGTGCATTCTTGACGTGCGGCTTCCCCCGACATTCACCGACGAGGGCATTCGGGCCGCGCTCGGGTTGCGCAACACGCATCCGTCGTTGGCGCTGCTGGTGCTCTCGCAATATGTCGAAGAGCGTTACGCCAGTGATCTGATCGCGGCGCAGGGTGGGCCGCTCGGATATCTGCTCAAAGACAGAGTGGCCGACGTGTCGGAGTTCCTGGCGTCGGTCGAGCGGATCGCCGAGGGCGCATCGGTGCTCGACCCGGAGGTCGTGGCGCAGCTGCTGACGCGGCGTAACCGCGATGATCGGATGCTGCAGCTCACCGAGCGCGAGCGAACGGTGCTGGCGCTGATCGCGGAGGGCAAGTCGAATCAGGCGATCGCAGGGCTGCTGTTCCTCTCCCCCGCAAGTGTCGAGAAGAACATCACGGCCATCTTCCAGAAGCTCGGTTTCGAGCAGGACGAATCGGGCAACCGGCGGGTGCTCGCAGCTCTCGCCCACATCGAGAACTACGGCGGATCCGCGCCGAACGGCACGCAGCCGAAGATCTGAGACACGTACAGGAGCGAGAACATGAACAACGATTCGCAGAACCAGGATCCCCGAAATGCCGGAATGTCGGATGCCGGTGCGCACGGCGGCGCCGCGTCCAGTGGTATCGCGCAGGGCGGTGCTGCGCAGGGCGGTGCCGCGCCGGGCGGTGCCGTGCAGAGTGGTGCCGAACCGCAGGCGACCGGCGGACATGAGGTGCCGCTGACGCCCCCGCCTGTTCCGCCGGTCCCGCCTGCTGCGCCGTCGGCTTCGGCGGCAGCATCCGATCCGACGCCCTCGTCGTCACGGGGAGCCGGTGCGCGGGCCGGGGCAATCGCGATCGCTGCGTTCGGCGGGGTCGCTCTGCTCGGGGCGGGTGGCACGGCGGCGTTCGCGGCGGTGCACGATGTCACGCAGAGTTCCCGGGGAAGCGCCGGGGAAACCCAGACCGTGAACGTCGACGGCATCGAGGGGATCGATATCGACGTCTCGGCAAGTGGCGCGACAGTGCGCTTCGGCGATGTCGACGAGGCGACGCTCGAGATCGACGAGTCGAATGACAGCCGGTGGCGGCTAGAGCGCGATGAGGATGAACTCGTGCTCAGAAATGACGACGACTCGTTCTGGTGGTTCGGTGACGGATGGTTCGGCGAACGCTGGTTCGATTTCGATGAGAGGGTTGTTCTGACGCTTCCGGAAGAGCTGAATGATGAGAGCCTGGATGCGGAGTTCTCCCTCGGCGCCGGCAGCCTCGACGTCGAGGGGATGTTCGACGAGGTCGACATCTCGGTGGGTGCGGGGAGCCTGCGACTGGACGGGGCGGCATCTTCGGTCGAAGCCGACATCCAGGCCGGTCACGCGCGGCTCGATTTGGCCCGGGTCGACGAGGCCGACCTCTCTGTGTCTGCTGGCAAGCTCGAGGCGCGGTTCGCAGAGACCACGCCGCGGTCGGTCGCGATTCGTGTCAGTGCCGGTGAGCTCGACCTGACCGTGCCGGATGAGACCTACAACGTCCGTGAGAACGTCAGCGCCGGCGACCTCGACAACCGGCTCGACACCGCCAGTTCGTCGCGCCACACAATCGAGGTGCGGGTGTCTGCGGGAGACGTGATTCTGCGCCCCGCGGACTGATCGGCTCGATTCGGATTTTCCGTCGATCTCCGGTAAAGTCTTGGAGGTTGACGGGGCTATAGCTCAGGCGGTTAGAGCGCTTCACTGATAATGAAGAGGTCCCAGGTTCAAGTCCTGGTAGC
>NZ_JAJUFV010000023.1 GCF_029263575.1 Microbacterium sp. | reverse complement strand
CGTCCCTTGGCCACGAGGCGAATCCATATCAGCGCCTTCTCTCCCAACTGCAGCAGGTACGCGCGCCGATCATCGACTGTGATCGAGTAGCCGCCGACCTCACTGATGGCCTCGGTCGCTCCAGCGAACCATTCCGGGCGATTCTTCACGACGAGCGCTGAACCCTCTACGCCGCCGTTCTCCTCATCGGCGAAGAAGGCCAATACGAGGTCACGTTCGGGCTGCTCCCCCGTGCGGAGAAGACCGGCGACGGACGTGAGAATCATCGCGTCCATGTTCTTCATGTCGACAGCGCCGCGCCCCCACAGCATTCCATCGCGCACCTCGCCGGCAAAGGGGTCTACGCTCCAGTCCTCTGCCACGGCGGGAACGACGTCGAGATGGCCGTGCACGACGAGCGCTGGTTTGTCAGGGTTTCGTCCCGGTACGCGCGCCATGATGTTCGTTCGCCTCGGAATGGGCTCGTAGTACTCCGGCGTGAGCCCGAGCTCTTCCAGATATGCACCGACGTATTCAGCCGCCTCGCGTTCGCCTTCGGCTTTTCCGCCTCCGAAATTCGACGTGTCGAAACGGATCAGATCTTGCGCGATGCGCACGACTTCCGGATGCGGTGACAGAGCCATGACCTCAGCCTACCGGCGTGGCACGGCGCGCCCGGGTCGGATACGAGTTCGTGACGACCTGTCGAGCATGGTAATGTTTTTCCTCGGTCGTCAACGACTTTTCATCACCTGCGCGGGTGGCGGAATGGTAGACGCGCTACGTTGAGGTCGTAGTGCCCGCAAGGGCGTGGGGGTTCAAGTCCCCCTCCGCGCACAAAATAAAAATGGCCCCCAGCCGGGGGCCATTTTCGTTTCGCGCTTCGCTCAGACAGCACCGACGCCGAAGCCGAGCCCGAGAGCGTAGGTGATCGCGGCGGCGCCGAAGCCGATCGCCAGCTGACGCAGTGCACGCCGCAGCGGCGGGCCGCCAGAGAGAATACCGACCATCGCACCGGTCGCGAGCAGCGCCGTTCCCACCAGCGCCAACGCCACAACGATCGCGACGAAACCCTGCAGCCCGAAGATCCATGGCAGCACCGGCACGATGGCGCCGGCGGAGAAGAGGAAGAAGCTCGACAGCGCCGCCGTCCAGTCGCTGCCGACGATCTCGTGGTCAGTGGCCCGAGCGCCCGCCGTCCCCGATGACGTGCGTCGCACACCCTCCTGCGCCGCGGCGATGATCCGCCTCGAGCGTGCCAGGGCCTCTTCCGGGTCCACACCGCGCGCCCGGTAGACGAGGGCGAGTTCGTTCTCGTCGATGTCGAGGTCGCCCGCCGCGTGCGCGACGTCGTCGTTTGCCTCCGTGGCTGCCAGCAGCTCCCGCTGGGATCGCACAGAGACGAACTCTCCCGCGCCCATCGACAGCGCCCCGGCGAGAAGGCCAGCGATGCCGCTGAAAAGTACGAAACTCGGTGCCACTCCGGTCGCTCCGATTCCGAGCACGAGCGCCAGGTTGCTGACGAGTCCGTCATTGGCGCCGAACACAGCGGCGCGGAACGAGCCGGAGAGTCGACGACGGCCCCGCGCGGCAAGGCCACGAACGACCTCGTAGTGGACCTTCTCATCGGCGCGCATCGCCGCAGTGGCATAGTGCTCGGAGTCGTATGGCGAACGCGCCTCGGCTGTCTGCGCGAGTGCGAGTACGAAAATCGACCCGAAGCGTCCCGCCATCCATCCCAGCAACGTCGAGCGGATGCCGGCGCGAGGTAGCTTCGCGGGTTCACCGCCGAGCAGGTCGAGCCAGTGTTGCTCGTGGCGGTACTCGGCATCGGCGAGGCTCTGCAGGATCTCGCGCTCTTCGCCAGATCTGCGCGCAGCAAGCTTCTGATACACCAGTCCTTCAGCGCGCTCCTCGACGAGATAGCGCGCCCAACGGCGGCGATCGGCTGCGGTCGGCTCTGCGGCTGCAGGCGCGGTCATGAATCCTCCCGGGTGGCCCCTGATCGGGCGACGTGCCCTCATCTGAGCAGCTTCAACGCTAGTCAGAACCTGGGCCACGTGAGCCCGAAATCTCCGGATTGCCAGTATTTCGGGGCCCCGAAGCTCTAGCTGCGAACGCGCTTTCTCAGCACGTCGATCCGCGACTGCAGCTGCGTGACCGTCGCCTGTGCCACCGCCGGGCCACCACAGATACGGCGCAGCTCGGCATGAACGGCGCCGTGCGGTTCACCCGCCTGACGCGCGTAGAGCCCCACCAGACTGTTCAAGAGCTGACGCTGCTCACGGAGCGTGCGATGCAGCGGCGGCGGCAACGTCGTCACCGCCTCAGGTGGCGCCTGCGCTTCCCGCGCCTCCCGCAAGCGCGTCTGCCGCGACTGGCGTTGCATGAGCAGCTCATGAACGTGCTCGGGTTCGAGCAGTCCGGGAATGCCAATGAACTCTTCTTCTTCAGGCGTGCCGGGCTCGGCGAGCTGGCCGAACTCCTTGCCTTCGAAGACGACGCGATCGAAGTGCGCGAGCGACGAGATGGCCTGATAGCTGAACTCCTGCGTCAGAGCGTCGGAGGCGTCTTCCTCTCGGTTGGCGGCCTCAAGCAGCGCGTCATCGAGGCCGTCGTCGTCTTTGTTCTGTCGGTCGAGAGCATGATCACGTTGCTTCTTGAGTTCGTTCGCCAACCCCATGAGCACCGGAACATTCGGGAGGAACACGCTCGCCGCTTCACCACGACGGCGAGCTCGCACGAAGCGGCCGATCGCCTGCGCGAAGAACAGCGGCGTTGACGACGATGTCGCGTACACGCCGACGGCGAGACGCGGAACGTCGACCCCTTCCGACACCATGCGGACGGCGACCATCCACCGACTCGTGTTGGCGCTGAAGCGCTCGATGCGTTCGGACGCCGCCGCTTCGTCTGACAGCACGATCGTCGGTCGCTCGCCCGTGAGCGAATGCAGGATCTTCGCATAGGCACGAGCGACCGTCTGATCTGTCGCGATCACGAGGCCACCGGCATCCGGAACATGGTGTCGAACCTCACTCAGCCGGCGGTCGGCGGCCGAGAGCACGGCAGGCATCCACTCGCCCTCCGGGTCAAGGGCGGTGCGCCAGGCCTGGGATGTCACGTCTTTCGTGTTGTCTTGCCCAAGATGGGCCTCGAGTTCGTCTCCGGCGCTCGTGCGCCAGCGCATCTTGCCGGCGTACATGTGAAACAGCACCGGACGCACCACGCCGTCGGCCAGAGCGCGACCATAGCCGTAGTTGTAGTCGGTGGTCGACACGCGTGCACCAGACTCATCGGGCGCGTACGTTACGACGGGAATGGGGGCGGTATCGCTGCTAAACGGCGTACCCGACAGCAGGAGACGCCGTTTCGCCGGCCCGTACGCGTCGCGGATCGCATCACCCCAGCTGAGAGCGTCGCCGCCGTGGTGCACCTCGTCGAGGATGACGAGCGTCTTGGCGTCTTCCGTGAGGTGGCGGTGCACCGACGATTTGGCCGCCACCTGCGCATAGGTGACGACGACACCGTGATACTGCCGCGACGGAGCCCAATGACTGTTGCGAAAGCGCGGATCGAGACGGATGCTCACGCGCGCCGCCGCATCGGCCCACTGCGTCTTCAGATGCTCGGTGGGAGCCACAACGATGACCCGATTGACCTCGCCGATGCGCAGCAGCTCGACGGCGAGCGTCAAAGCGAATGTCGTCTTACCGGCCCCGGGTGTAGCGGCGACGAGAAAATCACGCTGATCACGATCGAAATAGGCGTCCAACGCCTCGCGCTGCCAGGCGCGCAGCTTGTCAGCCGTCCCCCACGGGGCACGCTGAGGGTAGGACGGAGAGAGCATCGCCTCAAGCGTAATAGCTCCCGGAGACATCCGATGCGCGCCCGATCGCACCGCCGACGCTTGCCCGGTAAGCTCGTTCCCGGCGTGGCCGCACCTGTGCCGCGACGGTTGCAGAGGAGACCTCGATGGCCGATCACCAATCGCCCCGACCCCCAGAAGTTCCCCACGACAGCGCTCACCCCTGGCGTCGTTTCGTCGCGATCGGGGATTCATTCACCGAGGGCATCGGAGACCCCGATCCGAACGTGCCCGATGGCCACCGAGGCTGGGCCGACCGCGTCGCCGAAGTGCTCTCGCAGCAGGTCGAAGACTTCGCCTACGCGAACCTCGCCGTTCGAGGAAAGCTCATCGCGCAGATCAGTGCCGACCAGATCGAGCCGGCCGTCGAGCTGCGGCCCGATCTCATCTCCATCTGCGCGGGCGGCAACGACGTCATCCGCCCGGGAACCGATCCCGACGCCATCGCCACCCAGCTCGAGGATGCCGTATCGCGACTGGCGTCTACCGGTGCCGCGATCGTGCTGTTCACGGGTATCGACACGAGCTTCACACCGGTGTTTCGCCCCTTCCGCGGCAAGGTCGCTATCTACAACGAGAACGTTCGAGCCATCGCCGACCGTCACGACTGCATCGTCGCCGACCAATGGGCGCTCAAGACCGTGCAGGATCCCCGGTTCTTCGACGATGACCGACTGCATTTCAACGCGCTCGGCCACCACGAAGTCGCTCGCATGGTGCTGCGTGCGCTCAACGTGCCCAACGATCTGCAACCGATGCAGCCCGATCCCCTGCCACCGCGCACCTGGCGGCAGGCTCGCTCCGAAGACCTCGGCTGGGCCCGCGAGCACCTCGTGCCGTGGGTGCTGCGACGGCTGAACCACCAGTCCTCCGGCGACAACGTCACACCGAAGCGCCCTGAGCCCAGCCCGGTCGTCCCACCGGCGAAGGACGGCTGACTACCGCGACAGCGCCCACAGGGCGATCGCGGCGGCCGAGGCGACGTTGAGCGAGTCCACTCCCCCGTGCATGGGAATCGTCACGACCTGGTCGGCGAGGCGAAGCGCGGCGTCGGACAGCCCGCTTCCCTCTGTGCCCAGCGCCAGCGCCACTTTCTCGGGACGCCTGGCTGCATAGGCATCGAGCGGCACAGCGTCATCGCTCAGCGCGAGGGCTGCGATGGAGAATCCCGCCGTCCGAAGTTCGGCTGCGGTGTCCGGCCACGTGCCCATTCGTGCCCAGGGAACGTGGAAGACTCCGCCCATGCTCACCTTGACACTTCGGCGATAGAGCGGGTCGGCACAGCGCCTCGATACCAGCACGGCGTCGGCGCCGAGCCCAGCCGCAGCGCGAAACGCAGATCCGACGTTGCTGTGCTCGATCAGATCTTCCAGGATGAGCACCAGGTTGGCATCGCGCACCAGTTCGGCAAGCGAAGGCTGCACCGGCCGATGCATTGCCGCGAGTGCCCCACGATGCACCGGATAGCCGGTCACCTGCTCGGCGACTTCGTCGGGCACGAGGTAGACCGGTGTGTCGCTGTCAGTCAGGATCTCTTCGACACCGGCCAGCCAACGGCGCTGAAGCATCACCGATCGTGGCCGGTGTCCTGCCGCGACAGCGCGGGCGATGACCTTCGCCGACTCCGCGATGTACAGCCCGCCGTGGGGCTCCTGCACGCGACGCAGCGCCGTGTCTGTGAGACCGCGATAGTCGGCGAGCCGCGGGTCGCCGGCATCCGTCACGTGTTCCACATGCATGGAGACCACTCTGCCATCTGACTGTACCCGCCGAGTGCCCCCGATCCAACGCCGTAGACTCGAGGAGGGAGGTTCCGTGACCGTGACGACCAGTGCCGCGTTGACCGCTGGCATCGCCCAGTCAGCCGACCTGCTTCACGGCAAGCCCATCGCCGTCCTCACCGGCGCCGGCATCTCGACAGACTCCGGCATTCCCGCCTACCGCGGCGAAGGCGCACCTCCTCGCAGCGATCCGATGACCGCGCAGCGTTACCTCGCCAATGAGGCGGCCCGGCGCAGATACTGGCTCGGCGGCCATCTCGGCTGGCGCGCGTTCGCCGCCGCAGAGCCCAACACCGGTCACATCGCCCTCGCCGAGATGGAACGCGATGGCGTCGTCTCGGGCGTCATCACACAGAACGTCGACGGGCTCCACCTGCGTGCGGGAAGCGCCCGAGTCATCGAGGTGCACGGCACCATGCGCCGCGTCACCTGTCTGCGCTGCGCTCAGGTGTTCGACCGGCGCGATATCGCAACGCAGATCGAGACGCTGAACCCGTGGCTCAACGTGCCAGAGAACGTCGTACTCAATCCCGACGGCGACGTCGCACCGGAGAGCGTCGATGCTTTCACCGTGCCGAGCTGCACCGTGTGCGATGGGATGCTCAAGCCCGATGTGGTGTTCTTCGGCGAATATGTCCCCACCGACCGCTTCCGCGCAGCCGAGTCACTGCTGCGCGCCAGCGAAGCGCTCATCGTGGCGGGTTCCTCGCTTGTCGTCAACTCTGGCGTTCGCCTGGTCGAACGGGCTCGGCGTCGCGGCATCCCTCTGATCATCATCAATCGCGAACCGACCCGCGCCGACAGTTGGGCGCATGTGACGCTCACCGGCGGCACGGGCGAGGTTCTGCCCGCACTTCAGGAGCTTCTCGCGTGACCTTTCTCACTCTCGTTCGCCACGGCCAGACCGATTGGAACCTCGAGCGTCGCATTCAGGGAACCACGGATATTCCTCTGAACGACACCGGACGCGACGATGCCCGCACTGCGGCGGCGCTGCTCGCCCAGCACACGCACCATGCGATCTACGCGAGTCCGCTCGTGCGTGCGCACGAGACCGCGCAGATCATCGCCGACCAGCTGGGGTTGGAATCACCGCAGCCCGCACCCGACATGCGCGAACGCGAGTTCGGCGCGGGTGAGGGTCTCCTCGTGGAGGAGTACCTCGAGACCTACCGCGACTGGCAGGGCCTCCCCGATGGCGCCGAGTCGCTTGACGAGGTTCGCGATCGCGCGATCAGCGCTCTCGACGCCATCGCCGCGGACGCACGCCGACGCTCTGCCCCGCAGGCGGAGTCGGTCATCGTCGTCACCCATGGCGGGGTGATCCGCTCGCTCCTGCACCACGTCTCCGGAGGAACGCTGCCGCGCGAAGGAGAAATGCTCCGCAACGGGTCAGCGCACCGTTTCGTCGCGGCTCCCGGACTGCTGCGCCTGCTCGATCCGAGTGTCGTGGATGCGCCAGTCACGGTCGACGTCCCGGCATCCTGAGACCCCGTCAGCTCGCGTAGGCCACCACGGAGCGGGCATGACGCAGCAACGGCTCATCGATCATCCGACCGCGGAAGCGAAACACCCCGCCCTCGTCCTGCGCCGCAGCCAGTACGTCGCGCGCCCAGGCGACCGTCTCGGCATCCGGCTGGTACGCGGCACGGATGATGGAGACCTGCCCGGGATGAATGCACGCTGTTGCGCGGAAGCCGGATGCCACCGCATCCGCCGCTTCGGCTGCCAGGCCGTCTGTGTCCTCGATGTCGATGTGCACCGCGTCGATAGCTGCCTTCTCGTGCGCGGCGGCCTCCATCAGCACCCGTGATCGGGCGTAGCGCGCGGCATCGCGATAGGTTCCGTCGGCTCGACGGCTGGAGGTGCCGCCGAGCGAGGCGAGCAGATCCTCCGCTCCCCACATCAATGCCACCACGCGCGGATGGGCCGAGATCTCCGCGGCGTTGCTGATGCCTTTCGCCGTTTCGCACAGCGCGATGAGCGCGACGTCGCCGCCGAGGGCGTCCAGCCCGGCGGCGCTTTCGGTTTTGGGGACCATCACGGTGCGAAAGGGGGACGCCATCACCATCGCGAGGTCGTCGGCGAAATATTCCGAGTCGACAGCGTTGACGCGCACGATGACGCGGGACGGGTCAAGCGAGGAGGCGAGGATGTTCTCCCGCGCGGATGCCTTGGCCTCGGGCGCGACCGCATCCTCGAGGTCGAGGATCACCGCGTCAGCGCGGTCGATGGCCTTCTCGAACCGCTCGGGGCGGTCGGCGGGACAGAACAGCAGCGCGGGCCCGAGGTCAAAGCTCATCCGATCCCTCCTTCGGCAGGCAGTGCATGAGCGCCGTGCGCGTGGCCTTGGCGACGATCACATCGTCCTGATTGCGTCCGACGTGCGCGAAGGTGCAGATGCCCTGCCCCGGTCGCGATGACGAGAGCCGTTTATCTGTGACCGTGGTCTCGGTGTAGAGCGTGTCTCCCGCGAAGAGCGGATGCGGGAAGGCGATGTCACCGAGCCCGAGCTGGGCGACCAACGTGCCCTGGGTGAGCTGCGCGACCGAAGCTCCGACCATTGTCGACAGCGTCCACATGGAGTTCATCAGCCGCTGACCGAACTCCGCACTTTCAGCGAACGCGGCATCGAGGTGAAGCGCCTGTGTGTTCATCGTCAGGGTGGTGAACAGCACGTTGTCCGCCTCGGTGGCGGTGCGTCCTGGCCGATGCAGGTATCGCGCGCCGAGTTCGAGCTCTTCGTAGTAGAGCCCTCGCTGAAGAATGTCGGTCATACTCTCACGTTACCGGTCAAGTCCCAACGCGCGTGCGATGACCAGCAGCTGAACCTCGGTCGTTCCCTCACCGATCTCGAGGATCTTCGAGTCACGGTAATGGCGTGCGACGGGGAACTCGTTCATGAATCCGTTGCCGCCGAAGATCTGTGTGGCATCGCGAGCGTTGTCCATGGCCGCGTCCCCGGCCACGAGCTTGGCGATCGCCGCTTCTTCCCCGAAGGACGCACCAGCATCACGCAGGCGCGCGGCATGATGCCAGGCGAGGCGTGCGGTGTGCACCCGTGCCCGCATCCGCGCGAGCGTGAACTGGGCGTTCTGACGGGTGCTGAGGGCGCTGCCGAAGATCGTGCGGCTCTTCGCGTAGTCGACAGCGGCCTCCAAGCATCCTTCCGCAGCTCCCGTCGCCAGTGCCGCGATCGCAACACGGCCCTCGTCGAGGATGTTGAGGAAATTCTGGAAGCCGCGCCCTTCGTCGCCGAGCAGGTTCGCCGCGGGAACACGCACATTGTCGAAGGTGAGCGGATGCGTGTCGGAGGCGCGCCAGCCGACCTTGTCGTAGGCGGGCTCGACGGTGAATCCCGGCGTGCCGCCTGGAACGATGATGGTCGAGATCTGCTTGCGGCCATCGGCTTCACCGGTGACGGCGGTGACGGTGACGAAGCGTGTGATCGGAGTGCCCGAGTTGGTGATGAACTGTTTCGAGCCGTTGATCACCCAGTCGTCACCATCGCGTACGGCGGTCGTGCGCGTGGCGCCGGCGTCGCTGCCTGCCTCGGGCTCGGTGAGACCGAATCCAGCGAGTGCACGTCCGGCCAGCAGATCGGGTAGGTACTCGGCTTTCTGCTCGTCGTTGCCGAACCGGAACACCGGCATGGCGCCCAGGCTGACGCCGGCTTCGAGCGTGATCGCGATCGACTGGTCCACCCGGGCGAGTGCCTCGATCGCGATGCCCAGCGCCATGTAATCGCCGCCCTGTCCGCCGACGTCCTCCGGGAACGGGAGTCCGAACAGCCCCAGCTCCCCCATCTGCCGCACGACATCCATCGACAGCGTGTGCGTCCTGTCAGCCTCATAGGCCTGCGGCGCGACCACGGTTTCTGCGAAATCGCGCACCATCGCGCTGAGTTCCCGTTCTTCTGCGGTGAGGTCCGCGCTCATGGTGTTCCTCCATCGTTGTTGTTGCCTTCTGCATGCACGATCGCGACGACCTGGTCGCGGCGTGCCTGATCGCCGACGGCGACCAGAATGCGCACCACGCCGTCGTGCGGCGCGAGCACGGGATGCTCCATCTTCATCGCCTCGACAGACACGAGCGGCTGCCCGGCCTGCACCGTCGCCCCGTCGTCGACATGCACCGCCACGACGCTACCCGGCATGGGCGCTCGCGCCTCCGGCGTGGTTTCCGTGGCGACCGGATGCTGCGCGGCAAGACGCCGCTGCAACCGCTGCCTGCGCGAGAGCGGGCGAAGCCGCACGGTGCGGCCACGCTCAGCGACCCAAATGGCACCATCGGCGTCCGTGTCCGCGGAAAGCTCCTGCGACGCAGACACCTGCGTCGGGGCATCCGGTGTGACGAGCATCTCGTCGGTGTCAGAGAGGAAAGCGACCTCGCGCGCTGCCGGGTCGCGCATGGCCTGCCATACCGGCCCTGACCGTCGCGCAGCATCCGGTTCCACCGCACTGGCGTGCGCGCCTGTCGAGCGTTGATATTCACTCGTCGCCGCGCCGAGCATCGCTTCTGACGGCGCTGCGGCGACGACAGGCAGCAGCGTCTCGATCAGTCCCGTGTCCAGATCACCGGCGACGACGCGCTCGTTCGTGCACAGCTGTCGAAGAAACGCGATGTTGGTGTCGACGCCGAGCACCACCGTCTGCGCGAGGGCTTCGTCGAGCCGCGCCAGCGCCGTCGCCCGGTCCGGCCCATGCGCGATCACCTTCGCGATCATGGGGTCGTAGTAGCCGGTAACATCGCTCCCCGTCTCGATGGCAGCATCCACTCGAACGCCGGCGGGAGCCGTGAACGTCAGGATCGTACCCGTCGACGGCAGGAAGCCGCGCTCTGGGGACTCCGCATAGATGCGCGCTTCAACGGCGTGCCCCCGGGGCACAGGCTCGGCAGGAACAGCACCGCCGGCAGCGACCTCAAGCTGAAGCGCCACCAGGTCGAGCCCGGTGACTTCTTCTGTGACCGGATGCTCCACCTGGAGCCTGGTGTTCATCTCGATGAAGAAGAAGTCCTCCGGCGCATCGGCGTCGACGAGGAACTCCACCGTTCCGGCGCCGACGTACGCGACGCTCTCCGCCGCCCGCACGGCCGCGGCGAGCAGCTGTTTGCGCACGCCCCGGGCAAGACCGGCGGACGGAGCTTCCTCGACGACCTTCTGGTGGCGCCGTTGCAGCGTGCACTCGCGCTCGCCCAGCGCGATGACCATGCCGCTGTCATCGCCGAAAACCTGCACCTCGATGTGGCGTGGACGGCTGATCAGGCGCTCCAGCACGAGCGAGTCGTCACCGAAGGCGGCAGCGGCCACGCGACGAGCCGAAGCCAACGCCGTGCTCAAACCGCTTGCCTGTGTCACGATCTCCATGCCCTTGCCGCCACCGCCCGCGCTGGGCTTGACGAGCAGGGGGTAGTCGACCTCGACCGCGCGCGCAGCGATCTCGTCGTCGCTGAGTCCGGCCGCATCGAAACCGGGAACGACCGGAACACCGCGCGCGGCGACGTGCTCGCGCGCCGTGGCCTTATCGCCCATGATCTCGAGAGCTTCGAGTGATGGCCCCACGAACACGATCCCCGCGTCCGCACAGGCCGCGGCCAGTGCGACGCTCTCAGAGAGGAACCCATAGCCGGGATGGATCGCCTCGGCACCGCTGCGCCGCGCAGCAGCGATCACGGCTTCGACGTTCAGATACGACTGCGCCGCGGGCGCCGGGCCGATCAGCACCGCTTCATCGGCCTCACGCACGTGTGGAGCCGAGGCATCCGCTTCACTGTAGACCGCGATGCTGCGAACCCCCCGCTCACGCAAGGTGCGAATGATCCGGCGTGCGATCTCACCGCGATTGGCGACCAGAACCGATTCGAATCTCATGGGCGACTCACATCCTGAACAGGCCGAAGCGAGACTCCGGCAGTGGACTGCGTGCAACGACGTCGAGGGCGAGACCGAGCAGGTCACGCGTGCTGTCAGGGTCGACGATGCCGTCGTCCCAGAGCCGGGACGTCGCGTAGTACGGCTCGCCCTGAGTCTCGTACTGCTCGCGGATGGGCCCTTCGAACGCGGCGCGCTCGGTGGCCTCCCACGACTCGCCACGTGCTTCGAGCTGATCTTCTTTCACCGTCGCGAGAACGGATGCCGCTTGATTTCCGCCCATGACCGAGATGCGGCTCGCCGGCCAGGTCCACAGGAACCGCGGTGAATACGCCCGGCCGCACATGGAGTAGTTGCCGGCGCCGAAGGATCCGCCGATGATGACCGTGAGCTTCGGCACGCGCGTCGATGCGACAGCCGTCACCATCTTGGCGCCGTCTTTCGCGATGCCACCGGCCTCGGCGTCGGAGCCGACCATGAAGCCGGTGATGTTCTGCAGGAACAGCAGCGGGATCCCCCGCTGATCGCAGAGTTCGATGAAGTGCGCGCCCTTGAGGGCGGACTCGCTGAACAGCACCCCGTTGTTCGCGACGATCCCGATCGGGTGCCCGTGCAGCCGAGCGAAACCGGTCACAAGCGTCGTACCGTATTCGCATTTGAACTCGTGGAAGCTGTCACCATCGACCAGGCGTGAGATCACCTCGTGCACGTCATACGCGGCATTGACATCCACCGGAACGACGTCGTAGAGCGTGGACTGCTCGGCCGGCGACCGGGATTCCGCGACGTCCCACGCAGGCTCCGCCGGTGCGGGAAGCGTTGCGACGATGTCCCGCATGATCTCGAGGGCATGCTCGTCATCCTCCGCCAGGTGGTCGACCACACCAGATCGCTGGGCGTGCAGCTCGCCCCCGCCGAGCTCTTCCGCGGTGACGACCTCGCCGATGGCCGCCTTCACCAGCGGCGGGCCACCGAGAAAGATCGTGCCCTGTCCGCGCACGATCACAGTCTCATCGCTCATCGCAGGAACGTATGCCCCGCCGGCCGTGCACGAGCCGAGCACGGCGGCGAGCTGGGGAATGCGCTCTGCACTCATGCGCGCCTGGTTGAAGAAGATGCGGCCGAAATGCTCGCGGTCAGGGAAGACCTCGTCCTGCTTCGGCAGGAATGCGCCACCGGAATCGACCAGGTATACACAGGGCAGCCGGTTCTCGAGTGCGATCTCCTGAGCGCGAAGGTGCTTCTTCACCGTCATCGGGAGATAGCTGCCGCCCTTGACTGTGGCGTCGTTGCACACCACCATCACGTGTCGCCCGTGAACGAGACCGATGCCGGCGATGACACCCGCGCCCGGAGCCTCTCCCCCGTACAGACCGTCGGCCGCCAACGGAGCGACCTCGAGAAAGGGACTGCCCTGATCGAGAAGGCGGGTGATGCGCTCGCGCGGCAGGAGCTTGCCGCGCGCGACGTGCCGCTGCCGAGACGACTCGGATCCTCCCAGCGCCGCTGTCGCCAATCGGCTGCGTAGTTGGGCAGCCAGCGTCTCCTGGGTGACCGGCATGGTGACGTCCTCCTCGACTCACGCAGTGGCGTAGCTCACGACTTTTCGGTTAGTGTGCACTAACCCGACTATTTTAGGTTAGCGAGCGTTAACTGAAATGACAACCCCTCTGACCGCGCGTGATCGCGCCAAAGCCGAGCGTGCACAGGCTCTCGTGCAGGAGGCCGCTCGCCTGTTCGCCGGGCGCGGCTACTCCGGGGTGAGCCTGGAAGACATCGGCGCGGCCGTCGGCGTCTCCGGCCCCGCCGTGTATCGGCACTTCAACGGCAAGCAGGCACTGTTGGGCGCCGTCCTCGTGCGCGTGAGCGAACAGCTCGTCAGTGGTGGCACCAGCGTCGCCGAGACAGCGATGAACGATGAGGAGCGGATGCTGTCACTCATCCGCTTCCACGTCGAGTTCGCGCTCGGAAACGCCGACGTCATTCGCGTGCAGGACCGCGACCGCGCGCATCTCAGCGACGCCGACCTCACCGAGGTGCGTCGCCTCCAGCGCGCCTACATCGAGCTGTGGATCGCTGCGCTGACACCGCTGCGCGACGCATCGGCGGACGAGCTGCGCCTACGCGTGCAGGCCTGCTTCGGGCTGATCAACTCGACGCCGCACAGCACGCGCACGCAGGCGCGCTCGACCAAAGCCGCCGCCGAGATTCTCGCTGCCATGGCGTATGCAGCCCTGACAGCGAGCCCCTGAGTCGGCACGACTCAGCGCATCAGCATCGCACGGCCCGGCTCCTCAAGGATGTCAGCGACGTCCTTCACGAACCGAGCGCCCTCAGCACCGTCGACGATGCGGTGGTCGAACGAGAGGCTCAACGTCATCATCTGACGAAGCGCGATCTCACCGCGATACTCCCACGGCTGTCGCCGCACGGCGCCGACCGCGAGAATGCCCGACTGCCCCGGCGGCAGAATCGGCGTGCCGGCATCGATTCCGAACACGCCGATATTGGTGATGCTGAACGTACCGCCGGCGAGCTCGGCTGGTGATGTCTTGCCCGCGCGTGCGGTCTCGGTCAGCGCGCTGATCGCATCGGCCAGTTGCGGCAGGGCCAGCTGATCGGCGTCACGAATGTTCGGAACGATGAGCCCGCGCTCGGTCGCCGCAGCGATGCCGAGGTCGACATAGTGCGGCTGCACGATCTCGCCCGCTTCTTCATCCCAGCGCGAGTTCAGCCCCGGCGTGCGACTCAGCGCGAGGCAGGCCGCCTTGGCGACCAGCACCAGCGGACCGATACGGTGCTCCGCCAGCGAGCGATCCGCGCGCAGGTTCGCGATCAGATCCATCGTCGCGGTGACATCGACCGTGTGGAAGGTCGTGACGTGCGGCGCAGTGAAGGCGCTGTGCACCATGGCAGCCGCCGTATGCTTGCGCACGCCACGAATCGGGATGCGCGTCTCGCGCTCCCGCTCCCCCATCTGTCCGATCTCAGGGCGCGGCGCGGACGGCTTCTCGACCGTCGACGTCTCGTCAGACCCGCCCGTGCGCTCCGCATAGGCTGCGACATCGGCACGGGTGATGACCCGATCGCCCACCTCCGCCGCGACGAGGACGATGTCGACCCCCAGCCGTTTCGCATACGCGCGAACCGGCGGGGTCGAGCGTGGGCGCTCACGCCGGTCCGTCGGCGGCGGTGTCTCGGACACCGCGTCGTGCGGAGCAGCCTCGAGAACCGCCGTGTCAGCCGTCGAGGGAGAGCTGGCCGAGCGACGTGCGCGACGCGCTGGCCGCCCCGTCGACGACGGAGCCGCCCCATAACCGACGAGGTTCGGGGGCGCCTTGTCTTCTGATTCGGCGGCGGGCGGATCATCCGGCGCCTCACCACCGGCGACCTCGAACGCGATCAGCGGCGCTCCCACGGCGACGGTCGAGCCCGCTTCGGCATGAAGCGACGAAACCGTGCCGTCGAAAGGCGAGGGCAACTCGACGACGGCCTTGGCCGTCTCGACCTCGGCGAGCGTCTGATTCAACGTGACCGTATCGCCCGGGGCGACCAGCCACTGCACGACATCGGCCTCGGTGAGGCCCTCACCGAGATCAGGCAGTCGGAACTCTTCGATCATGATCCCGCTCCCGTCAGGCTGTTCGGACGATCCAGAACGCGGTCGACAGCGTCGAGGATCCGATCGAGGTCGGGCAGGTGGAACTTCTCGAGCTTCGCCGGCGGGTACGGCACATCATGACCCGTCACGCGCAATGGCGGCGACTCGAGGTACTCGAAGCACCGTTCGGCGATGCTCGCGATCACCTCCGCCGCAACCCCTGCCTCGCGCGAGGCCTCGTGCGCGACGACAACCCGCCCCGTGCGGCGCACGGAAGCTGCGACAGTGTCATAGTCGACCGGTGAGATCGACCGCAGGTCGATCACCTCCAGCGACACACCGTCGTCTTCCGCAGCAGCGGCGGCATCCATCACCGTCGACAGCATCGCCCCATAGGTGATCACTGTGGCGTCCGTCCCGGGTCTCACCACCTGTGCGACACCGAAGGGCGGAGCATCCGCCAGTGACGCGTCAAGGTCGACCTCGCCCTTGTGGTGGTACAGGCGCTTGGGCTCGAAGAAGATGACCGGGTCATCCGAGGCGATCGCCTGCTGCAGGCAGCGATACGCATCCTGCGGGTTCGACACCGCGATGACGCGCAGGCCAGCGGTGTGCACGAAATACGCCTCGGGAGATTCCGAGTGATGCTCGGCGGCGCCGATACCGCCCGCCCAGGGAATGCGGATCGTGATCGGCATCTTCACACGTCCCTGCGTGCGGTAATGCAACTTCGCGACCTGCGAGACGATCTGGTCGAAGGCGGGATAGACGAAGCCGTCGAACTGAATCTCGACCACCGGCCGATATCCGCGATAGGCGAGGCCGACGGCGGCGCCGACGATGCCCGACTCCGCCAGGGGCGTGTCGATGACGCGCGTGGCGCCGAACTCATCGAGCAACCCGTCCGTGATGCGGAAGACACCGCCGAGCTTGCCGATGTCCTCACCGAGCAGCACGACCTTCTCATCGTCGCGCATCGCCTGGTGGAGCCCGGCGTTCAGTGCCTTTCCCAGTGTGATCTGCGTCATCGTCACGCCTCCTCGAAGGTGTCGAGATAGGCCGCGTACTCGTCGCGCTGACGCTCGATACCGATATGCGGTTCGGCGTAGACGGCGTCGAAGACGGCCAGCGGCTCACGGGTCTGCATGCCCAGGCAGGCCGCACGCATCGAGCGGGCGAACGCGTCAGCATCCGTGTGCGCGGCAGCGATCTGCTCGTCATCGATCTCGCCCGCGGCGCGAAGGTGGGCTTCGAGCCGCGCGATCGGGTCGCGCGTGCGCCAGGCTTCCAGCTCGGCCGGGTCGCGATAGCGGGTCGGGTCATCGGATGTCGTGTGTGGTCCCATCCGGTAGGTCACAGCCTCGATGAAGACGGGCCCCTTGCCGGCACGCGCATGATCGAGCGCCCAGCGCATCGCAGCCATGCACGCGAGCACGTCATTGCCGTCGACGCGCACACTGGGGATGCCGAAACCGGGTGCGCGCCCGGAGATCGGATACTGCGACTGCACGGCGACGGGCTCGGAGATGGCCCAGTGGTTGTTCTGGCACACGAACACGACCGGCGCCCGGTACGACGCGGCGAACACCATCGCCTCGTTGACATCGCCCTGGCTCGTGGCACCATCGCCGAAATAGGTGACAGCGACTTCCGGGGCCTTCTCGTGCTTGATGCCCATGGCGTACCCGACGGCATGAAGCGTCTGGGCGCCGATAATGATCTGCAGCGGTGCCACGCGCAGAGCCTGCGGGTCGAAGGGAGCACCTTCCTCACCCCGCCACACGCGGACGAAATCGCCCGGTTCAGCGCCGCGCGTGTAGATCACGCCTGTCTCGCGGTAGCTCGGGAAGATGAAGTCGATCGGATCAATCGCACGAGCCGTGCCGATCTGCGCCGCTTCCTGGCCGTTGCACGGCGCCCACAACCCCAGCTGTCCCTGGCGTTGCAGAGCGACGCCCTCGGCGTCGAGGCGGCGGAGGACGACCATATCGTGGTGCAGGGAGCGCAGCTGGGCGGCGTCGACGTCGGCGACGAACGGGTCAAGGTCAGGATGCTTCTGTCGTGTGCCATCCGGCGCGATCAGTCGCTCGACGAGCTCAAGATCCTGCGGGGTATCCACGATCGGGCTGGTTTGCGGTGACATCATCGTCCTCCTGTCGTCGGCGTCCCTTGTGGGGAATTGCGCGGCTCCATCCGATATCGTCATCGGATACCTTGAGGCTACGTCTGTTGATCAGCACGCTCAAGCATTTCAAAACTCATTGAGCATGTTGCCCAACCCTGGGTGGCACCACCTGCTAATGTTTGGCACTATGTCACCTCTTGATCGCGTCGATCTCGAACTGCTCGCCATCCTCGCCGAAGATCCGCGCATCACGATCGTCGCCCTCGCCGAACGACTCGGCCTGTCGCGCAATACGATTCAGGCCCGCATGGCCCGACTCGAGCAGACCGGGGTCTTCCTGTCGTACGAGCGCTCGTTCTCACCCGAGGTGCTGGGTTTTCCGCTACAGGCCTTTGTGAGCATTGGCCTGCGGCAGGTCGATCTTCCGCGCATCGTCAATGAGCTCTCCCGCATCCCCGAGGTCGTGCAAGCGCACGGGCTTAGCGGTTCCATCGACATCCTGGCCCGCGTCGCCTGCCGCGACGCACGTCACCTCTTCGACACGGATGCTCGCATCCTCGCGATCGAGGGCGTGGAGCGCACAGAGACATCACTGGCGATGGGCGAGATCATCCCGTTCCGCGTCGCCGGTCTTATCGGCCTCGCTCGACGGGAACCGTGAGGAAGCGGCGAATCGCTCCGGCAGCCTCCGCCGGAGTCTCGTAGTGGATCAGGTGCCCGACCTCAGCGATCTCGGTCAGTTCAGCCTCGGCGAACATCGTCGCAAGCTCACGCTCAGCCTCGATCGGGGTGATGTCGTCTTGCTGCGCGGCGATGAGCAGCGTGGGCACCTCGATCGTCGCGGCGAACTCGCGCACGTCGTGTGAGACGCTGGCGATGAACGCATCGCGCAGCACATCACGATCGGCGAAGTCAGAGAAGTACGTGTCGTGCTGGTCGTGGATGAACCGGCGCAGTGCCGGATCTTTCGTCTTCGCCATGGTGATGCTCATCACGCGCACGATCAGCCTGTTGCGCAGCAGCGCCGTGCCGAGTTTCTCGGGCAGTCGCGCACCGAGTGAGTAGTACAGCACGGCCAGGCGCGTCATCACACCCTTCGGGCCCTCGAGGGCCGGGGCCCCGATCGGATTGATGAGAATCAGTCGCGGCGTACTCAGCCCGCCAGCGACGGCAGCGGATGCGACGATCGACCCGAACGAGTGGCCGAGGATCACGGCCCCTGGCGCGGTCGCGGCGGCGAAATCGCGCAGCCATCCCGCGTATTCGTCGAGATCGTGCGTCCGCTCCGGCAACGGCTCGCTCTCGCCGAAACCAGGCAGATCCGGCGCGATGACGCGCACTTCGGGAAGAAAGGCGAGCACGGGCTCCAGCCCATGGTGCTCGCCGCGGAAGCCGTGAACGGCGATGATCGTCGTCGATGCCTCCGGCGGGCCATACACCCAGTACGCCGTCGTACTCCCGCGAATCTCGATCTCACGTCGCCCGACGGGAAGCCGGCTCAGCCGCTCGGCATAGGGCGAAGGAACAGGCATGCGCCCAGTCTACGGGCGAGTCTCGCCGTCGATGTCCGTGGCTCGTCCTACCGTTGGGCCATGACCATTGACCTGGAACTGCCCGACTGGCTGAGCCGCATCGGCGTCTTCGATCTCGAGACGACCGGTGTCGACGTCACGTCCGACCGCATCGTCACAGCCCACGTGGGCGTTCTCGATGCGAAGGGGCGACAGATCGCGGCTCGTTCCTGGGTCGCCGACCCGGGCATTTCCATTCCGGATGCCGCGGCCGCCGTCCACGGCATCACAACCGAGCACGCACGCAGCAACGGTCGAGCCGCCCGCGAGGTGGTCGCCGAGGTGACCGATTCCCTTCGCGCGTTGTTGGCACAGGGCATGCCGGTCGTCGCCTACAACGCGTCGTACGACTTCTCACTCCTGACGCACGAGTGTCTGCGTCACGGCATCCGGCCGCTCGAATCTCCCGGGCCGATCATTGATCCGCTCGTCATCGACAAAGCCGTCGACCGCTACCGCAAGGGCAAGCGCACGCTCGAAGTCGTCGCCTCGCACTACCAGGTTCCCCTCGACGGTGCGCATGAAGCCGCAGCCGACGCCATCGCTGCCGGGCGCGTCGCGCTGGCCATCGCACGAAACTATCCGCTCGCGGCGACAGCCGATGAGCTGCACACGCAGCAGATCAGCTGGGCACGTGCACAGGCTGAGAGCCTGACTGAGTACTTCATTCGCATCGGCCGACTCGACGCGGAAGAGTCGCTCGACGGCGCGTGGCCTGTGCGTGACGCCACCGCGCGCTGAGCGCTGACGAAGCGACGCCGAAACGACGAAAGGCCCCGCATGTTGCGGGGCCTTTCGTCGTGCGGAAGCTGCTTACTTGCTGCCGCCGAAACCCTTGAAGCGCTGGTTGAACTTCTCGACGCGACCGGCCGAGTCCATGATGCGCTGCTTGCCCGTGTAGAACGGGTGCGATGCCGAGGAGATCTCGACGTCGATAACCGGGTACTCGACGCCGTCGAGCTCCATCGTCTTGTCGCTCGTGACAGTCGAGCGCGTGAGGAACGTCTCGCCCGAGCCGAGGTCGCGGAACACGACCGCCTTGTAGTCGGGGTGAATGTCAGTCTTCATGCGGAATCCTTGGCTTGCGGGGTATGTACGAAAAAGAAGTCAGCGGGCGCAGATGCACCAAGGGTCAACTCTATCAGATCTTGCGCTCACGACGCGGCACGCGCCGCATAACGACCATCCTCGACCGTGAGCGTGATCGGCATCCCGAACGCCTCGCTCAGCGTTTCAGCCGTCAGCGTCTCAGCGATGGGGCCCGCGGCTGTGATCGCACCGTCTCGAAGAAGAAGCACGTGTGTGAAGCCGACTGGGATCTCTTCGACATGGTGCGTGACCATCACCATGGCCGGCGTCGTCGGCGAAGAGGCGTAGCCGCTCAGAAGCGCCAGCAGCTCTTCACGGGCACCGAGATCAAGCGATGCGGTCGGCTCGTCGAGCAGCAGCAGCTCAGGATCGGTCATGACGGCACGGGCGATCTGCACGCGCTTCTGCTCACCGTCGCTGAGCGTGCCGAACGTGCGATCGGCGAGGTCATCGAGCTTCCACTCCCCCAGCACACGCAGCGCGCGACGCTCGTCGATGTTCTCGTACTGCTCGTTCCAGCGCCCGGTGACTGAGTACGCGGCCGTGAGCACGACGTTGAGCACCGTCTCCTCACGCGGAATGCGTTTCGCCATCGCCGAGGAGGCGAACCCGATGCGCGGACGCAGATCGAAGACATCTGTGCGACCGAGCGTCTCGTCGAGGATCGTGACGACGCCCGCGGTCGGGTGCATGAGAGTGTCAGCCAGCTGCAGCAGCGTCGTCTTACCCGCGCCATTGGGCCCGAGCACCACCCAACGTTGGTCGTGTGCGACCTGCCAGGTCACATGATCGACAATATTGCGCCCGTCACGGCGCACGACGACATCAGCGAAATCAAGAGCGCTCGGCATGCATCCAGCCTATCGGCTCAAGCGGTCAGCTCTGCGTAGAGCGCGCGCGTGGTTTCCGCAATCGCCGCCCAGCTGAACTCGCGCGCTGCGCGCTCGCGCCCCGCCACACCGTACGCGGACGCCCGTTCGGGGTCAGAGACCACCTCGGTGAGCGTGCGGGCGAGGTCGGCGACATAGCGATCGGGGTCTACGGGTGTACCCGTGCCGTCTTGCACCTGCTCGATCGGCACCAGTCGGCCGGTGACACCGTCGTCGACGACCTCTGGAATCCCGCCGGTGGCCGTGCCGACCACAGCGGCACCGCAGGCCATGGCTTCCAGGTTCACGATGCCGAGCGGCTCGTACACCGAAGGACATACGAATGTGGTCGCCGCGGTGAGGATCGCGGCGAGCTCGTCGCGAGGAAGCATCCGCTCGATCCAGATGACGCCGTCGCGGGTCTGCTGCAGGTGACGCACGCCCGACTGAACCTCTGCCATGATCTCTGCCGTGTCGGGGGCACCGGCACACAGCACGAGCTGCACCTCGGGCGGCAGCTCAGCCGCAGCGCGCAGCAGATACGGCAGGCCCTTCTGACGGGTGATGCGCCCGACGAACACGACGGAGGGGCGCGAGGCGTCCATCCCGATGCTCTCGAGGAAGTCGGGATCGTGTGCCGGGCGCCAGCGCTCGACATCGATGCCGTTGTGGATCACTCTCACGCGCGCCGGATCGACCTGCGGATAGCTGCGCAGAATGTCGTCGCGCATACCGGCCGAGACGGCGATGATCGCATCGGCGTTCTCATAGGCGAGCTTCTCGACACCGCTGGAGACGGCGTACCCACCGCCGAGCTGCTCGGCCTTCCACGGACGCAGCGGCTCCAGGCTGTGTGCGCTGAGCACGTGTGGAATACCGTGCAGCTGCGCGGCGATATGCCCGGCGAAGTTCGCATACCAGGTGTGACTGTGCACGAGGTCGGCTCCGGAGATATCGGTCACCATCGCCAGGTCAGTACCCAGGGTCTGTATGGCCGCGTTCGCGTCGGTGAGTTCGGCCGGTGTCGGGTAGGAAAAAGTGCCCGCCTCAGCGCGGTCGGCGCCGAACGCACGCACCTGCACATCGATCGTGCGGCGCAGTGCCGTAACGAGTTCTGCCACGTGCACACCCGCACCGCCATAGATCTCCGGCGGGTATTCCTTGGTGATCATGTCGACTCGCATAAGTGAACGCTAGTACAGCGGTGCTTCCGGGTTCTATGGTGGAGCCATGGCGGCCCCAAAGAAGATATTCGGCATCATCCTCGCCGGCGGCGAGGGCAAGCGTCTCATGCCCCTGACGGCCGATCGCGCGAAACCCGCGGTGCCGTTCGGCGGGCAGTATCGGCTGATCGATTTCGCGGTGTCGAATCTGATCAACTCCGGTCTTCGACAGGTCGTGGTGCTCACCCAGTACAAATCGCACAGCCTCGATCGCCATATCTCACAGACCTGGCGCATGTCAGCGCTGCTCGACTCCTACGTCACGTCGGTACCGGCGCAGCAGCGCCTCGGAAAGCGCTGGTTCTCCGGATCGGCGGATGCCATTCTGCAGAGCCTGAACCTGGTGAACGACGAGAAGCCCGACATCGTCGTCGTGATCGGTGCCGACCACGTGTATCGCATGGACTTCCAGCAGATGCTCGACGCGCATATGGCCTCGGGCGCGAAGGTCACGGTCGCGGGCATCCGCCAGCCGATCGCGATGGCGAACCAGTTCGGCGTGATCGATGCGGACCCGGACGGGTCGGGGCGGATTCGGGCGTTTCTCGAGAAGCCGTCGGATGCCGAGGGCCTCGCCGATTCACCGCATGAGGTGCTCGCGTCCATGGGGAACTACATCTTCGACGCCGACGCGCTGATCGAAGCAGTTGAGGCCGACGGTGAACTGCCGACGTCGAGCCACGACATGGGCGGCGACATCATCCCGTACTTCGTGGAGCGCGGCGAAGCCGGCTACTACGACATGAAAGACAACGACGTCCCGGGATCCTCTCCGCGCGATCGTGCCTACTGGCGCGACGTCGGAACCATCGACTCCTTCTTCGACGCGCACATGGATCTCATCTCGACTCTGCCGGTGTTCAACCTGTATAACACCGAGTGGCCGATCCGCACCCAGAGCGTGAACGCTCCCCCGGCGAAGTTCGTCCGCGATGCGGTGGGTCGCATCGGCAACGCGATCGACTCGATCGTGTCGCTGGGATCGGTGCTTTCGGGCACCCATCTCGAGCGCAGCGTCGTCGGCCCCGGCACACTCGCCGCGGGCGGTTCGACCATCACCGACTCCGTGCTGTTCGATCACGTACGCGTCGGACAGGGCGCCCGCGTTCACCGCGCTGTGCTGGATAAGAATGTCGTGCTGCTCGACGGCGCGACGGTCGGCGTCGACCGGGAACGCGATATCGCTCGAGGATTCACCGTGACCGAGTCCGGGATCACCGTGGTCGGCAAGGGCGTGCACGTCGACCGCTAAGCGACACGCTACGCTCGTGCAGGTGACCACAGCGCGCTTCCTCGTCGTTCTCGACGCCGATTCCACTCTGATCCAGAACGAAGTCATCGAGCTGCTCGCCGACGAGGCGGGGCGACGTGCCGAGGTTCAGGCAGTTACCGAGGCCGCCATGCGCGGAGAAGTCGACTTCGCCACGAGCCTGCGCTCACGAGTCGAGGCTCTCGCCGGCGTCTCCGTTGATGCCTTCGAGCGGGTTCGCGGCCGAGTCGAGCCGACCCCGGGTGTTCGCGCACTGACAGACGCCGTGCACGAACGCGGCGGCGTCGTCGGCGTCGTCTCCGGCGGTTTCCACGAGATTCTCGATCATGTCGCCCCAGGCCTGGGCGTCGACCGCTGGCGCGCGAATCGACTCACCGTCGCCGACGGTGTCCTCACCGGACAGGTGCAGGGCGAGATCGTGGATGCCGGGGCAAAAGCCCGCTCGTTGGCGGAGTGGGCCACCGAACTCGACGTGCCGCTGCGCGCGACCCTCGCGATCGGTGACGGCGCAAATGACCTGCAGATGATGGCGGTCGCCGGATTAGGTCTCGCCTTCAATGCCAAGCCAGCTGTGCGAGAGGCCGCGAGTCTCGTCATCGGACCGCACGATCTGAGCGACGTCATCCCGCTGCTGCCCTGATCGGGGCTGGTCGCCAGCCGCAGCTCTCGCAGCCTCAGCGGGTCGGCGAGGTGACTACTGCGTCAGTGCCCCATGCCGAGACCGCCGTCGACAGGAATCACAGCGCCCGAGATGTATCCGGCGTCGTCACCGGCGAGCCAGGTGACAACCCCCGCGACCTCGTCTGGCGTCGCGAACCGCCCGGCCGGAATGTTCGCCTTGTACTGTTTTTGGGTCTCTTCCGCAAGCTCCGAGGTCATATCGGTCTCGATGAAGCCTGGCGCAACCACGTTGGCGGTGATCCCGCGTCCACCGAGCTCGCGCGTCAGAGAACGAGCGAACCCGACCAGAGCACTCTTGGACGCCGCGTAGTTCACCTGTCCGGCAGAGCCGTAGAGGCCGACGACGCTGGAGATGAGAATCACGCGCCCGAAGCGGGAGCGCAGCATGCCCTTCGACGAGCGCTTGACCACACGGAAGGCTCCCCCGAGGTTCGTCGCGACGACACTGTCGAAGTCATCCTCGCTCATGCGCATCAACAGGGTGTCTTTCGTGATGCCGGCGTTGGCGACCACGACCTCGACCGTGCCGAGCTTCTCTTCGACCTCGGTGAACGCGGCATCGACCGAAGCGGCATCCGTGACGTCCGCACGAACGGTCAGCGTACCCTCAGGGCCCTCGCCGCTGCGCGCGGTGACCGCGACACGGTAGCCGTCACGCACGAAGCGCTCAGCGATGGCGCGACCGATGCCACGGTTGCCTCCGGTGACCAAAACGACGCGGTCTGAACTCATGATTCTCACTCTCGATGCTGCGCGGTCAGTGCCCGAGCCATCCTATCGGCCATCCCCCGCGCGCACCCGGCATCCGGCCGCCACTGCGCCGCGCGCGGCGTAGGCTGGAAGCACTGTGAAACACACCCGTCATGCACCCGCCGTGACCTCCCTGCCGCAGGCTCCGCAGGATGAGGCGACCGCCCGCGTGCGCCGCTACTGGATCACGATGGGCATCCGCATGGCGTGCTTCGCATTGACCGTGCTGATCACCCCCTACGGCTGGTACACCTGGGTCTTCGCCGCCGGCGCGGCGATCCTCCCCTATATCGCGGTCGTCTTCGCCAATGCGGTCAGCCCCACAGCGACCGCCGGTGCAGAATCGCCTACCCAGCAACTCACCGCACCCGAGACCTCGGACGATGCCCCGGTCGACTCCCCCGAGCCGATGATCATCCTGACCCAGGAGCGGCCAAAGGACTCCGACGCGTGATCGCCGAGGACAAGTGTTCCCGCGCCGGTTGCCGAAGCACCGCGACGCAGCAGGTGGTGTGGCGAAACCCGCGCATCCACACAGCCGATCGTGAGAAGATCTGGCTCGCCTGCGATGAGCACGTCGACTTTCTGCATGACTACCTCGCCGCGCGGGACTTTCCCGTGACGGTGCGCGAAGGGCTGCCTGAATGAACAACCGTCTCGTGCGCTGGGGCGTGTATATCGTGATCGCAGCAGCATTCGCCGTCGCCTGTGCGTTTCTGGCGAACTGGCAGTTCGACAGAAACGAACACCGATCCGAGCAGCTGGCCCTCATCGAGCAGAATTACGACGCGGACGCCGTGCCACTCGATGACGCGATCGCCGCCGATGGCGCCTTCGCGGCTGACGCCGAGTGGAAGCCCGTGACGCTGCGCGGTGAATACCTCGCGGACGATCAGATGCTGGTTCGAAATCGACCGCATGGCGGAACGAGCGCCTTCGAGGTGCTGGTCCCATTCCGCGATGTCGACGGCCGCACTCTCATCGTCGACCGCGGTTGGGTGCCACCGGGAGAAGGGGCCGAACCCGAAGCGGTTCCCGCACCGCCCGGCGGCACCGTCGATGTAGTCGTGCGTCTGCGCCCCGGCGAGGCGCTGCCCACCTCCGGTCGCAGCGCGCCCGAGGGGCAGCTGCCGACGATCCACCTTCCCAGCATGGCAGCCGAGACAAACGGTGAGGTCATCACGAGCGCCTACGGAATGCTCGTGTCAGAGGACCCAACAGCCGAGACAGCGCTCGGCGGGTTCGAATCTCCCACGGAGGATCCCGGCCCGCACCTGTCGTATGCGATCCAGTGGATCCTGTTCGCCATCATGGGCTTCATCTTCATCGGCTACATCATCCGAACCGAGATCCAGAAACATCGCGAAGAAGCAGCAGGAAAGCCTCGGCCCGCCACGCGTACGCGCCGTCGCGATCACGACGCCGACGCTGAAGACGAGCTGCTCAACGACGCCGAGGCGCGGGTCTGAGCCAGTCGGCGGTCAGTCGCCCAGAAGATCGGGTCGGCGCGTTCTCGTGCGCTCGAGCTGCTGCTCGCGCCGCCAGGTCGCGATGGCACCATGGTTTCCGCTCAGCAGCACCTCCGGCACATCCCGGGAGCGCCACTGGGCGGGCTTGGTGTACGACGGATACTCCAACAGGCCATCCTCGTGCGATTCTTCGACGAGGCTCTCAGGGTTTCCGACGACACCGGGAATGAGCCGGCCGACGGCCTCGATCATAGCCATCGCCGCCACCTCGCCACCGTTGAGGACGTAGTCACCCAGGCTCACGAGGTGCACATCACCGAGGGAGACGGCGTATTCGAATACACGCTCGTCGATGCCTTCATAGCGACCACATCCGATGATCAGATGCTCCTGTTCGGCGAGCTCGCGCGCGCGCGACTGCCGGAACACCTCACCCGCAGGCGACGGAAAGATGATGGTCGAAGCGTCAGAATGCGCGCTCAACTCGTCCAATGCCAGCGCCCAGGGCTCGGGTTTCATCACCATGCCCGCCCCGCCGCCATAGGGGGTGTCGTCGACGGTGCGGTGTCGATCGCTCGTCCAGTCACGCAGATCATGCACGTGCAGATCGAGGATGCCGCTCTCCCGCGCCTTGCCGAGAAGCGACAGGCTCAATCCGTCGAAGTAGGACGGGAAGATCGAGACGACGTCTATACGCATGGGCTGATCGTAGCGATCACTCACGGCTTTCAGCGTCAGGAAGCTCTTCGAAGAGCCCAGCAGGCGGTGTCACGATGACCCGACCGCCGGCGATGTCGACCGACGGGACGATCGCTTCGACAAAGGGAACCATGACGTCCTGTCCCGCTCCTGAACCGGCGCCGGTGTTGACGATGAGCAGGTCTTGCGCCGGCATGTGCTCGACGCGCACGACCGTGCCGATGACGGCGTCATCACGGACGACGTCGAGGCCCACGAGTTGATGGTCGTACCAGGCGTTCTCTTCCGCTTCGTCGGAATCCTCATCGATCCAGAGGATAGCGCGCACCAGGCCCTCGGCACCGTCTCGATCGTTGATGTCTTCGAAGAAGACAACCGAGTTGCCGTTCATGACCTTGTACTCACGCACGCTGATCGTCTTGCCGTGCCACGGAGATGCCTCCGGCACCTGCAGCGTGAAGACGGCGCCCGGAACAAATCGCCGCTCGGGGTTGTCTGTGTAGAGTTCGAGCTTCAGAGCGCCCTTGAGCCCGTGCGCCTTGACGAGACGGCCGACGCGCAGTTGGTTCTTGCCCTGATTTCGGTCTTGCGACGCCACGTCAGTCGTCCGCGACATCAACGCGAACGCGCCGCCCATCAGCCAATGCGGTGATGAGCGTGCGCAGCGCTTTTGCTGTGCGGCCGCCGCGCCCGATCACGCGCCCCCTGTCGTCGGCGTGCACATGCACCTCGAGCAGGTCGCCTCTCGGCGAGGTGGAAGCGTGGATCTGAACATCGTCCGGGTGATCGACGATCCCCTTGACGATGTGTTCGAGCGCGGCGGCGAGCACGGCGATTATTCGGCGGCGGCGGCGGGAGCCTCAGCGGCCTCCGCGTCGGCGGCGGGTGCTTCAGCGGTCTCCGCAGCAGGCTCGGCTGCGTCCTTCTTCTCCGCCTTCGGCTTGACGACCGACTTCTTCGCGGTGTCAGCCTCGAAGGCCGCCTTCGGCTCAGCGACCTGAACCGTCGACTTCGCGTCCTTGTCACCCTTGAACTTGCCCCAGTCGCCCGTGAGCTTGAGCAGCGCGGTGACCTGCTCCGACGGCTGCGCGCCAACGGAGAGCCAGTACTGAGCGCGGTCCGAATCGACCTCGATGAACGAGGGCTGCTCGGTGGGGTGGTACTTACCGATCTCCTCGATCACACGGCCGTCGCGCTTGGTGCGCGAGTCAGCGACGACGATACGGTAGTAAGGCGCACGAATCTTGCCCAAGCGCTTGAGACGAATCTTTACAGCCACGATTCTCCTGAGTGGTGTGGAAAGTAATGAACTGATCGCCTGGAGCGTGGGGTGCACACCCGGCGGAAGCTCTGATGGGTGGACGCGCTCTGGATAGAGGGTCGAGAACGTCGTCCGACCTTCTATTCTGCCAGATGCTCTGCCCTGGTGCGAAATGCTTGGGCTAGCGCGTCGTCAATCTGCAGGCGTCGCGTGTCAGAATGTCGTCGTGACGATCGAATTCGCCTCATCTGCTCGCTCTACGGTGGGTCTGGAATGGGAGATCATGCTGGCCGATCCCGCGACGGGCGATCTCGTCGGACGGGCACCGGACCTGCTCGCCGCCCTCGAAGAGGAGAGTCAGGATGAGCGCCACACGGTCACGGGTGAACTGCTGACCAACACCATCGAGGTCACCAGCGGCATCGGCGAGACCGTTGCG
>NZ_JAJUFV010000022.1 GCF_029263575.1 Microbacterium sp. | reverse complement strand
CGTGCGGCGTTCGCGCTCGCCGAGCGCCGCCCTCGGAAGTTGACACTGGTGCACAAGACCAACGTGCTCGTCCACGCCGGAGGAATGTGGCAGCGCATCGTGAACGAGGTGGCTGCCGAGCATCCGGATGTGGCCGTAGACTATCTACACGTCGACGCGGCGACGATCTTCCTGGTCACGAACCCTACGCGCTTCGACGAGATAGTCACCGACAACCTCTTAGGCGATATCCTCACAGACCTTGCAGGTGCTGTCACCGGCGGCATCGGCCTTGCTGCATCGGGAAACATCAACCCCGACGGCACGTTTCCCTCGATGTTCGAGCCGGTTCACGGCTCGGCGCCTGACATCGCAGGGCAGCAGAAAGCCGACCCCACGGCGGCGATCCTCTCGGTCGCTCTGCTTCTCGATCACCTCGAGCTCAGAGAAGAATCCGATCGGGTCGCCCGCGCGGTCGAAGCCGACATCGCCGAGCGCAGCGGTTCTCGTACCACCACTCAGACGGGTGACGCCATCGTCAGTCGGCTCCAGGCGTAGTCTGGACGCACACAATCGCCACCCGCATCAAACGCAGGATGTGACATGACATCGATCGAAACCGAACTCGCGCCTCTTGAGTTCTCCGTGACCAAGAACCTCGCCGCTCGCAGCGCAGCCCAGCGTGACGAGATTCTTCAGAACCCCGGCTTCGGCAGCACCTTCACCGACCACATGGTCGACATCTGCTGGTCGGCTCGGGGTGGATGGCATCGGCCGAGGGTGCAGCCCTACGGCCCGATCGCGCTCGACCCGGCAGCTGCGGTATTGCACTACGGCCAGGAGATCTTCGAGGGCATCAAGGCTTATCGGCACGCCGATGGCTCGATCCACACGTTCCGACCCGATCAGAATGCAGCGCGTCTGCAGCGCAGCGCGCGGCGCATGGCGTTGCCCGAACTGCCGGCGGAGTACTTCATCCAGTCGCTTCGTGAGCTGATCGCCGTCGACGGAGCGTGGACTCCTTCGGGCGAAGACCAGAGCCTGTACCTGCGGCCGTTCATGTTCGCGAAAGAGGCGTTTCTCGGCGTTCGTCCGGCACAGAAGGTCGCCTACTATGTGATCGCCAGCCCGGCGGGGTCGTACTTCAGCGGAGGCGTCAAGCCGGTGCGCATCTGGCTGTCCGAGACCTATGCGCGGGCCGGACGGGGCGGCACCGGTGCGGCGAAGACAGGCGGCAACTACGCGTCCAGCCTGTTGCCGCAAGCCGAGGCTGCTGAGAAGGGATGCGACCAGGTCGTGTTCCTCGACCAGGACGGCAATGTCGAAGAGCTCGGCGGCATGAACGTCGTGTTCGTCTATAAAGACGGGCGCATCGTGACGCCCCAATCGGACAGCATCCTCGAGGGAATCACGCGCAACTCGCTGCTGCAGCTCGCCGAAGACCGCGGGCACACGGTCGAGCGCCGCGCGGTTTCGCTCAACGAATGGCGCGATGGCGTCGCCTCTGGTGACATCGTCGAGGTGTTCGCGTGCGGAACAGCGGCCGTGGTCACGCCGATCGGAACCCTGGTCGCTGAAGGCTTCGAAGACGAGCAGCCTCGCGGAGACCTCGCGCTCTCGCTGCGCGAGGAACTCACCGACATTCAGTACGGTCGTCGCGAGGACAAGCACGGCTGGCTGTACCGGCTCGACGCCTGAGCCGGTGCGAAGAAGTAGGCTGTTCGAGTGAAGATCGCACGTTTCAGCCACAGTGACGCCATCCGCTACGGCATCGTCGATGAGCAGGAGCTCGTCGTGCTGTCCGGTGACCCGATGTTCGCCGGATTCGACACGACCGGTGAGCGCGTGCCGGTGGCCGATGCCGCTCTGCTCGCACCGGTCATCCCTCGGTCGAAGGTCGTCTGCGTCGGCAAGAACTATCACGACCACGCCGCCGAGATGGGCGGTGAAGCGCCCGCAGAGCCGTTGCTCTTTCTCAAGCCGAACACGTCCGTCATCGGTCCTGGCGACACGATCGTGCGTCCGGCGCTGTCGGAGCGCGTCGAGCACGAGGGAGAACTCGCCGTCGTGATCGGACGTATCGCGAAGAACGTCACGGCCGAGAACGCCCTGGACTATGTCTTCGGCTACACCATCGGCAACGACGTGACGGCGCGCGACCTTCAGCAGAAGGACGGACAGTGGACGCGCGCCAAGGGCTTCGACACCTTCTGCCCACTGGGACCGGTGATCGAGACCGAGTTCGATTCGGCGGATGCCACGATCCAGACCCGTGTGAACGGGGAGGTGCGTCAGAGCGCGCCGCTGAGCGACATGATCCACTCGGTGGCTGAGATCATCGCGTACGCCTCGGCCGTGTTCACGCTGTTGCCGGGCGATGTCATCCTCACGGGCACCCCGGCTGGCGTCGGCACCGTCGTTGCCGGTGACACGGTGGAGGTCGAGGTCACGGGCCTCGGCATACTGCGCAGCATCGTGCGCGACGCTCGATGACCACATCCGCGGCCGTCGACCAGGCGGCCGTACAACGCCGCACGGTCGTCGTGCTGTCGATCGGCCAGATCTTGGGCGGTATCGCCTTCGGCGCGACCGTGTCGCTGGGGGCGCTGCTGGCAGCGGATATCTCGGGTGACGACGCGCTATCCGGACTTGCGACCGCGGCGGTGACGTTGGGCGCGGCGATGTGCGCGATTCCGTTGGCGCGCCTGGCGAGCCGTGTCGGACGCCGCCGTGCGCTCACTCTGGGCAACCTGTTCGCACTGGTCGGAATCGCCGTGGTGATCCTTGCTGCTGCGCTGCGGCTCTTCCCGATGCTGCTGGTCGGCATCGTGATGATCGGCGCTGGCAACGCGGGCAATCTGCAGTCACGCTTTGCCGCCACGGACTTGGCGTCGCCGAAGCATCGCGGTCGTGATCTCTCTGTGGTCGTCTGGGCGACGACGATCGGCGGGGTGTCTGGCCCGTTGCTGCTGGGGCCGGGCGAGATCGTCGGCCAAGCGATCGGCATGCCGCCGCAGACCGGTTCGTATCTGTTCTCGCTCGTCGCGCAGCTGGCGGCATTCACACTGTACATCGTCGCGCTGCGACCCGACCCGCTGCTTCTGGCGCAGCGTGTTGCGCGAGATGCCGCGGCGACGCAGGCCTCGACGCCCGCCGTGCGCGATCGACCGGCGGTGGCTCGTTATGCGATCCTCGCGATCGCGGGTTCGCACGTCGTGATGGCGTCTGTCATGGCGATGACGCCGGTGCACCTGTCGCATATGGCCCACAGCGCCCATGCCGGGCATGCATCCAGCGCCGATGTGTCATCGCTCGTCGGTGTGACGATCGCGCTGCATGTGGCGGGGATGTACGGGCTGTCTCCGATCTTCGGAATTCTGGCCGACCGGTGGGGTCGATTGCAGGTGGTGCTTCTCGGGCAGGCGATGCTGGCGGGCGCTCTCGGCTTCGCGGTCTTCGCGAACGATTCGGCCGGGGGAGTGATGACCGCCCTGATTCTGCTCGGGCTCGGGTGGAGCGCGGCGACGGTCGCTGGGGCTGCGCTATTGACCGAGGCGAGTGCTCCCGAGCTGCGAACGCGTCGTCAAGGGCGCAGCGACTCTCTCATGAGCCTGTGTGCGGCTGCCGGTGCGGTGTTGGCGGGCGTCGTGCTCGCGAACTTCCAGTACGCGGGGCTGGGCGTCGCGGCATCCGTCATCGTTCTTGCGATCGTCGTGACCGCGCCAGCGGGCCGGATGCGTGTCGCATGAGTGGCTGGGACGGTGTCGGAGCCGCCTACGCCGCGTCGTATGACGCGCTGTGCGCTGGGACGACGGAGGCGATCGCCGAGGCGCTGGGTGCGCCGGAGGAGCGGCGGTCGCTCGATGTCGGGTCGGGAACCGGAACCCTGGCGGCTGCGCTTGCTGAGCGCGGCTGGGCGGTGACCGGCTGCGAGCCCGAGAAGACGATGCGCGACGTTGCGGCAGCGCGGCATCCGATGATTGCGTTCGTCGCCGGCGCCCTGCCGGAGCTGCCATTCGCGGATTCCTCATTCGACGCCGTCACGGCGAACTTCGTGCTCAACCATGTGCCGGATCCGCGGGCGGCTGCCGCCGAGCTTCGCCGGGTCGCGCGCGCGGATGCTGCGCTCATCGCGACGATCTGGACTCTGTCACCGTCGTGGTTCTGGGCGACGGTGAGCGACCGCGCAGGACTCCCGCCGATGGCGGGGGCCCGGCTTCCTGCCGAGAAGGACTTCGAGCGTTCAGCGGGCGGGTTTAGCCGGATGCTGGCTGATGGCGGCTGGCACGGTGTGGAGGCGACCGAGCTCAGCTGGGTCTGGAAGGTGTCGCCCGAGGCGCTGTGGCTGTCGGCCGAGGGCGGTGTCGCCTCCGCCGGGGCGTTGTATCTGTCGCTCGACCCCCACGATCGCGCGGCGTTCCGCCGAGCGTTTGACGTACTCTGCGACGAGTCTGCGGTCGAGGGTGAAGTGCCGCTGGAGCACACGGCAGCGCTGGCCGGGGGACGCGCCGGTTGACACTCTCGCGCACGCGTAGGATTGAGGGGCTATGGCTACTCCTCACGCTCTCACCACAACTGCTACCGGTGCCGACGTTCGCGTTCGCTTCTGCCCATCGCCGACCGGTCTTCCGCACGTCGGGCTCATCCGCACCGCGCTGTTCAACTGGGCCTATGCGCGCCACAACGGCGGAAAGCTCGTCTTCCGTATTGAGGACACGGATGCTGCGCGTGACAGCGAGGAGAGCTATCAGCAGCTGCTCGACGCCCTGCGTTGGCTGAAGATCGACTGGGATGAGGGCGTCGAGGTCGGTGGGCCGCACGCACCGTATCGGCAATCTGAGCGTCACGACATCTACCGTGGTGTGATCGACAAGCTGCTCGCCAGCGGAGCACTCTACGAGAGCTTTTCAAACGCCGAAGAGATCGACGCGCGCAACGAGGCCAACGGCCGTGCGAAGCAGCTCGGCTATGACAACTTCGACCGCGACCTGACCGATGAGCAGAAGGCGGTGTTCCGCGCTGAGGGGCGCCAGCCGGCGTTGCGTCTGCGCGTGCCGGATGAAGATCTCACCTATGTCGATCTCATCCGCGGTGAGGTCACGTTCCCCGCTGGTTCCTTCCCTGACTTCGTCGTCGTGCGTCCGAACGGTGTGCCGCTGTACACCTTTGTCAATCCGGTCGATGATGCGCTGATGGGCATCACGCACGTGTTCCGCGGCGAAGACCTCATGCCGTCGACGGCTCGCCAGCTGGTGCTGTATGCGGCATTGATCGAAGCCGGCGTGACGACATTCGTGCCGCGCTTCGCGCACATGCCGCTCGTCTTGGGAGAAACAGGCAACAAGAAGCTCTCCAAGCGCGACCCGCAGGCCGATCTGTTCCTGCACCGCGACCGCGGCTTCATCCCGGAGGGGCTGCTGAACTACCTGGCGCTGCTGGGCTGGGCGATCGGTCCCGATCGCGACGTCTTCTCTCTGGACGAGTTCGTGGCCGCGTTCGACATCGAAAACGTGAATCCGAACCCGGCGCGCTTCGACCAGAAGAAGGCCGAGTCGATCAACGGTGACCACATCCGAATGCTCGATGAGAAGGACTTCGCCGAGCGGACGATCCCGTATCTGGCTGCGGCGGGCCTGTTCGATGAGCCGACGCATGAGCAGCTGGTGCTCGCCTTCCGCACGGCTCCGCTCGTGCAGGAGCGCGTGCAGCTGCTGGGAGATGTTGTGGGGATGATGGGCTTCCTCTTCACTGACGACATCTCTTATGACGCCGATGCGATGAAGGGCCTGCCCGCGAACGCTGCTGACGTTCTCGAGGCATGTGTCACGGCTCTCGAGCCGGTCACAGATTTCACGCCGCAGAACATTCAGGATGCCTTGGCCGCCGCGCTGGTCGAGAAGCTCGAGCTGAAGCCGCGCGTCGCCTACGGTCCGCCTCGTGTCGCCATCACGGGGCGGCGCGTCTCACCGCCGTTGTTCGAGTCGATGGAACTGCTGGGCAAGGACGAATCGCTGCGCCGACTGGGCCTGCTCCGCGACGTGCTGCGGGAGTGAGGCGCAAGACGCGCCCGGCGGTGTCAATCGAGCCGCGCGTTTTGGACGCACCCGCGAAGTCGGGTACAGTAGTACCTCGGTGCGAAGCTCTGGTTTCGCCCTTGGGGTATGGTGTAATTGGCAACACAGCGGTTTCTGGTACCGCCATTCTTGGTTCGAGTCCAGGTACCCCAGCCAAAGAAAAACCCCCGCTCAGGCGGGGGTTTTCGTTTCTCGCTGGCTCAGCCGACGTGCTGCTGAAGCCACGGACGCGGGTCGATCGCGACGCCGCCGACGTGTACCTCGAAGTGCAGGCATGACCCGAACACATAGCCTGTCGAGCCGACGTCGCCGAGGTACTGCCCCTCTTCGACGCAGTCGCCGACCTCAACGGCTCGTGTGCCATAGTTCAGGTGTGAATAGACGGTGCTCACGGCCTGTCCGTCCAGGATGCTCTCGATCTGGATCGTGACACCGTAGCCCTGATAGCTCTCGGTCGAACGAGACACGCATCCGGTCATGGCCGCTCGGATCGGTGTGCCCGTCGAGGCGGCGAAATCTTGTCCCAGATGGGTGCGCCCCGGCCGGGCATCACCGAACGCTGAGGTGAACGAGTAGCTGCCGGCGGCCATCGGCATGACGACGCCGTCGGCGATCGGAATGTCAATGGCGCTGGCGAAGGGCATTCCGGCCGAGAGGGCGGCGGCGACAGCCTGTGACCGCGTCTCCTCGATCTCTTCCGGCGTCGTGGCCCCGAAGTTTCCTCGTGGGGCGATAGTGGCGCGGATCTCATCGTCAGCGCTATACGACTGGGCATCGTCTTCGGCTGCGGCCAGGGGACTGACCGCTTGGGCCGAGACGGGATCGGCGCCTGCGCTCAAGGCGGGTATCGCCACACCGGTGACCAGCGCGCCGATGGCGAAGGTCGCGCCGATGGCCTTGGTCTTCGCCCAGGGCCGTTTCTTGCCGGCTGTTGCGCGACGGGCTGGGGGAGTCGCCGAGGTGGGGCGTGCGGGCTTCGTCGGATTCGACGCGGGCGGGGCGACAGGAGCCGTGCGGGGTCGCAGGTCGCGCCGCAGTCGCGGCCGGGCTGGAGCTGTCTCGGGGGCGTCTTCGGGCGCGCCCTCGGGTGGTGCTGAAGTCGTGACGGGATCCTTCCAAAGGAGCACATGTGCTCGCGGACGATCCCTTCGGGTGAGACCGTTACCGATCTGTAACCTACGTGCCGAGACCGGATGAGTCAAATCGAGAGCACCAGACACTACACAGCCCGCACTCGCCGGGGCGAGGTGCGGGCTGTGTTGATTCAGATCAGAGCGAGCGGATGTTCGTCGCCTGAGGACCCTTCGGGCCCTGCTCCGTGTCGAACTCGACCTTCTGCGCTTCCTCGAGGTTGCGGTGTCCGGTGCCCTGAATCGCGCTGAAGTGCGCGAAGACATCGGCCGAACCGTCATCGGGAGCGATGAAGCCGTAGCCCTTGTCGGAGTTGAACCATTTGACAGTGCCAGTGGCCATGCTGTGTTTCCTTTGTGTTCGTGGGCCGAGCTTCGACCCGTCATGCCTCGACGATGTTCGGCTCGGCAGCTTGCGGGCTCTCGCTGCGGCGGCGTAGATCGCGGCTCGACAGTGCTGAGAGCGTGAGGTAGATGGAGGAGGAAATAGTGAGTGGTCACCGTGCCGGCTGGCAGTCGGACCGATGAACTGCCGGAGATTCCGAGAGCCATCGTGAAGGTTTCGGTCAATCGTAGCCCATCTGCATCGCCCGGTGTTCGTCGAGATCTCGGCGCGCATGAAACGATGAAGAGATGAGATCAGCGAACCTGACCCGAGATGAGACAGCCGCGCGATCCGCGAGCATCACCGTGCATACGTCACGCGTCGAACTCGACCTGCGCGACGCGATCGATCCTGACCAGAGCGGCTTCCGCACCACGACCACGCTGATGTTCGATGCCACCGCATCCGAGACGTGGATCGACTTCATCGGCGAATCCGTCAGCCGGGTGAGTGTCAACGGCGTCGAGCAGCCCGTTCGGTACGACGGCGCTCGCATCGCGGTCACCGGGCTGGCGGCATCCAACACTGTCATCGTCGAGGCACGCGGTGCTTACAGTCGATCTGGTGAAGGACTGCACCGATTCGTCGACCCGGTCGATGGCGAGACATACCTGTATACCCAGTATGAACCGGCTGATTCGCGTCGCGTGATGGCGTGCTTCGAGCAACCTGACATGAAGGCGTCGTATACCTTCGTCGTCAGCGCCCCGCTCGGATGGCACGTGTTGTCGAATCAGCCCGTCGTCACCGTGGACGAACAGGGCGAAACACAGACGGTGGAGTTCGCTCCGACCTTGCCGCTGTCGAGCTACATCACCGCGGTCGCAGCAGGTCCCTATCACCGTGTCGACGGCGTGTGGCGGCACGGCGATCAGAGCATCGAGCTCGGCGTCCTCTGCCGCCCCTCACTGGCGGCTTTCCTCGAAGCAGACGAGATTATCGAGGTCACCAGACAGGGGCTCGGCTTCTTCACCGAGGCGTTCGCCTTCGCATACCCGTGGGGCAAGTACGACCAGATCTTCGTTCCTGAGTACAACCTCGGCGCCATGGAAAATCCCGGCCTCGTCACCTTCACCGAGGCATACCTCGCCCGCGGCGCAGCCACCGACGCGCAGCGAGGCGCACGCGCGAACACGATCCTGCACGAGATGGCACACATGTGGTTCGGCGATCTCGTCACGATGCGCTGGTGGGACGACCTGTGGCTGAAGGAGTCCTTCGCTGACTACATGGGCTCGCACGCCTCCGCTGCCGCGACGCGCTACACGGATGCCTGGGTGCGGTTCGCCGCGAACCGCAAGGCCTGGGCGTACCAGCAGGATCAGTTGCCGACGACACATCCGATCGTCGCCGATATCACCGATCTCGAAGCGGCCAAGTTGAACTTCGACGGCATCACCTATGCCAAGGGGGCGTCTGTCCTGAAGCAACTGGTGGCATTCGTCGGCGAAGAGCATTTCTTCGAGGGTGCTCGTCGCTACTTCGCCGCTCACGCCTACGGCAACACGACGCTGGAAGATCTGCTGGTGCAGCTCGAAGAGGTCTCCGGCCGCGACATGCGCGGTTGGTCGAAAGCGTGGTTGGAGACGAGCGGTGTGTCGACGTTGCAGCTCCATACCGTGAGCGACGAGCGGATGCTGGTGCAGACGAATCCGCGACCGCACCGGTTGCGCGTAGGCTTGTATGAGCTCACCGACGGTCGGCTTGTGCGTCGTGAGCTTGTCGAACTCGACATCTCTGCTGAGAAGACACCGGTGGAATTCGCAGAAGCCGACCTCGTGCTCATCAACGACGATGACCTCACCTATGCGAAGGCGCGACTCGATGAGCGTTCTCTGGATGCCGTGGAAGAGGCGCTGTCTTCGTTGGAGCCGCTGCCGCGGGCCCTGGTGTGGTCGTCGCTGTGGAATGCCACGCGCGACGGCGAACTCCCCGCAGAGCGATACGTACGGATCGTCGGTGCGCACGCAGCGTCCGAAGCGAACATCGGACTGCTCACCGGAGTCCTCGCCAACGCGGCGTACGCCATTGGGCACTATCTGCCTGAAGAACTCCGGAGCGCATATCGCACAGACTGGGTCGCCACGACCTGGAACGCCTTGAACGAGGCGGACGCCGGCAGTGACGCGCAGCTGTCGTGGGCACGGGCCTTTGCCGCCGCATCCTCCTATGACGATGCTCGCGCAGCCGAGATTCGCGCAATGCTCGACGGTGACGCACCAGCGGGTCTGTCCGTCGACCCTGATCTGCGGTGGGCACTGCTGACCGCGCTGCGTGCGACCGGCCACGCCAGCGGTGAGCATATCTCCGCTGAGCTCGAGCGCGACGACACCGCCAGCGGTCGCACGGCCTCGATCCGTGCGATGTGGGCCAATCCCACAGTCGAGTCGCGCACCGCGGCATGGCATGCGGCGTGGGAGGACGACACGCTCACCAATGATCACCTGAGCGCCACGATCGACGGTGTGCGCGCCGGCGGGCGGCGTGACCTCATCGCTGGTCTGGACGACGACTACTTCGCGCGCATTCGCGGCGCCTGGCAGGACCGCAGCATCGAGTTGGCGCGCCGGCTCGTCAACGGTCTGTTCCCGGCATCCGACTCGCTCGCCGCCGTCGACGCCTGGCTCGAGGCGAATGCGGACGCGCCGGGCGCTCTGCGCCGACTTGTCATCGAACAGCGCGACCACCTCGCGCGTGACCTCAGAGTGCGTTCGGCGCAGATTCCTCGCTGAGCAGCTCAGTGGCGGGGGAATCCGCCATCGTCACAGATCCAGCGTGTCGCCAGGATCGAGCTCGAAGAACTCACCGCCACTCTGCTCGGTCGCCCATGCCAAGCGCTGCCGGTGCATGTTGCGGCCGATGACCGACAGCGTCATGTCGTGCACGCCGAATGCACGATGAGGCTTCACGGCGAGCACGAAGTCCATCGCCTCACCGATCTTCAGCCACGGCGCGCCGAGCGGGGCTGCCAATGCGTCGACGTCGACGCCCTCGGGCACGGCGTAGGAGTCGCCGGGGTAGTAGAGCTGGTCGTTGATGAGCACGCCGACGTTCTGCACGGGCGGCACGGACGAGTGGATCACGGCATGGTCGCCGCCGAAAAAGCGCAGGGTGAAACGTCCGGCCGTCACGGTGTCGCCGGCAGTGACCTCGGTGATCTCGTAGTCTGTCGCCGCCGCAGCGACCCCCGCCGGCGCGAAGATCGGTGTGCCCGGCGCTGCGCGGAGGATGCGATCGAGGTGCTCGGGAGTCCAATGATCGGGATGTTCGTGCGTGATCACGACCGCGACGATGCCGGAGAGGTCGTCGATGGGCGTGGTGAACGAGCCCGGGTCGACCAGGAGGCCCTCCCCGCTCTCATCGAGTCGAAGGGCGGCATGTTCGTACTTTGTGACGCGCATGCAGCGAGTAAACCCCGGATGCGGGCGGCTGGCAAACTCTGCGGAACTTCGACGCGCCCGAGCACGGAATGGACGTTGTGGCGATTTGGCGGAGGATGAAATCTCATGGCATACTTGAACGGTTGTCGCGGCGCGGAAACGCATCGCAAGACCTGGCCCCATCGTATAGCGGCCTAGTACGCCGCCCTCTCACGGCGGTAACGCGGGTTCGAATCCCGCTGGGGTCACGCAACATCGAAAACCCCCGGTTCGCCCGGGGGTTTTCGCGTATCATCCGCGCCTCGCAGCGCCCCGGCAGAGATGAACGATCATGGCGACGGCCACAGCAGCCCAGACGACCAAGGCGAGCCAATACCAGGTGCTTCCGATGGTGTCGAGAAACGGTATCGCATCGGCACGACCGAGGGAGACGCTCGCGACGGCATACATGCCGACGGGGAAGACGACGCTCCACAGCCCCGGCTCGTAGCGCAACGGCACGCGGTGGCGCCGGTGGCGCCAGAATCCGGCGGCGACGAGCACGGGGAGAAGCCAGGTGGCAAACGACCAGAAGATCACCGACATGCCAGCGATCAGGCCCCTGGTGGCCGCTACCATCGGGGCGTCCTGCATCTCGACGATGTGGGATCCGGCGACCACAGTGATGGCCAGCGCCCCCATGGTCACCCAGTAGGTCGGATCGAGCTCTGACGGCTTCAGCCCGTAGAGCATCACGCGCAAGGTGACGAAGATCGCGCAGGCGACGTAGAGCACGATGCCGATAGCCCACGCCATCACCGCGATAATCGCCAGCGCCGGCCGAAACTGCAGGTAGACGCTCTCAAGACCTGAGGCGACGATCGCGATCGACTGGCTGGCGACGACCCACACGAACCAGCTGCCGTTCGCGCCTTGCAGCGTGCGGCGGTGACCGCTGCCGAGCATGGCCAACCAGGGAATGCCGTAGCCGAGCGCTAGCCACGCCACGATCGACACGCCCAGCAGCACGATGACCGCTTCCGCGTACACGGTACTCAACAGCGCGGTCGAGATGACATCTGTCGCGGCGATGAAGGTGAAGTACCCGAACGCCCGTGACGGATCAGACAGATCGGCGAGGAAACGATCGCGGTGCGCAAAGAACCGGTGGGTATTGAGCACAATCAGCACCACGTAGAACACCACCGCGCACCACAGCAGAATCGTCGCGAGCAGGTCGTATCCATTGAGCGTCGCGCCGATCGAGATGATCCCGGTGCCCATGACCCCAGCAAAGTAGCCCGGGCTCAGCCCCGCGGTGCTGAATCGACGCCTGCTCACGTGTGCCACCATATCGGCCTGCACGCGTTTGCCGCGGTGGGTCAGGCGACGACGTCGGCGCCTCGCCGGGCCGAGACGGAACCCGTCAGCGCCAGCGCGACGGCCGTGCCGACGAGCGCGATCGCGGCAAGGAGGAGATCGAGCCCGTATGCGGTGATCGCGAGCACCGGCACGATAAACACGATGGCCCCGAGCACGGTCGCCCATCGAGCAGAGAACCGCGGTGCGCCCGCCGCCGGCACCTTCTCGAAGCGCACGAGCCACAGCGACAGCACCCACACCGCGCCGAGGACGACAAGCAAGAACGGCAGACGCGTCCACCACCAGGTCGCGCTTCCGGGCGCGGGCAGCGGAAGCGGTAGCGACAGCTGTATGCCGGTCAGCACCATGATCATCGGCAGATGCCAGAGGTAGATCGTCATCAGTCGAGACCCGAGCACGAACACCACCGCCTGGGCTGGTCTGGTTCGCATGAGAGCGGTGAGCGGCGCATGCAAGAGCGTGAGGGCGGATGCCTGCACCACAGCCAGGATCGCCATCAGCGCGGTCGGCGGCCACTGGTTGGTCAGCATGCTCCACGAGTATCCGCCGAGCGAGACCAGGGCCCCCAGAGCCGCGTACCCGCCCGCTATCAGGAGGACGAGCTGCCACCACCGTCGCCGTTGGAACCAGCCGTCATAGACGAAGAAGCCGACCTGCTGGGCGAAGAGCCAGACGAACATGACATTGGGAATGCCGAAGAGCTCCTGTCCGAACCCGTACCCGGTCTCGGGCACCGCACCGACGCCGAAGATGCCACCGATGATGACGAACCGCACGGTGTCCACGATCAACGCGGCGAGCAGCAGCAACGAGAACCCGCCAGCCGTGCCGGTCGTGCCACCGCATGAGCAGCGGAGCGAAGGCCTGCGCCACGAGGTAGGCGGCGAGAAACCACAGCGGCGAGCCGACACCGATCGCGATACCGTCGACGAGTGCCGGATCGATCCCGAGCATCCGCACCGCCGCGAGCGCGACGGTGAAGAACACGAAGACCACCAGCGCAGGTCGTGCGAGACGCGCCAGGCGCACCCGCACGAAATCATCTGCGCTCAGGCCCTTCTTGACGGCGGAACGCCAGCCCGCCCGCGCCGCGTAGCCGCCGACGACAAAGAACAGCGGCATGATGTTCAGAACCCAGGTGGCGGCGCTGAACCACGGTTGTCGTTCGACGGTCTTCTCGATCAGCAGCGAGCCATCGGGGCCGATTCCGACGCCGGTGAACAGAATGTGCACGAAGACGACGAGCACGACGCAGAAGACCCGTGCGAGATCGAGCGTGAGGTCGCGGCCGGCAGGCACGGTGGGTGTCGTCGGAGCTGTGCGAGTCATGACGAAGACATTAGCGGCCTCGCCTCGCCGCGTCGGACATTTACCCGCCGTGACTCACCGAGAGATCTCGAAAGGCACGGTTTCTCAAGGGAATGAGCATGAGGGCTGTCATCGCCGCGCCATAGGCGACGAAGGGAACCCAGAGGGCGGTCGCCGAGGCGAGTGCCCCGAACACCGCCATCGCGAGCGGCATGAGCACGTCATCGCCCAGGCGGGTGATCGAACTCATTCGGCCGAGATACATCGGGTCGACGGTTGCTGCGAACGTGGACCCGAGGAGGACGGATGCGTAGCCCGCGGTGGCGCCGATCACGAAACACGAAGCTGCGACGCTCCAGGACGGCCCGAATCCGAGTGCGGCGATGGCGATGCCCTGCACGACCAGCGCTGAGAACCCGGCGCGTGCTTCGTGCCGCGGGCGCCATCGGGCGACCGACACGGCGCCCAGAGCGGCTCCGAGTCCGAGCAAACCCTCGAAGATGCCGACGGCGGCTGCGCCCCATCCCTGGTCGTGGGCGCGCAGCGCGAGCCCGATCCCCACCGCTGGCCCGACAGCGAGATTGAGTCCGGACAGCGCGATCACGAGTGTGCGCGTGACGGGGTCGGTGCGCAGATGAACAAATCCCTTGCGGATGCCGCGCAACGGCGACTCCTTCTCGGTGCGTGGCAGGGCGAATCGCGGTCGGAGCCAGATGGCGATGAACGCCACCACCACGGTGAAGGTCAGCGCGTTGATCGATGCGCTTCCCACCATGCCGGTGCCAGCCACGAGGAACCCGCCGATCGCGGCTCCACCCATCGTGCCGAGTCGCGACGCCGTCTGCATGAGAGCGCTGTAGGAGGGAAGATCACGCGTGTGCACCATCTGCCGCGCGATCGTTGCCGCCGAGGGCTCGTAGAACGCGTCACAGGCACCGAAGGCGATCGCGGCGAGCAGCAGAACGATGACGGAGGGAGAGGAGAAGAGCACCCAGACCGCGACCGCGATGAGCACGCCGATTCGGAGTACGTTGAAGAGCATCATCACATGCCGCGCGTTGGCGCGGTCAGCCAGGACGCCGCCGAACAGGAGAATCACGGCTCGCGGCAGAGTTCCTGCGGCGACGATGAGGCCCGCGATCGCCGGCGACGTGATCTGCACGGCCGTCCAGGCGAGAGCGATCGACCAGATCGCGTCGCCGGCATCGGAGAGAGCCTTGACACCGATCCACAGATGAACGGCACGATCCCGCGAGAACGGAGGTGGCTCGCGGAGCAGCTGCGGCTCGCTGACAGCCATCATGGCTCAGTGGGAAAGGCACGAGCGAAGAAGAAGACCGGCGTACGTGTCTGCCCGTCGTCCGTGTCGATCTCATCGTGCCACTGTCGAACCGTGGCCTGAACGCGGTCGGCCAGGTCGCTGAGTTCGTCCGGCGTCGCCCAGCCGAGCGTTTCGCTGTTGTAGCCGTCATAGTCGGCCAGCTCGCCGTTGCGGCGGCGATGGTGCCAGCGCTGCAGTCGATCGATCTGCCGGCGGATCACGTTGCGGTCGGCCTCGCGTGCGAGCAGAGCATCAGCTGGCGAATCCGGATAATCGTCTGCCGACCACGTCATCGAGCTGCGGCTGAGCTTCCACCAGCTGGTTCGACGGTCACCGTGCGGGTCAGCCACGCGCTCGACGACGCCGGCGCGCTCGAGCATGCGCAGATGATGGCTGATGCTGCCGACCTGGCTCGCCAGAGCTCGTGAGATCGCCGTCACCTGCGCCGTGCCGTAGAGGAGCAGGTAATCGAAGATGCGCCGGCGGAGGGGATGATGCACGGCGGTGATGACCGAGATGTCTTCCATGTCGACAACGTTAAGCGCGCTGCCCAGTTTCAACAAGATTTCTTGTATATCCCGGAAATTCAGGGATTCTGAGCGTCGCGAATGCGATGACGCCAGCGAAGGATCAGCCAGACGATGAGTGCGATGACGGCGGCCACGCCCAACCAGGGCAGCAGGAACCCGAACGCGATGACGAGGGCGTTCAACGAGACGATGAGTCCGTTCCATCCGGCCAGCAGCCCATCGCCGAACCCGGCAGGGTCTGCGGTTGTCGGCGTTGAGGTACGGGTGAGCGCGACCCGCAGCGACGACATCTCAACCTGATCGTCGAGCGCCGCCAACTGCTGCTCATATGACTCCAGTTGGGCCTGGCGCTCCGATAGCGCCACCTCTGCCTCGAGCAATTCCGAGACCGTCGCCGTGTTCGCCATCAGATCGGTCAGACGATCGACCGAGGCGCGCGTCGCGTCCACGCGAGCACGAAGATCGATGGCCGCGGCGGTGACGTCTTCCTTCGCCACGGACGAGTCGAGCACAGTGCCGTAGTCATCCAGCACCTGCATCACCACGCTCAGATCCGCGGCAGGAACACGGATGCTGATCCAGCCGTGTCCCGAATCAGGCGGCGCTTCAGCGGAGGTGTGATCCTCGACCGGCATCGTGCTGATCTCGGTGCTCTCGACGTATCCGCCGTGCGAAGCTGCGAGAGCTGTGATCTCATCGGCGGCGTCTCGGATGTCGGCGACTTGGACGGTCGCCTGCGCCGTCTGGATGATCTCGCGCGGCGTTGATGCAGCCCCGTCCAGGGCAATCGATGACGGATCGATCGTCGAGGGAACGACCTCGGCGACCCCGGTCTCCTCAATCGCTGCGCTGTCGCTGGCGCTACCGCCCATCGAGGCGCCGGTTCCCACGATGCCGAGAATCGGCGGGGCCACCAGGATGCCGGCGGCGAACGCGGCGGCGACGCCGAGCCCGGTCAACCATCGCCGCCGTCGTGCACGGGACGCCCGCGCCGTGCGTGGCGGTCGGGCCTCGGCTATCTCGGTAAACACGGCGTTCTCGATTCGGGTGATGCTCTCCGCAGAGAGAACGGGCAACGCTTCGTCGGGAGTGTGCTGGTTCATGCGTCTCTCACTTCCTGAACGGTGCCACGCAACCGCGTGCGCACCCGAGAGAGACGGTTCCGAACGACAGCGTGGCTCACACCGAGCTGTGCCGCAGCCGCCTGATAGCCATAACCCTCTGCAGCACACAACCGAAAGATGTCCTGATCCAGTGCACTCAGTGTGCCGAGCTCTGCCATGATCCGCTCGGCCAGCGAGGCGGTGATCACCTGCTCTTCGATGTTCACGGTGTCAGCGATCCGCTCATCAGCGGCGTCAGTTGTGTGTGATCGGTCGCGGCGGCGCTGGCGCATCCGATTCGCCGCTTGAAACCGGCAGATCGTCGCAAGCCACGGCAGAATCGAATCGCCCACGAGTTCCAGCGTCACAAGCTTTCGCCAGGCGACCACGAAGGTCTCCTGCGTGACGTCCTCGGCGTCGGCGGCGGATCCCACGATGCCGTAAGCAATCCAATACACAGCGCGAACGTGCGCGCGATATAGCGACCGAAAGGCGCTCTCATCGCCTCCGGCCGCCCGTGCGGCCCATTCCTGGTCTTGCGATCGGTGCGGCATCCTGCTCCGTTCGGTGTCTCTCATAGAGAGAGTGTCGGCTGTTACCGAATCGTCTCAGATCGTTTCTCGCCGTTCCTGCTTCGGGCGCGATCGTCCGCTAGACTCGGTTGCGCGAGAGGGAGTATCCCGACCTGCGCGGATCGTCATCACGAGTGCCACTGAAGCTGCTCCGGTCGCGCGACGCACATTCTGTGCGGGGGAGAGACTTTCGGCAGATAACCGACCCTCTCGAAAGGCGCTGACAGCCCTTGAACATTCCCGTGTGGTTTGAGATCACAGCTCTCGTGGTTCTGACCGTCATCCTCATAGCCGATCTGCTTCTCATCCTGAAGCGTCCGCATATCCCGTCGACGAAAGAGTCCAGTCTGTGGGTCGCGTTCTATGTGACGCTCGCCCTGATCTTTGCGGTCGTGCTCTTCTTCGTCGGAGACAGCAAGACCTCGCTGGACTTCCTGACCGGCTGGACGATGGAATACAGCCTCTCCATCGACAACCTCTTCGTGTTCGTGCTGATCATGCGGCAGTTCGCTGTGCCGCGTCGTTATCAGCAGGAAGCGCTGATGGTGGGCATCATCATCGCCCTCGTGCTGCGAGCCGTGTTCATCATCATCGTCGGTGCCGCCGTCGAGCACCTGAGCCCGATCTTCTACCTCTTCGGCGCATTCCTCGTCTTCACAGCGATCCGTCAGGCCATGCCGGAGAAGCACGAAGACGATAAGCAGACCGAGAGTTTCATCATCCGCATGCTGCGGCGCGGCATCAGCATCAGCGACGATTACGACGGTGCCAAGGTGCGTACGGTCGTGGCCGGTAAGAAGATGTGGACGCCGATGCTCATCGTGTTCGTCGCACTGGGCGTCACCGACCTCATGTTCGCGGTCGACTCGATCCCCGCGATCTTCGGCGTGACGCAGGACCCGTTCATCGTCTTCACCGCCAATCTGTTCGCACTCATGGGTCTGCGCCAGTTGTACTTCCTGCTCGGCGACCTGCTCGACCGGCTCCGGTACCTGCACTACGGCGTGGCGTTCATCCTCGGCTTCATCGGAGTGAAGCTCATCCTGCACGCCATGCATGAGAACGAGCTGCCGTTCATCAACGACGGCTTGCCGATCCTGTGGGCGCCCGACATCAACAACTGGATCTCGCTCGCGGTCATCTTCGCGTCGATGGCCGTGGCGACGATCGCCAGCCTCATCGCCTCGGCGCGCGACAAGAAGGCCGAGAAGCTCAAACAGTGACGGCGCGGGGCGAGCCTGTCGGTGTCAGAACGCCTGCAGGTTCGCCCGCAGCCCGCCGGGAGCGTACTCGCGGCGCAGAATGCCGCGTCGCCGGAGAATCGGCACGAGCTCATCCAGCATGCGGTGCACCGTGACCGGATGGAAATCACCCCAGAGCAGCACGCCGTCGTTGCCCCATTCGCCCAGCTCCTCGATGAGGTCGGCGAACTCATCCGCCGTCCCGACGAAGCCGGAGCGGTCTCGGATGCGCCCGGCGCGCGCGAGCGCGGTCAGATGCGCCCGCAGCGGTGCATCATCTGCGCGGTCGCCGACCAGACGTGCGATGCTGCCTTGCGAGACGTGCGGGCCGAAGACCGAGCGGTCCAGCGGCGCATCCAGATCGAGCGCTGTGAGATCGGTTTCGAGGTCGCTCGACTGCTTGCGCGCGATCTGGGTCAGAACGGCGTCGTCGGGCGACGCCGAGGCGGCCACGACGCGGTCTGCCTCTTCCGCAGACGACACGATGACCGGCTGGATCGCGAACAGGATCTTGATGTCGTCGGGGCGTCGACCCCGCTCGATGGCCGCGTTGTGGATCTTGGCGCGATAAGCGCGCACGGAGGTCTCGTTCAGGGGAGCGAGGGCGAGTTGCACGTCGGAGTTCGCGCCGGCGAAGCCGAGCCCGCGGCCGGAGCCGCCGGGCGACACGATCGCCGGCTCTCCGTCGGTGAAGGGCAGTGCGTTGAGCGGCCCGTCGAAGGCGTAATGCGTACCGCGGTGCCTGATCGCACGCATCCGCGATCCGTCGGCGTAGTGGTCGGTCGCGCGATCGAGGACGAGAGCGTCATCGTCCCAGCTGCGCCACAGCTCGCGGATGCCGTCGAGCCATTCCTCCGCACGGTCGTATGCCTCGTCGTGACCGAGCGACGCCGCATCCGAGAAATGACGTGCGCTTCCCGTGTCTGTGACGACGTTGAGGCCGAGGCGGTGCCCGCTGAGATGCTGCAACGTCGCGAACTGACGAGCCGCAGTGTAAGGGAGGTAAGCGGCAGGGTTGACCGTCGGCACGACGCCGAGATGCGAGGTGGCGTGAAACAGCGCCGGTGCCAGCAGCAGCGGGTCGTGCTTGGGTCCGCCGAAGGCATGACGCACGCGCAGGTCGATCGTCTCGGGCGAACCTAGAGACGGAGCGTCCTCAATGATGACGAGGTCGAATCCGGCTTGCTCGAGGATGCGTGCCGACTCCTGGTAGATCTCGGGTCTGGTCCAGTCGTACTCCCAATCGAGAGACGGAAAGCCCCAGCCCTGCGGTCCGAAACCACGAGCGAGGAACCAGCCGAAGTGCTGTGGGCGTGTCATCGGACGGCTCCCTTGGTGCGTACCAGCGAAAGCGCCTGGGTCAGGTCGGAGATGAGGTCTGCGGGGTCTTCGATGCCGATCGAGACGCGAAGCGTCCCGGGGTGCACACCGAGCTGTGCCCGTTGAGCGGGCGTCAGCAGCGTATGACTCGTCGTGGCCGGATGCAGTACGAGTGAGCGCACATCACCGATATGAGTCATGTGCGTGAAGACACCGACGGCATCGATGACGCGCCTGGCGGCCTGTTCGCCCCCGCGGACGGTGAAGGTGAACACCGACCCGTGACTGCCCGTGAGCTGTCCGATCGCCCGTGCGTGGTCAGGGTGGCTTTCCAGCCCGGCATAGTCGACCGACTCGACCGTCTCGTGCGATGCGAGCCACCGGGCGACAGCCAGTGCATTCTCGGACTGTCGCTCGACGCGCAGCGCGAGGGTCTCGACACCCTGACCGATCAGGAACGCATTGAGAGGAGAGGGCGTGGGGCCGAATCGTGGTGCAACGACCTCGCGTGCATAAGCGATGCGTGACGCCGAACCGTGACGTTCTGCGACTGATGCAGCACCACCGCGGCCGGGCAGAACGAGGTGCGGAAAGAGATGACCGTTCCGGCTGACATCGAAGCGACCGGAATCCACGATCACGCCGCCCAGCACGGCACCGTGTCCGGCGAGGAATTTCGATGCCGAGTGCACCACGATCGCTGCACCGCTTTCGATCGGGCGGATCAGCGCCGGCGTCGCGAGGGTGTTGTCGACGATCAGCGGGATGCCCGACTCGTCGCCCACGCGCGCGATCGACGCGACGTCGAGAACGTGGTTTCGGGCGTTGGAGATCGACTCGGCGAACAGCGCCCGGGTGTTGGGTCGCACCAGGGCGCGCCAGGCATCCGGATCGGCGATGTCGTCGACGAAGTCGGTGTCGATGCCGAGTCGGGAGAGATTATCAAGGAACAGTCCGCGGCTGCCCTCGTAGATATGCGTGGAGGCGACGAGGTGATCGCCTGCGCCGGCGACGGTCAGTAACGCCGTCACGACAGCCGCTTGCCCGCTGGCGACCAGCAGCGCGTCGGCGCCTGATTCCAAGGCCGCGAGACGGTTCTCGACAGCGCGAACGGTGGGATTTCCGGTGCGGGTGTAGCCGAAGCCCGTCCCGCCGTCGAAATGCGCTGCCGCTTCGTCGAAGCTGTCGAAGGTGAACCCGGCGGTCAGATAAATCGGGGTCGCGCGCGGCGTCGCGGCTTCGACAGCATGCGTGGCGTGCAGCGCCTGGGTGGCGAACTGCGCGGAATCAGCGGGCACTGTCATTCGGATCCTCTCTCGGTGTCAGCGCATACAGGATGGGCTGCGCACTCTGTCAGAGTGTCACGACCGGTGACTCCGATGCGGCGAATGCGACGTCCGGTTACGATGCGTGCGAGGCGAGAAGGTCGGGCGCGGTGGTAACCTGAACCCATGCGGCGAGTGGTTCTTCTCCTTACCAGCCGCGACGAGACCTCGCAATAGGCCTTTCTCGTCGCGGAGTTCAGCGTGGCCGAACCACCCAGACCTTGAGAGAACGACATGACCTCCGTTGATACCCCCGATATTCCGAGTCACCCGCGAACGCTCGCCGAGAAGGTCTGGGACGACCACCTCGTCGTCAAGGGCGAAGATGGGAAACCCGACCTCCTCTACATCGACCTCCATCTCGTTCACGAGGTGACGAGCCCGCAGGCCTTCGACGGTCTGCGTGCGGAGAACCGACCGCTTCGCCGCCTTGATCTGACTATCGCGACGGAAGACCACAACACCCCGACGCTCGAGATCGACAAGCCGATCGCTGACCTCACCAGCCGCACACAGATCGACACGCTGCGCCGCAACGCCGAGGAATTCGGCGTACGCCTGCACTCGCTCGGAGACGCCGAGCAGGGGATCGTGCACGTCGTCGGGCCGCAGCTGGGGCTGACGATGCCGGGCATCACCGTCGTGTGTGGCGACTCGCACACGTCGACACACGGGGCTTTCGGAGCCATGGCCTTCGGCATCGGCACAAGCGAGGTCGAGCACGTCATGGCGACCCAGACGCTCCCGCTGAAGCCGTTTAAGACGATGGCGATCACGGTTGAGGGCGAGCTGCGCGAGGGCGTCACGGCGAAAGACATCATCCTCGCTGTCATCGCGAAGATCGGCACCGGCGGCGGCCAGGGCTACGTGCTCGAATACCGCGGCAGCGCGATTCGCTCGCTGTCGATGGAAGGGCGCATGACGATCTGCAACATGTCGATCGAGGCCGGTGCCCGCGCCGGCATGATCGCACCCGATGAGACGACCTTCGCCTACTTGGAGGGCCGTCCGCACGCACCGCGGGGCAGCGATTGGGACGACGCGGTGGCGTACTGGCGTACACTGCCCACAGATGAGGGGGCGGTTTTCGACGCAGAGGTCTTCATCGATGCGAATGAGCTCGAGCCCTTCGTCACGTGGGGCACGAACCCCGGACAGGGCAGCTCGCTCTCGGCGAGCGTTCCCGACCCCGCCCAGATCATCGATGCCAACGAGCGCGCGGCTGCAGAGCGTGCCCTCGAATACATGAATCTCACTCCGGGAACGCCTCTGAAGGAGGTGCCGGTGGATGCCGTGTTCATGGGGTCGTGCACGAACAGCCGAATCGAAGACCTGCGGTCATTCGCATCGATCATCAAGGGGCGCAAGAAGGCCGATGGCGTCCGGGTCATGGTCGTGCCGGGCTCGGCCCGTGTGCGCCTCGAGGCCGAAGCCGAGGGAATCGACCAGGTCGTGAAGGACTTCGGTGCCGAATGGCGTTTCGCCGGATGCTCGATGTGTCTGGGTATGAACCCCGACCAGCTGGCACCGGGGGAGCGTTGCGCATCCACCTCGAACCGCAACTTCGAGGGCCGGCAAGGCAAAGGCGGGCGCACGCACCTGGTGTCGCCGCTGGTCGCGGCGGCGACCGCCGTGCGCGGCACGTTGTCCAGTCCGAGCGATCTGTCGGCCGAGCCGGTCGCTGAGCCTGTCGAAGCGGGAGTCTGACCATGGAGAAGTTCACCACTCACACCGGAATAGCCGCTCCGCTGAAGCGCTCGAATGTCGACACCGATCAGATCATCCCTGCTGTGTTCCTCAAGCGGGTGACGAAGACCGGGTTTGACGACGCGCTGTTCCACGCCTGGCGTCAGGATCCCGAGTTCGTGCTCAATCAGGAGGCTTTCCAGGGGGCCTCCGTTCTCGTGGCCGGTTCAGATTTCGGCACCGGCTCAAGCCGTGAGCACGCTGTCTGGGCGCTGCGCGACTTCGGATTCCAGGTCGTGCTGAGCCCGCGCTTCGCCGATATCTTCCGTGGCAACGCCGGCAAACAGGGTCTGCTGGCGGCCACGATCACCGAGGCTGATCTGGAGCGCATCTGGGCTGAGATCGACGCGAATCCCGGTACGTCGATCACGGTCGATCTCGAAGCACGCACCGCCACGATCGGCGATTTCCAGGCTGACATCACTATCGACGATTACACTAGATGGCGGCTCCTCGAAGGGCTCGACGACATCGGGCTCACGCTGCGCGATGAAGACAAGATCGCGCAGTTCGAGGCCCGTCGCGAGTCGTGGCGGCCACGTACCCTCCCGGTGCTCTGAGGAGGGCGGACGTGGGCCAGGGGCAGTTGCCCCGGCGGTATTCGCCGCGATCCGTGGAATTGAAGTGAGGCCCATCGAATGACGACACCCCTGCGCGACGCCCCTCAGGACGCGATGCCCACAGGAGACGTGCTTGCGATCCGAGGCGGTCGTCCACTGCGTGGGCGCGTCGACGTGAAGGGCGCCAAGAACCTCGCGACCAAGGCGATGGTGGCCTCGCTGCTGGGTGAGACGGTCAGCACATTGCGTGACGTTCCTGCGATCAGCGACGTGGCCGTGGTGCGCTCACTGCTGGAGGTACACGGCGTCCGTGTGACCGATGGCGATGAGCCCGGCGCTCTGGTGTTCGATCCGAGCGACGTCGAATCAGCGCATTTCGAAGAGATCGACGCTCATGCGGGCGCTTCGCGTATTCCGATTCTGTTCTGCGGCCCGCTGCTGCACCGGCTCGGACAGGCGTTCATCCCCGACCTTGGCGGATGCCGCATCGGCGACCGACCGATCGACTTCCACCTCGATGCGCTTCGCAAGTTCGGCGCCGTTGTGGAGAAGCTGCCCAGCGGCATTCGCCTGTCGACGCCGAACGGGCGCCTGCACGGTGCGAACATCCACCTGCCGTATCCGAGTGTCGGCGCCACCGAGCAGGTGCTGCTGACCGCTGTGCGCGCCGATGGCGTCACCGAACTGCACAACGCCGCGATCGAGCCCGAGATCATGGATCTCATCGCGGTTCTGCAGAAGATGGGCGCGATCATCTCCTATGAGCCCAACCGAGTGATCGTCATCGAAGGCGTGGAGAAGCTGCGCGGATACGACCACCGATCGATCTTCGATCGCAACGAGGCGGCCTCCTGGGCTTCCGCAGCGCTTGCCACGGACGGCGAGATCTTCGTCGGCGGCGCGAAGCAGCAGGAGATGCTGACGTTCTTGAACGTGTTTCGCAAAGCCGGCGGTTGGTTCGACATCCAGGAAGACGGCATCCTGTTCCGTCGCGATGGCGAGATCAAGCCCGTCGTGATCGAGACCGATGTCCACCCGGGGTTCATGACCGACTGGCAGCAGCCGCTAATCGTCGCTCTCACCCAGGCCGCAGGCCAGTCTGTCGTTCATGAGACGGTGTACGAGAACCGCTTCGGCTTCACCGATGCGCTGGTGAAGATGGGAGCCGACATCGTCGTGCACCCGCACGGCCTGCAGGATGGACCGCGCCGGGTGGCGCGCCGCAAGCTCGAGCAGGCCGCGGTCATCACCGGCGCGACGCCTCTGCGTGGCGCCGAGATCGTCGTTCCCGACCTCCGTGGTGGCTACAGCCATGTGATCGCCGCGCTGACGGCAGAGGGCGAATCCCGCGTGTCCGGCGTCAACATTCTGCGGCGCGGATACGAGAAGTTCCTCGCCAAGCTGGAAGCCCTCGGCGCCGACTTCGACGTCATCGGTTGAGGCCGATGGGTTCCCGGTCTGCCGAGAAATCACGTCCGAGCCTGTTCTGGGCTCTGGCTGTGATGGTCGTTCCCCTCGTCGGATTCCTCGCGAAGATCGACATCCGGGGGAAAGAGAAGCTTCCGCGCCGCGGCGCGTTCGTGCTGTCGCCGAATCACTACTCCGAGCTTGACCCGCTGATCGTCGCGGTCGCGGTGTGGCGACTGGGGCGTGCCCCGCGGTTCATGGCGAAGGAGAGCCTCTTTCGGGTGCCGGTCGTCGGGTGGTTGCTGCGTCGAACGGGCATGGTCCCGGTCGCGCGGGCCACGTCCGCGTCAGCGGCGAAGCAGACGATCGAGCAGTCGAGCAAGCTCGTCTCGAAAGAGCGCGGAGTGATCGTATACCCAGAGGGGACTCTCACGCGTGATCCGGATCTGTGGCCGATGAGAGGCAAATCCGGGGCCGTTCGTCTCGCGCTCAACGGCGACATTCCGCTCATTCCGATGGCACAGTGGGGAACACAGAAAATCATGGGCCGTTACCAGAAGGGGCTCAGCGTCTGGCCGCCGCGCAAGCGCGTCCAGGTTATCGTCGGCGATCCGATCGATCTCTCTGATCTGAAGGCGCGGGCGCATGAGCCGGCGGCGCTCACGGAGGCGACCAATCGGCTGATGAGCGCCATCACCGCTCTGCTGGAAGATCTGCGCGGTGAAACGGCGCCGGATACGCGCTGGAATCCGTCCGACCACGGGCAGAGAGAGACCGGACGCCTTGACCCGTAAGAAAAGCGCGAACGACAGCCCGCGCGTCGCGGTCATCGGCGCCGGCAGCTGGGGCACCACCTTCGGCAAGATCCTCGCCGACGGCGGGGCACATGTGACGATGTGGGCTCGCCGTCCCGAGCAGGCGCTGGAGATCGAAGAGGGAAAGCGCAACTCCAAGTACCTCCCCGGTATCAATCTGCCGCGCACGATTCATGCCACGCATGCGCTCGGTTCTGCGCTCGATGGTGCCGAGCAGGTGTACCTGTCGGTACCGAGTCAGTCACTGCGGGAAAATCTGAAGGCGCTTCGACCGCTGCTGGCCGACAGCACCGCGCCAGTCATCAGTCTGATGAAGGGGGTCGAGCGCTCGACAGGATTGCGCATGAGCCAGGTCATCGAGCAGGAGCTCGCCTGTGACCCGTTGCGCATTGCGGTGGCATCAGGGCCCAACCTCGCGCTCGAGATCGCTCGAGAACAGCCCACGGCGGCGGTTGTGGCATCGTCGAGCCAGGAGACAGCGGATGCCGTCGCTCGTGCCGCGCGCAACGGATACTTCCGTACGTTCGTGAACACTGACGTGATCGGCACGGAGTTCGGCGGTGTGCTGAAGAACCTCATCGCCGTCGCGATCGGCATCGTCGACGGCGTCGGGTACGGCGAGAACACCAAGGCGTCGATCATCACGCGCGGTCTGGTCGAGATGACGGACTTCGCCGTCGCCAACGGCGCTCAGCCGGAGACCCTGCAGGGCCTCGCCGGGCTTGGCGACCTGATTGCGACGTGCCAGTCGCCGCTCAGTCGCAACAACACCGCCGGCCGTCTGCTCGGGCAGGGGTACGGGTTCCAAGACGTCGTCAAGCAGATGAACCAGACGGCAGAGGGCCTGGCATCCGTCGCCCCGATTCTGCAACTGGCGCGCGAATCCGACGTCTACATGCCGATCGTGGAACAGGTGAAGATGGTGCTCGACGGGAATATGAGCCCGCGTGACATCGCACCGCACCTGACCACAGACGACGACACTCCGCAGGAGGAGAGAACCAATAATGGACAAGCAGACCGTGGCGGTGCTCTTCGGCGGGCGTTCCAGCGAGCATTCCATCAGTTCCGCGACGGCGGGCGGGGTGCTGCGCGCGATTGATCGCGATCGTTTCGATGTGATTCCTGTCGGCATCACGCGTGATGGCGCGTTCGTGCTGGAAGAGGATCGATCCGAGAAGTTCGCTCTGGATGCCACTCAGCTGCCAGAGGTTGCCGACAACGGCACTCGCGTGCTGTGGCCGGAGCCCTGTGGCGATCGCACCCTGCGGGTGAGCGCGGCTGACGGTTCGGTTCGCTCCTTGGGCGAGATCGATGTCGTGCTGCCGTTGCTGCATGGGCTGCACGGTGAGGACGGGGCGATTCAGGGCTTCTTCGATGTGCTCGAGGTGCCATACGCCGGCGGCGGCATTCTCGATTCGGCAATCTGCCTCGACAAGCACTTCACGAAGCTCGCGCTCTCGGCCGCAGGCATCGCCGTCGCTCCCGGCATCACGGTGCGCCGTGCCGAGTGGATCGCCGATCCGGACCGGTTGCGTGCACGGGTGGCGGAGCTGGGCTCTGTCGTCTTCGTCAAACCCGCCAGTGCCGGTTCGAGCGTCGGTGTCTCGCGCGTGGCCGACGGCGATGACCTCGCTGGGGCGCTGGAGCTCGCCTTCGTGGAGGACGACAAGGTGCTCATCGAAACGAAGGTCGACGGTCGCGAGATCGAGGTCGGCGTTCTCGCCGGACGCGAAGGCAGCGCCCCACGCGCGTCTTTGCCCGGTGAGGTCGTACTCACCTCGCGTGACTTCTACGACTTCGAGGGCAAGTATCTGGGCGGCGACGGCGTTGACATCGTCTGTCCCGCCGAACTCGACGCCGATACGCTCGAACGGATGCGCGACACAGCTGTGCGCGCTTTCCAGGCCGTCGACGGGCGCGGACTTGCCCGCGTCGACTTCTTCCTGACGCCGAGCGGAGAACTCGTCGTGAACGAGCTCAACACGATGCCCGGGTTCACCCCGATCTCGATGTTTCCGAAGTGCTGGATCGCCTCAGGGCTCAGCTACGGCGACCTCATCACCGAGTTGATCGACGCGGGCGTACGCCGTTAGCCGTCGAGCAGCTGCTGGGCGTCTTCGTCGAGTTCGTCGGGCGCTGTGCAGGCCCCGTCGACCGGGATCACCGAGATGGCCCCGACGAGTCCGCGGGTGCTGATGACGTCGTTGGAGCTGACGACTTCGGTGTCGACGTACAGTTGTACGGCGGGCTCTCGGCCATATGTCGTCAACCTCAGCTTCGGCGTCTCAGACGCGTCGACCAGCCAGTCCACGCCCTCCAGCGTCACGCACTGCAGCTCACTGGTCGGAGCGGGTTTGTCGAGTCCGCAGGTCAGCAGGATCGCCGCGCCCGATGCCCCCCAGGCGGCGGTTCCCTGCGCGTCGGTCCAGATCCGGTCTTGGCCGGCGAGGGAGCGCAGATTCTCGAGATTGACGACGACTTCAGCACACAACGGGTTGTTGGAGTCGTCGGCGGGCTCCATGTGCACAGTCGGGGTGCACCCGCTGAGCGCTGCCGCCACGAGGACGAGACCGGAGGCAACGGCGAAACGACGACCCATGATTCCAGGCTACCGTTGACAGCATGCCTGCCCGTTCACGTGACGATGACCCGCGCCTGGGAGATATCTCTGAGGGCACGGTGCTGCGTGCCATCCTGACGCGAACAGCACCTGCTTCGCACACGGTTCTGGGCCCGGGCGACGATGCGGCGGTGATCGCCGCGCCGAGCGGATCTGTCGTCGCCACGACTGACACGCTCGTCCACGGTCCCGATTTTCGACTGGCCTGGTCGAGCGGCTACGACTTGGGCTGGAAAGCGGCGGCCGTGAACCTGGCGGACATCGCAGCCATGGGCGCGCGCCCGACAGCGCTGCTGGTCGCCCTCGCCGTGCCGCGGGACATGCGTCTGTCGTTCGTCCAGCAGCTCTCTGACGGATTCCGTGAAGCGTGCGCCGCGCTCGCGCCCGGCTGCGCTGTGGTCGGGGGAGACCTGACCGTCTCGGATCGGCTGATGATCGCCGTGACCGCTCTCGGTGACCTGGAGGGTCGAGGGGCCGTTACTCGTTCCGGAGCACGGGAGGGTGATGTGGTTGCCGTCGCCGGTGAGCTCGGATTGGCGGCGCACGGACTCTCAGTGCTGTTCGGCCGGTTCCGCGACGGCGATAAGCCGGTGCCGATCGACACGGCAGTGCTGCAGGCGGGGGAGCGGGCGGCTCTGTCGGCGCAGCTGCGCCCGTCACCGCCGATCGGTCTCGGACCGGTCGCTGCCGTCGCCGGTGCCACCGCGATGATGGACATCTCGGATGGG
>NZ_JAJUFV010000021.1 GCF_029263575.1 Microbacterium sp. | reverse complement strand
TCATCAACATGATCCAGGTGGGCGGCATCGACGCCACCCGCATCGACCTCGAGGTGCCGGCGGCGAAGGGTCTGCGGCAGACGATCGGCGACACCACCGGTGTCGGCGGTGTGTTCCGCGCCCTTCGCACGTTCCCCGTGCTCAGCGGCATCGCGCGCGATATGCAGCAAGTATGCCCCGGCGCCTGGTTCCTCAACTACACGAACCCGATGGCGATGAACATCTGGTGGATGTCTGTGGTCGCCCCCGAGATCAAAGCTGTGGGCCTGTGCCACAGCGTGTACTGGACGGTCAACGACCTGTGCGAGCTCATCGGCGTACCGCTTGAGGGCACTCACTATCGAGCCGCCGGCGTCAACCACCAGGCGTGGCTGACCGAGTGGAGCCGTGACGGTGAAGATCTCTACCCGCGCCTGCAGAAGCTCATCGATGAGACGCCCGACCTGCAGCGCCGTGTACGCGCCGAGATCTTCCGTCGCATCGGCTTCTACCCCACGGAGACGAGCGAGCACTCGGCCGAGTACCTCAGCTGGTTCCTCCGCTCTGACGCGCAGATCGAGCGCTTCCGGCTCGAGCCGCTGCAGTACATCGGTATCTCCGAAGAGAACGTGCAGGAGTTCCACGACGCGCAGCAGGCTCTTGCCTCCGGCGGCGATGTTCCGCTGCACGACGAGGGCGACGCGGCCGAGTATGCCCCGCAGATCATCCACTCGATCCTCACCGGCACGCAGCGCGAGATCCACGCGAATGTCCCGAACCGCGCGTTGATCGACAACCTGCCGACGGATGCCGTGATCGAGGTGCCCGCTCGCGTGGACGCCGACGGCGTGCATCCGATCGTCGCCGGTTCCATCCCGGCGGCCGGGGCAGCGCTGAATCGCACCTACCTCTCCGTTGCCGACCTCACGATCCGGGCCATGCGGGAGGGTGACCCCGAGCTCGTTCGTCGCGCCGTGCTGACGGACCCGAACGCGAGCTCGTCGCTGACGCCGACCGAGATCTGGGAGCTGTGCGACGAGCTCACCGCTGCCCATGCGGCGCTGCTTCCGCGTGAGCTGGGCGGCACGCTCGAGCTCACGGCCTCGTAAACGCGGACGAGTCCGCGCCCGCCGCGCGCTGTGGTCACAGACCCAACACGCGGCGCGCGTTGTCGCGGTACAGGGCCGGCAACAGCGCGGGGTCGAGCGCGAGCGCCGACACCGTCCAGCGCCCCTGCGGCGGGTAGGGCTCGCCGGGGGCGTACTCGAAGCTCTCATCGGCCGACTCCACGAAGCGGTAGTGCAGGCGGTACTGCTCGTCGCTCGTGGGGTAGATGTCGGTGCCGAACAGCACGCGATCGGGGTGCTCGGCGATCAGCTGCGCGGCACGCCGCGGCTGGCGGCCGAGCTCGGCCATGCGTCCGGCGATGTCGGCGTGGTAGCGCGGTGCGGCCCGCATGAGTGCTGAGACGCGGTCGAGGTCTTCTGCGGCGCATCCGACGTGCGCTCCGATGATGTCGGTATCGGGGCAGGCGAGCACGAGGCGGGCGTGCGCGTCGAGCAGGGCGTCGAACGACGGATGCCGATCACGGTCGCCGAACCACCAGTCGGCCGACTCGCGCAGCTCGTCGAGGCGTTCGTTGTGCTCGTCGAGCGGGTCGAAGAAGGCGATCGGATCGGCGGTGTGGATGAGCACGGGCAGACCGAGCTCGCCCGCCAGCGCGACCAGGGCGATGACGCGGGGGTCATCTGGTGCGACCAGCGCGCCGGTGTGATCGCGCACGTCGAGGCCGAGGTTCTTCCAGATCTTCACGCCCCGGGCGCCTCGGCGTGCGCTGTCGGTGAGCTGGTCGAGCAGGCGTTCGCCGCCATCCGGCTTCGACAGCAGCGACCAGTCCGGCTGGCAGAACGTGAAGAAGCGTCCGGGGTTCGCCCGGTCGTAGCGGTCGAGATTCGCCTCGAGCTCGTCTCCCCACATTCCGTCGAGGTTCACGATCGCCTCGACGCGTCGGGCATCCATCGTGTCGAGCAGAGCGTCGACGTCGGGGATGATCCAGTCGCCGTCGTCAGACAGCCAGCGCCCGAGGTGATTGTGCACGTCGATGCATGGCGTGTGCGGCACGGGCACCGCGGTCTGAGGGGTCTGCAGGCGGCTTCTCGGCGCCCAGTTGCGAAGGAGGATGTCGTCAATAGTCACAGCGTTAACACTCGTGGTGCGGGTGGGTGGAAGCAACGATCTGATCAACAAAAATGATTGCTTTGCTCAGTTTTATTTACAAACGCGCATTCTGCGCCAATATAGACGATTATCCCGGTGCAGCACCGACGCCGCACCCCCGATGAGAGGACGTCATGACACAGCACCGCAATACCGTCCGCATTGCCACGGCCATCACCGCGGTCGGTGCCCTTTTCGCCCTGGCCGGATGCGCCGGCTCCTCCGGCGCCACAGAACTCGATACCGAAGCCGATGTCACCCTCACCTGGTGGACCGGTCAGAGCGATGAAGCTCAGACCCTGCTCGAGGGTATGGCTGCCGAGTTCGAAGAGCTCCACCCGAACGTGACGATCGACATCTCGCCCGGAGCATCCTCGACAGAAGAGCTGCTTCAGAAGCTCTCGGCGGGCTTCGCCGGCAACACCTACCCGAACATCTCGTACTCCTTCGGCGCGTGGGCGAGTGAGCTCGAGTCGTCACAGCGCACCCTCGACATCACCGAGCAGGTCGCCGACCCCGAGGTCGGCTGGGACGAGTTCTCCGAGGCTGCCCGGGCGACGGTTCAGCCCACGGGTGAGGCGATCATCGGTTTCCCCGCTCTCGTCGACAACATCTCGCTCATCTACAACAAGACCGTCTTCGACGCTGCCGGGCTCGAGTACCCGACCGCGGAATGGAGCTGGGACGATTTCCGCGACGCGGCGAAGCAGCTCACGGATGCCTCGACCGAGACCTACGGCTATGCCTACTCGGTCTCCGGCTCGGAGGAGACCACATGGCAGTTCTGGCCGCACCTGTGGCAGCACGGCGGTGACATCCTGAACGATGACGGCACGGCCGCGTTCGCCAGCGACGAGGGTGTCGAAGCACTCGAGTTCCTGCGGCAGATGGCCGTGGATGACGGCAGCGTCTATCTCGACCAGACCGACACCAAGTTCGCCCAGTTGTTCGCCGCCGACCGCATCGGCATGATGACCTCCGGTCCGTGGCAGCTGTGGGACCTGAACGTCGCCGGCACCGATTACGGCGTGACGATCCTCCCGGGCACCGACGGCGACCACCAGACCGTCTCCGGTCCTGACATCTGGGCACTGTTCGACACGCAGGACGCCAACGAGAACTACTGGTCGTTCGAACTCATGAAGTGGCTGACGGCCACCGACCAGGACCTCCGCTGGAACGTCGCGTACGGCAACCTTCCGCTGCGTACCAGCGAGATCGACACCCCGGAGTTCCAGGAGCAGGTCGAGGCGCTGCCGGGCCTGGACGTTATGGCCGAGAACAACGAGAACGCGATCAACGCTCGCCCGACGGTGGCCGGCTACGTCGGCCTGTCCGAGGCCATCGGCTCCGCGATCTCGCAGGTGCTGCAGGGCCAGGGAACGCCCGAAGAGGCGCTCCAGGCCGCAGCCGAGAAGGCCGACAGGGCACTGGCCGACTGAGGCACCCGCCGGGGCGACCACATCGGCCGCCCCGGCATCCACCGCGAACAGCAGCAAATGCAGGAAAGAGAGTCATGAACATCACCTCTGTCGAGATCGCCAGTCAGCCCGATGTGTGGCGCCAGGCATGGGAAATGCGCGAGGAAGTCACGCGCGTGCTGGCACGGCCAGGCGAGCGGATGCTGGTGATCGGATGCGGCACCTCTGCCTTCGTCGCCGAATCGTTCGCGCTGCTGCGTGAAGAGGCGGGTCTCGGTGAGACCGACGCCGCCTACGCCTCGGAGCCGCGCCCGTGGCGTCCCTACGATGTGGTGGTCAGCATCACGCGTTCGGGGACGACGACCGAGATCATCGAGGCCATGAACGCGCTGCCCGAGGGCGTGCGCAAGGTTGTCATCACCGGCGTCGCCGACTCTCCGTGCGCGCAGCTGGCCGACGATGTCGTGTTGCTCGACTTCGCCGACGAGAAGTCGGTCGTCCAGACGCGCTTTCCGACCACGCTGCTCTTCCTCGCGCGTGCAGCCTTCGGCGAAGACGTCTCGGCGCTGCCGGATGCCGCGGCCGAGGCCCTGGCGAATCCGCGGGAGCAGCCCGAGGACTTCGATCACATCGTGTACCTCGGTCGCGGCTGGACGTACGGTCTGGCGCAGGAGGCCGCGCTGAAGATCCGCGAGGCAGCGCAGGCGTGGGCAGAGTCGTATCCGCTGCTGGATTACCGTCACGGTCCGCTCGCGGTCGCGCACCCCGGGTCGCTGGTGTGGTTCCTCGGCGTCGGCGACGACGATCTCGCCGCGCAGATCGAGGCGACCGGTGCGAGCGTCGTGCAGGGCACCTCCGACCCGCTCATCGAACTCGCCCTCGCTCAGCGCCTGGCGGTGCGCACGGCCGAGCGACGCGGACTGGACCCCGACAACCCGCGCCATCTGACGCGTTCGATTGTGCTTTCCTGAACTCAGCCGCAGGGAACGGATCGGAAACAGGAGTAGCGATGACGATGACGACACGCGAGACGACCCCGCCGGCGCAGGCGATCCCCGACGAGCAGCTGCCCGCGCCCGACACCCCCAGGCCCCGGCGGCGCCGCGGGCTGTGGCGCAATGACCTGACCGGCTGGGCGTTCGTGTCTCCGGCGATGATCATCATCCTCGGGTTGTCGATCTTCCCCGCGGGATGGGCCTTCATCCTGTCGCTGCAGAAATGGAACGGCTTCGCCCCGCCCGAGTTCATCGGCGGCGACAACTATAGCCAGCTCATGAGCGATGCCGAGTTCTGGGATGCCGTGACGCACACGGGTGTGTATGTGGCGCTGTTCGTGCCGGCATCCGTGCTGATGGGACTTTTCCTGGCGGTGGCGCTGAACCGCAAGATCCGCTTCGTCGGTCTCTACCGCACCGCGATCTTCGTGCCCTTCGTGGCGTCGGCGGCGACCACCGGCATCCTCTCCACCTACCTGTTCAGCCCGCAGTACGGTCTCGCCAATAATGCGCTGCGCACCGTGGGGCTGCCGGCGCAGGGCTGGCTGGAAGACCCGCAGCAGGCGATGCTCGTGATCGCGATCATGTCGCTGTGGGGCCAGGCCGCGTTCACCACCGTGATCTATCTCGCAGCCCTCCAGGACATCCCGAACGAGCTGCTGGAGGCCGCGCGCATCGACGGAGCCAACCGCTGGCAGACGTTCTGGCGAATCGTCTGGCCCGAGCTCGGGCCGGTCACCGTGTTTATCACGATCTGGCAGACGATCACCGCGCTTCAGCTGTTCGACCTGGTCTACACGACGACGCGGGGCGGGCCGCTGGATGCGACCAAGACGATCGTGTACTTCCTCTGGGAGAAGGCGTTCAAGACGCTCGACTTCGGCTACGGCTCGGCGGCGGCCTACGTGCTGTTCGCCGTGACCCTGCTCATCACCGTCGGCATGGTCATCTATGCCCGCAGTCGCAAGATGGAGGCATTCTGATGGCGCTCGACATCCTCAACACGGCCGTCGTGACCACGGGCAAGAACGAGCGTCCGCCGCGCAGGCGCAAGGGAATGAGCGGATGGCACTTCGTGCTGGCTCCGATCGCCCTGCTGTTCGTGATCCCCTTCGCGCAGATGGTGCTGGCGTCGGTGTCTCCGGCAGAGGAGCTGGTGAAGTTCCCGCCGCCGTTCGTGCCCTCCCGCTTCACGCTGGAAGGCTTCATCACGCTGTTCACGACGACCGATGTGCTGGTCTGGCTGCTCAACAGCACGATCGTGTCAGTGATCGCGATCGTCGCCCACGGCATCCTGTGCTCGCTCGCCGGGTACGGTTTCGCGAGGCTGCACTTCCGCGGGCGCAACGTCGGATTCTTCATGATCGTCGCCACGATCATGATCCCGACTCAGCTGCTGATGATCCCGACCTATGTCATGTTCTCGAAGCTCGGCGTCATCAACACCCTTTCTGCGGCGTTCGTGCCGTGGCTGGCGTCGGCGTTCGGCATCTTCCTCATGCGGCAGTTCTTCCTGTCGATTCCGCAGGAGATCGAAGAGGCCGCCGCGCTCGACGGGGCGAACCGACTGCAGACGTTTCTGCGCGTCGTGCTGCCGCTGGCAAAGCCCGCCCTCGCGACCCTGGCGATCTTCACCCTGTTGAGCTCGTGGAACGACCTGATCTGGCCGCTCATCGCGATCAACGACGACAGCATCTTCACGGTGCAGCTCGGCATCGCGAACTTCCAGAGCACCCGCCGCACGCAGTGGGAGCTGCTGATGGCCGCGAACGTGATCGCGACGGCGCCGCTGGTGCTGTTCTTCCTGTTCGCGCAGAAGCAGTTCGTGCAGACCATGACCATGACGGGGATGAAGGGGTGACGGGCCGCGTGCTCGTCGCCGGCGACGCCAACCTCGATCTCGTGCTGCGCGGTGACGTCGTCCCGCGATTCGGCCAGGCCGAGCAGCTGCTGGAGGGGGCCGATCTCGTGCTCGGCTCCAGTGCGGGAATCTGCGCGGCAGGACTCGCCCGCCTCGGCGTCGACACCGCGCTCGTCGCTCGCGTCGGAGCCGACGTCTTCGGCGAACAGACCATTCGCCTGCTCACCGCAGCTGGCGTCGACACGTCGGCGGTGCGGGTGGTGGACGAGCCGACCGGGGTGTCGGTCATCCTCTCCGCTCCCGAAGACCGTGCGATCCTGACCCTGACCGGAGCGCTCGCCGGGGTCACCGCCGCCGAAGTCCTCAGCGTTTCTGCGGGCACGCGGCACGTGCATTTCGCCTCGTACTTCCTCACCCCCGAGCTGGCTGGCGACCTACCCGCCGTGCTGACCGAGCTGCGCAGCCGCGGTGTGACCACCAGTCTCGACACCAACTGGGATCCGGCCGAACGCTGGGAAGGCGTGGCCGCGTGCCTGCCACTGGTCGATCTGCTGCTTCCCAACGCGGCCGAGGCCGTGGCGCTCGCCGCGGCCGTGGGAGCGGCAGCAGACGACACCGAGTCGGCCGCGCTGTCGCTCGCCGCGCGTGGGCCGATCGTGGTCGTGAAAGACGGTGCGGCCGGTGGTCTGGTGGTTCAGGGTGAGCGCGTGCTGCGCGCGCCCGGCCTTGCTCTCGACGTCGTCGATACGACGGGCGCCGGCGACAGTTTCGACGCCGGATTCCTCGCCGCCTGGATCGAGGGACATGATCTTGCCGTCGCCCTGCGCTGGGCGGCGGTTACTGGCTCGCTGTCGACGCGGGGTGCCGGCGGTACGGGCGGGCAGGCGACCCGCGCTGAACTGACGGAGGCCATCGATGCGTCGTGACGCGACCGCCGTCATCGCCGTTGCCATCCTTCTCACGCTCACGGGGTGCACCATGAACCATGCCGAGCCATTGCCCACCGGTGACGTCCTGGACGTGAGGCTGGACACGGGCCCGCGACACGACTTCGTCGACGCCGGTCCCGAGGGCGTGCGCGTCGTGGACGGCGATGACTGGACACTGCCCGAGCAGGTGCGCCCGGCCGAGAACTCGGGCTACTTCTCTGAGGAGGCATCCGAAGACGAGCTCGTCGCGGTGCGCTCGATCGACGTCAGCTGGCGCCAGATCCAGCCCGAGCGAGGCGGCGCGCTCGATCGTGGCTCATCGGGATCGGCGCAGGGCATGAGCTTCGACGGGCTGGACGCGCAACTGGCCGAGCCGGGCGACTTCTGGATGCGCATCTTCGCCAGCGGCGAGGACTGGGCGCCGCGCTGGGTGGCCGAGGAATGCGGCGTCGGCACATACGGGCCCGACTACGACGGGCAGTCGCACCTGCCGATCTGGGACGAGTGCGTGTGGGGTCACCTGATGGACACCTACCGCGCGCTGTTCGTCGATCTCGGCCTGGCGGATGATCCGCGATTGCGCTTCGTGTACGTGCCGGGTGCGTTCACGTGGGCCGAGTTCGACTACGAGATGGTGTCGGATGCCGCAGACCGCGGCGACCTCGATGAACAGACCTATCTCGCTTGGTACGACCACGCCTGGACCGATCTGGTCGAGCTGTTCGGCGATAACGCCCACAAGCTCGTCTTCACAGGCGAAGATTACCCGTGGGGCCCGTTCGAAGCCGCTGACGATCTGCTCGCGGTGCGGGCGGTGGAGGCCGGTATGGGCATTCGCACGGGCATCACCGAACCCAGCAACTTTCACCTCAGCGAGGCGCCCGCGTACGGTTCGCACATCCAGCCGAACGGACACATGGTGGTCGACGAGTCGCTGCCGATCCATTCCGGCCGGTTCGTCGTCGCGACTGAGAACGAGTGCTTCAACGACTGCGGTTACGAGACAAGTGACCCGTACTATGCCGTGCGGCAGGCGAACCTGAAGGCGCTGCAACTGCGCATGAACTGGATGTACGTGGTACCGGGACCATCGTTCATGGCTGAGTACCCCGAGCACTGGGACTGGGTGCGGCTGTCGCTGGGCCAGACGGCTGAGACCTCGGCGGATGCCTGGGCTGCGCTGCGCGATGCAGAGGACACTTTCTGGGCGGATGCCGGGCAGACCGGCCCGTTCGAGGACGACGGCGACTGGCCGTCGCGGCCGTGGGTGCGAAATCTGGAACGCTGGCTCGTGCAGGTGGACGAGCCGGGTTCGATCGCGCACCGCACCGAGGTCGACACGCACGTCGGCGAGCTCGAGGAGGCCAATGGCACCGCGTACGAGGGGCTGTCGACGGACGTGGCCTCGGGAGACACCGGGTTCATGTTCGAGGTCGATCCGCGCTTCGCGGCATCCGTCTCGGGTCAGGCCGTGCTGAAGGTGACGTTTCTCGACACGGGCTCCGGGTCGTTCACGATCGATACGGATGCCGGCGCTTCGGCGGCTGTGGAGCGCACCGATTCCGGCGCGTGGCGCACAGCCACGATCGCGTTGGAGGATGGCGCGGTCGGCGAGGATGCGACGAGCATCCGCATCTCCCTCGCTGACGGATCGGATGACCTGGTCGTTCGGTTCGTGCGTCTCGTACGGATGGGCTGAGTCTTACGCCAACTCGGCGATGATCGGGCGGATGGCGGAGTCGAAGGCCACGACGTCGCGGCGCAGGCCGTCGGTCACGGCGACCGTGAGGGCGCCGATCCACCAGATGCCGCGCTGTGAGAACGGCAGCACGTGCACGTTCAACTCGAACGAGTGCGCCCGGCGGCCGATCTCGCGTTCGAACTCGGCGATCGCGCTCGCATAGGCACGATAGGCGTCGCCGCCGGTCGGGGTGTTCATGGCGGTGAAGTAGCGCGCGTGGGCGTCTTGGGCGTACTGCAGAGCGGGGCGTGCCAGCGGCGCGATGGCGTCGCGCAGCTCTTCCGCGCCGGTCGAGGGCAGCGCGACCAGCGTCTCGAAGCCGTCGACCAGCTCCAGCGGACTCTCGGACGGATGCGCGCGGGGCTCGACGGTCATGTCCCAGTATTCGCGCCACTGCGATTCGAGCGCGGGTGTGGCATCGGCGTCATCCGGTGCGCGCACCTGCAGCTCGCGCAGCGCCGGAAGGTCTTCCGGTTCTCGGATGCCGAGCATCTGTCGCAACGCGAGCGCGACGATCACCGAGACCCCGGCGTCCTCGCGTATCAACCACTGCGGCTTGTCCGACATGGCCCCATCGTATGGGAGCCATTCGCCATGTCCACTCTTGACCCGTGTCAGGGCATTCCTGTCGGCAGATGGGCCATCGCCGGGCGGGTAGTCTTGTCGTGTGGCATCCTCTTCCACCAACTCCTATTCCGAAGCCGGCGTCGATACCGCTGCAGGTGATCGTGCGGTCGAGCTGATGAAGTCGTCTGTGCGTGCGACGCATGGCCCCGAGGTGCTCGGCGGCGTGGGCGGTTTCGCCGGTCTGTTCGATGCGAGCGCCCTGCTCGGCTACACCAAGCCGTTGCTGGCGAGCAGCACCGACGGTGTCGGCACGAAGGTCGCCATCGCACAGGCCATCGACAAGCACGACACAATCGGGCAGGACCTCGTCGGCATGGTCGTCGACGACATCGTCGTGGTGGGCGCCAAGCCGCTGTTCATGACCGACTACATCGCGTGCGGCAAGGTCGTGCCCGAGCGCATCGCCGATATCGTCCGCGGCATCGCCGATGCCTGCACCGACACCGGCACGGCCCTCGTCGGCGGCGAGACCGCCGAACACCCCGGCCTGCTCGGACCCCGTGACTATGACGTCGCCGGCGCCGCCACAGGCGTCGTCGAGGCGGATGCCGTGCTCGGCGCCGAGCGCGTGCACGACGGCGATGTCGTGCTCGCGCTCGCATCCAGCGGCCTGCACTCGAACGGCTACTCGCTCGTGCGTCACATCATCACCGGCGCCGGAATCGGCTACGGTGACACGGCCGCCGACTTCGGCGCGACGTGGGGTGAGGCGCTGCTGGAGCCCACCCGGCTGTACACGCTGCCGCTGCTGCGGCTTCTCGAGACGCTTCCTGATGACAGCATCCACGCCCTCAGCCACGTGACCGGCGGCGGCATCGCCGCGAACCTCGCCCGCGTGCTGCCGCAGGGCAGCTGGGCCGAGGTCGATCGCTCGACGTGGTCGCCGAGCCCGGTGTTCCGGGTGCTCAGCGACATCGCCGGATCCACGCTGGAATCTGCCGAAGGCACCTGGAACCTCGGCATCGGCTTCCTCGCCGTGATCGACCAGAGCCAGAAAGATGCCGCGATCGCGGCATTGTCAGCCGAGGGCATCGACGCCTGGCAGGTCGCGACCGTCGGCACGGGCGCGCGCCCGGCTGGAGAGTTCGAAGAGGGCGCCAAGGGCGTCGACGGCGGCGCGGTTCGGCTGGTCGGGTCGTACCGGGATGGAGCGAAGTAACAGCACATGTGCGGAATCGTCGGAGTGGTCGGAAACGCCCCGGTCAATCAAGATATCTACGACGCTCTGCTGCTGCTGCAGCACCGCGGACAAGATGCCACCGGCATCGCCACGGCAGAGCCGAGCGGTGTCATGCACGTCACCAAGGCCGAAGGCATGGTGCGTGAGGCGTTCCGCACGCGCGACATGCGCTCCCTGCTGGGAAACGTGGGGCTGGGACACGTCCGCTACGCCACGAAGGGCACCGCATCCAGCGAGGAGGAGATGCAGCCGTTCTACGTCAACGCGCCGTATGGCATCGTGCTCATCCACAACGGCAACCTCACCAATACGCGTGAGCTGACCGCCGACATGGCCAAGCGAGACCGCCGCCACCTCAACTCATCCAGTGACACCGAGCTGCTGCTGAACGTTCTCGCGGGCGAACTGCAGTCGACGGCATCCGATGTCGATCTCGACCCCGAGCGCCTGTTCGAGGCCGTGACGCGCACGCAGAACCGCATCGAGGGTGCCTATGCGACGATCGCTGTGATCGCCGGATACGGTCTGCTCGCGTTTCGCGACCCGCACGGCATCCGTCCCCTGATCTTGGGGCGCCGCGACGGCACCGACCCCGACGGCACGGGCACGGGGCACGACGAGTGGGTCGTCGCCAGCGAGTCGCTCGTGCTCGAGAACGGCGACTGGGATGTCGTGCGCGAGGTTGCTCCCGGCGAGGCGATCTTCATCAACGATCGCGGTGAGATGTTCAGTCAGCAGTGCACCGAGGATGCAACGCTCGCTCCGTGTGCCTTTGAGTACGTCTACCTGGCGCGCCCGGACTCGGTCATGAACGGCATCGCCGTGTACGAGTCGCGGCTGCGGATGGGCGAGCGCCTGGCCGACACGATCGCCAAGCACGTGCCGCGCGAGAAGATCGACGTGGTCATGCCGATCCCCGACTCGGCTCGTCCGTCGGCGATGGAGGTCGCTCGCAAGCTCGGCATCGAGTACCGCGAGGGCTTCTACAAGAACCGCTACGTCGGGCGCACCTTCATCATGCCGGGCCAGGCCGTGCGCAAGAAGAGCGTGCGCCAGAAGCTCAACGCCATGTCGAGCGAGTTCCGGGGCAAGAACGTGCTGCTGATCGACGACTCGATCGTGCGTGGCACGACGAGCAAGCAGATCATCCAGAGGGCACGCGATGCCGGTGCGCTCTCGGTCACGTTCGCCTCGGCGGCGCCGCCGGTGCGCTACCAGCACGTCTACGGCATCAACATGCCCTCTAAGCATGAGCTGATCGCCCACGGCCGCACGATCAGCGAGATCACGGAAGAGCTCGGCGCCGACTACCTCGTCTACCAAGAGATCGACGACCTGAAAGCGGCGATCATCGAGGGGTCAGACGTCACCGATCTCGACATGAGTTGCTTCGACGGCCGCTACGTCACCGGTGATGTCACCGATGAGTACCTGAGCTGGGTGGAAAGCTCGCAATCTTCGTGATCATCGAGCTGCCATGACCGTGAAGCCGCTCTGGCGTGGCCGCGCACTCGCTGTGCTCGGCATTCTTCTGTGCGCGTTCTCGCTGCGCTCCGCGGTCGCGTCGCTCTCGCCGCTGCTCGACTACATCACGGTCGAGTTTCCGCTGCCGACCGCGGTGATCGGACTCATCGGCACCGCGCCTCCGGTGTGCTTCGCGATCTTCGGACTGGCGACGCCCGGGTTGGAGCGCCGGCTCGGGCTCGAGCGGGTCACGGTCATCGCGCTGAGCGCGATAGCGCTCGGACTCGTGCTGCGCGGTTTCTCGATGGGGTCGGTCTCGCTGCTGGCGACGACGGCGCTGATCTTCGCCGGTGTGGGGATGGGGAACATCCTCGTGCCGCCGCTGGTGAAGAAGTACTTCCCCGATCGCCTGGGCATGATGCTGACGCTCTATACGACGGCGATGTCCTTGTCGACATTCCTGCCGCCGCTGGTCGCTGTGCCGTTGGCGGATGCCGCGGGTTGGCGCATGTCGCTGGGGTTGTGGGGAGTGTTCGCGATCGCCGGTGTGCTTCCGTGGATCATCATGTTGGTCACGGGGCGCACGAACGCGGTGGTCGAGACGCGCCCGGTGGCTGTGCAGAAGCCGAGCGAGGCCACCGGAGCGCACGCCGTCACGGATCCCGCCGAGCTGTCGACGGGGCCCATCGTGACCGCGCCGAGAAACTCGCGCACATTCGCGCGCCTGGTGCGGCTGCCGTTGGCCTGGTCGATCGCGGTCGTGTTCAGTACATCGTCGATCATGGCGTACACGTCGTTCGCGTGGCTGCCGTCGATCGTCTCCGAGATCGACGGGGTCTCGGCCACCGCCGCGGGTCTGCTGCTGTCGCTGTTCGCGATCATGAGTCTGCCCGCGTCGCTGCTTGTGCCGGTGCTGGTGGTGCGGTTCCAGGCCACGCGGCCGCTCTACGTCGTTGCGCTGCTGTGCGGGCTGGTCGGGGTGACCGGACTGCTGTTCTGGTCGAACACCGTGACCGTGTGGCTGTGGACCGGGCTGTTCGGAATCGTGGGCGTGATGTTCCCGCTCGCGCTGGTGCTCATCAGCATCCGCTCGCGCACGCCCGAGAGTGCAGTGGCGTTGAGCAGTTTCGTGCAGGGCGCCGGCTACATCATCGCTGCCGCGTTCCCGCTGCTGGTGGGCGTGCTGCACGAGATCAGCGGCAGCTGGACTCTCCCGCTGCTGGTGATCGGCGGCGTGCTCGTCGTGACGATTCCGTTCGGGATCATCGCCGGACGCCGTCGCACCGTCGAGGAAGAGTGGGAGCGCCGTCACGGGCGGTGGTGACCCCGCCGACGCCGGTGCTGGTGCTGGCACGCATCCCGGTACAGGCACGACAAAGACCCCGCTACCGAAGTTGCGGGGTCAGCGTCAGAAGACGTCAAGCTCGTTCGAGCTCGTCCTCGTCTTCGTCTGCGTAATCGTCAGCCCACTTGTCGACGTAGGCGTCTTCGTCCGCTGGCTGAGCAAGTTCGCGCTCCAGCGCGGAATAGTTCACAGCCGGACTGTACGCCTTGAGTTCGCGGGCGATTTTTGTGTGCTTCGCCTTTTGACGGCCACGGCCCATGCGCGAGACCCCCTCACGAGTTAAGCAGTCGGACAATCGAGTGCCCGATGCATTTCACGACACCGGCGCGCGGCCGGTAAGAGTAGCATTCAGGATAGCACGAGGGCCAGGCCCCCTGGCCTTCACGGGTACGTGAAGGGACCGATTCTCATGACAGATGCCGCCTCCTCCCCGTCCGACGAAGCGGAGCAGAATGCTGCCCTGCAGAAAGCCGTCATCGTCGGCATGCAACCCGGTCAGGCGCAGCACGTGTTGCAGGAAGCCGCTCGTTACGCGACCCTGCTGAGCGCTCCGCTCGTGGTGGCGCACGTCGACGTCACGCGCTTCGTCACGTATGAGGACCCGGACGGGTATGTGCACTCCGCGCCGATCGACCTCAACCTCGAATCCGGTGTCGCGGAGTTCGAAGAGGTCGAAGCCGCCGCCGCCGAGACGCTGGCCGACAGCGGGCTCACCTGGACGGCCAGGCAGCTGGTCGGAGATCCCGCCCTCGCGATCAAGAAGCTCGCGAACCGACTCGACGCTCAGCTGATCGTCGTGGGCACGCGCAAGCGGGGGCTCGGCGAGTCGATCCGCGAGTTCTTCACCGGGTCGGTCGCCGCGCGTCTGGCTCATCGGCAGCACCGCTCGATCCTCGTCGTGCCGTTGGAAGAAGAAGTCCCCGACGACCAGACTGAGATCTGGACGGAATAGCCGGTTCCACAAGAGCCGAGCCACCGTCTTCGCATCGAGCCCCGTCGTGCAAACGTTTCTGCGACTCGGCGACAAGACGGGGGCTCGGCGAACGATTCAGCGGTCGGATGGTCCCAGCGTCTGCGTGACGGCGTGTGCCGCCGCATCCAGAGCCGTCTCGAGTTCGGTCACGACCGACTCGGCCAGCGTGCCCCCACGGGCCACATGCGTGCGCAGGTCAGTGCGAACGCGCGCGCGAAAGGCGTTGACGATGGCATCGGCGCGGTGCAGCTGCTCGCGGCTGGAAGCTCGGCCCTCCGGGGTGCGGGTGCTCGAGCTGGGGCGGGACTTAGCCGCGCTGCGATCGTCGTGCGTGGCCGATGCCAGGTCGGCGCGCAGACTCTTCATGGCGTCCTGCACGCTCTGTCTGACCTCGTTGGCGATGAGGCGCACCGAATCGGCGAGGCCGGATTCGATGCCGGCGAGGTCGCCTTCGCGCTCGGCGAGTTCGGCGCGACCGGCATCCGTGATCGCATAGATCGTCGTGCGACCGTCGACCGACTTCGATACCAGGCCCTCTTCTTCGAGCTTTGCGAGGCGCGGGTATATGGTGCCGGCACTGGGCGTGTAGGTTCCGCCGGTGCGGTCGGTGAGCGCCTGGATGATGCCGTAGCCGTGCTGTGGCGCTTCGGCGAGCAGCGACAGCAGGTAAAGTCGCAGGTCGCCGTGCGAGAAGACAGCGGGGGTCATGCTTCCCACTCCGGGTCGTCGGCGACCGAGGTGAGGGCCTTGCGCAGCACCGTCGTGTCGCCCGAGACGGAGTTCGTGCGGATGTCGACGAACGAACCCGCCAGCTCGCCGGTCGAACCGGTGTAGTTGGTCGGCCCGGAATTGCCGCGATCGATGCCGTCGATGAGCACCCCACCGCTCATGGAGCGCACGACGAACGTGGCAGGCAGCGTCTCTTCCAGGCGAATGGTGGTGTTTCCGGCGACGGTGTTCACATTGATGGTGTTGACCGCGCCTGTGGCATCGACCCAGATGCTGCCTGAGACAGTGTCGACGCTCGTCTTGCGCACGGAGCCGGTGATCGCGATGTCGCCCGAGACGCTGTTCGCCGTGGCTGACCCGGTGAGACCGCGCACCTGCACGTCGCCCGAGACCGAGTTCAGCGTGAGGTCGCCGGTGTGCGTGTCGACGATGAGGTCGCCCGAGACCGTGTTGAGGCGGGCGTCGTTGGCGATGCCCGAGACGAGTGCGCCAGCGCTGACGACGCCGAGATTGAGGGCGATGGCGCGGGGAACAGCAACGCTGACTTCGGCACGCGGTCCGCCGGAGCCGAAGTTGCGGAACACCTCGAGGAAGTTGTCCCAGCCCAGCTGCGGGTGGTCGATCTCGATCTCGGTGCCGCTGGATTCGATGCGCAGATCTTTTATGGTCACCCCGTGCACTTCGATTCGGATGCCGGGTTCGTCGTGCGCGACGACATCGACCTGACCGCCGACGAGGCTGACTTTGAGCCGGGTCGCCTGGGCGATGTCGATCACGCGTTCTTCGCCGGGGGCGATGAGCCACTTCTCGGTCATGGGTTCTCTCCTGAGTCGTATGAGTCGCGATATATCGCGTTGCAACAGTAACACGATATATCGCGAGTTTGCACCCTGCCTCCTTTCGAATCGCTTGAACTGCTGGATCTCGGCGCCGGATGCAGCAATTTGCGCGATTCGAAGAGATCGGCTGGCGGCTTGACCTTGACGCGACGTCAACTTTTACAGTGGAGATATCGAGAACGGAAGGGAGGATGCCGTGAGCACACGTGACTGGTCGATCCAAGAGATCGCACGGTTGGTCGGCACCACGAGCAGGACGCTGCGTCACTACGACGACATCGGGCTGCTGAGGCCGTCGCGCATCGCGCACAACGGCTATCGGCACTATGACCAGGCCGCGCTCGTGCGGTTGCAGCGGATTCTGCTGCTGCGCGAACTCGGGCTCGGTCTCGCGCAGATCGCCGAGGTCCTCGGCGGCCCCTCGAATGCTGAGCCTGTCGAAGCGACATCCGCTCTCGTGACCCATCTCGCGTACCTGCGCGAGGAACAGAACCGGCTGGCGCGACAGATCGCGTCGGTCGAATCAACCATCACGTCATTGAGCGAAGGAGAAGAGATCATGGCAGAGAAGATGTTCGACGGGTTCGACCATACTCAGCATCGGGAAGAGGTCGAGGCGCGCTGGGGAAAGAAAGCCTACGCCGAGGGCGACAGCTGGTGGCGTGGCCTGTCTGATGACGAGCGCACCGCCTGGCAGGAGCGGGTGGCCGAGCTCGCCCACGACTGGACCCTCGCTGCGAAAAACGGGGCCGATCCGGCTTCGGGCGAGGCGCAGGAGCTCGCGGAGCGTCACGTCGAGTGGCTGAGCGGCACTCCCGGAACGCCGGCGTTCGCCTTTCGACAGGATCAGGGACCGAATTCTGAGGTAAAGGCCTATGTGCTGGGGCTCGCGGAGATGTACGTCTCCGATCCGCGCTTCGGCGCGAACTACGCCATCGCCGACGGCGACACCAGCGGCGCCGAGTTTGTGCGCGATGCCCTGCAGATCTACGCCGAGGCGAACCTCTAGTCGCCGGCACCTCCGGAGAATCGCCGGGGCGCAAGCGTAGGGTCGAGGCATGCGCCCGCGCCAGAGGATGAATACCGCGGCACCGCTGTTCACGGCGGCAGCGGTGAGTTATGCAGCGAACTGCGCGCTGGGGGCAGCCGTGGCGACGAAGGTCGTCGACACCAGTGGCGTCAGATGGCTGCATCATGCCCTGTACATCGCCACGTGCGCGAGTACGGCCGCCGCTGTGACCACCGCGTGGTGGGGCAGAGCGCGGCCGACGAATCGGCATGCGGCATGCGCACTGATGCCCGCCGCCGTGCCGCTCGCGCTTATCCCGTATGGCGGCACTCGGGGCCGGCGGCATCCGCTCATCGCGCTCGCCGCCGCCCCGTTCTTCGCCGCGAGCCTCGTCCGTTCGCGCCGCCGCGTCCCCGAAGGGAAGTGATCGTATGGAGCTGCTCGATGCCATCCGCCGCCGGAAGACCACGAACGGCGCCTTCCTGCCCGATCCGGTCTCTGCGGAGCATCAGCGGATCCTGCTGGAAGCGGCGGGTCGCGCGCCATCGCAGCTGAACAGCCAGCCCTGGCGATTCGTCGTCATCGAGAGTCGCGGCACGATCGACGAGATCGCGCGCATCTCCGGCGAGAGTATGACCGAGACGATGTCGAACGGCACTTTCTTCGAGCGGTACAAGCCGTACTTCCGCTTCAGTCAGGCCGAGATGGATGACAAGCGCAGCGGAATGCTCTTCGACAAGCTGCCCGCCGCGCTTCGTCCTTTCACCAGTCAGGTGTTCACCAAGCGCGGCCAGACCCTGATGAATGCCTTCGGCGTGCCGAAGACGCTCGGTACCGAGAACCGCCGGCTCGTCGCGGGCTCTCCGCTGCTGCTGGGCGTGATGCTCGATCGCAGCGAATACCGGCCCGGTCAGCTGTCGTCCTTCTACTCCGTCTTCAGCATGGGCGCGGCGATGGAGAACATCTGGCTCACCACGGTCGAACTCGGCATGGGCATCCAGTTCGTCTCCTTCCCGATGGAGACTCCGGGTCGCTGGGACGAGATCGTGCGCCTGCTGAGCGTTCCCGACGATCTCGAGCTGATGGCGGTGTATCGGCTGGGCTATCTGCCGCCGGAGCAGCGCCGTCCGGCGATCGACTGGTCGAGCAGCCAGCGCAAGCGCATCTCGCAGTACGTCTTCCGCGAGAGTTGTGAGACGCCGCAAGAGGGCTGGGATGCCCCGGCCGCACCGTGAACGGTGCTCAACGCAGCTTCTTCAGGTCGCGCAGTGCGGGCCCTTCGATGCGTGTGCCGTCCGGCGCGAAGCGCGAGGCATGGAGCGGACAGTCCCACGTGCATTCAGCATCGTTCCAGTCGAGCACGCCGCCGAGGTGCGTGCACACGGCGCTGATGCCGCGGGTGACGCCACCCACCGTTGAGATTGCCACGGGGCGGCCCGCCCGGTGGGCGATGGTGCCTTCGCCCTCGCGCGGCCGGTCGACGGGAACCGCTCGGCCTTCGGCCTCTGCCCATCCATCGGCGAGTTCGACGGCGACCCGAGCGCCCTCGGCTGCACCTCGTCCGATATCCGAGGGCACCGTGAGTCGTGTGCCGATCGTCGTCATCCACTTCGGCCGGGCGGATCGGGGCGTGCCGGTGATCTCGGCTGTCAGTCGCAGGGCAGCAGCGGGCGCGTTCGACAGGCCCCACTTGGCGTAGCCCGTGGCGAACCGGATGCGCCCGAGCCCCCGCGGCAGCGCGCCGACGAACGGGACGAGGTTGTGCGACTCGTAGTCCTGTGCCGACCAGCGATGGGTCTCCTCGGCGCCGGGGAAGTGCTGCCTGGTCCACGACACGAGGTCGTCGATGGCAGCGCGCTCGCCCTCGGATCGGCCGACCGGATGACCGTTGCCGCCCACCACGAGCTGCGCCGAGCCTGCGGGGCCATCCGATTCCGACACCGGGCGAATCGAGCGGGTCGGCCCGTCGAGCGAGATGAACGTCTGATCGAGCGCGTCGCCGGGTAGTCGGAACGAGACGCAGTACGAGCGCGTCCCCCGCACCTTAGCGAAGTACAGCCCGCGGTCGATGATCGGCGTTCCGGTTGCGAGCACGATGTGCCGTGCGAACAGGGGGCCGGCGGCGGTATCGACGCGAGGCTCTGGCAGCGCATGCGCGCCAGTGACGCGGATGCCGGTGTGCAGGGTGCCGCCCGCTTCGAGAAGCGCTGCGGCCAGAGACTGCGCGACCAGCATGGGATCGATCGTCACTTGATCATCGAGCGCGACCGCGCCGTGTGCTGGAAACGGCACCATCGGCAGCTCTGCGGCCGTGAGCATCCGCGTGGCCAGACCCGCTTCCTGGGCTGCCTCGTGCTGCGCGCGGACCGCATCCATGCCGCCGATGCTCTGGGCGTAGGAAAGGTCTGTGCGCCGCGTGTAGCCGACGCCGGCGGAGTCGGCGAACGCGGTCAGCCAGTCCATTCCGGCGCGGTTGGCATCGACGTACGCGCGCACGAGCGCGGCCGAGTGCTCGCGACGGATCGCCGCGAGGCGCTGCCCTTGCAGGAGCGAGATCTTTCCGGTGTTCGCTCCTGTCGCAAGCTCCGCGACGTCACCGGCATCGATCACGGCGACGTCGAGCCCTCTGCGTGCGAGCATCACCGCGGTGGAGAGGCCCGTCAGCCCCGCGCCGACCACGACGACGTCGTGGCGGGCGCCGGCGTCGAACGGTGAGCCGGTCGGAGTCGGGCGGGCAGCTTTCCACAGCGCAGTCATGTATGCAGTCAATGCCGCGCGCAGCTCTGCTCACACGCCCTTGACATCTGATGGGTGCGGTGGCATGCCCGGGGCAGGGCACGACTAGAGTTGCCATCGTGATCCGTCGACTCCTCCTGGTTCTTCTCGGGGGAACGCTGGGCACAGCGGCGCGGCTTGCGATCGCCCTGCTCATCCCGGATTCCGCTGCAGGGTTTCCCCTGGCGACGCTCATCGTCAACGCCTTCGGCGCCCTCCTCATCGGCGTGCTCGCCGCGAGAGTGCAGGCTCTCTCCGAACTGCGCATCTTCTTCGGCACGGGTGTTCTGGGCGGTTTCACCACCTACAGCGCTCTTGCCGTGGGTACCGTCGAGCTCTGGACGGATGCTCCGTTCGTGGCGGCATCGTATGCCCTGGCGAGCCTTGCGGTCGGCGTCGGTGCGGCGGTGCTGGGCGAGCGGTTGGGCAGGAGGCGACCTCGATGACGGCGGTGATATTCGTCATCGCCTGCGTCGCCGGCGGTGTGGGCGCTGCCCTGCGCTACCTCGCCGATACCGGCGTGACGAAGCTCACCACTGGGCGCTTTCCGTGGGGAATCGTGCTGGTGAACGTCACCGGATCGTTCGTGCTGGGCCTGGTTACAGCTTCCATTCCCGATCAGGCATTCATCGTCGGCGCCGGGCTCCTCGGGGGCTACACGACCTTCAGCACGGCCATGCTCGACACTTTGGTGCTGTGGCGGGACGGCGAACGTCCGGCCTCTGTCGTGCACCTGCTCGGAACGTTCGCGGCGGCTGCCGTCGCGGCTGTCGCGGGTCTCGTCGTGGGTGGACTCATCTGACGGATGGCCCAGCTCACAGCATCCTGAATGGTCGCTGTGAAATACTGTCGGCGCTCCCTGCCGCGCCATTTCATGACCGAGAGACACGCCCTTGTCGAAACTCGCTGTTCTGAGCCTGCGCAACCGCGCGCTCATCGCCCTCATCACAATCGTCGCCGCTGTGTTCGGTGGGCTCGCGCTGACGAACCTCAAGCAAGAGCTCATCCCGTCGCTGGAGCTGCCCGCACTCGTGGTGATGACGTCGTACCCGGGCGCTTCGCCCGAGGTCGTAGAGAACGATGTGTCGACGCCGATCGAGAACGCGATCCAGGGCGTGCCCGGGTTGGAATCGACCAGCGCCACGAGCACGACCAATGCCTCGATCATCCAGGCGACGTTCACGTATGGCGAGAATCTCGCCACCGCCGAGCAGAAGATGCAGCAGTCGATCAACCGCATCTCCTCGCAGCTGCCCGACGACGTCGAGCCGCAGGTGCTGTCGGTGTCGATCGACGATTTCCCGGTCATTCAGGTCGCGGTGACGGGTTTCGACGATGCCGAGACGGCGCAGGCCGATCTCGAGAACGTCGCCATCCCGGAGCTGGAAGATGTCGACGGCGTCAACGCGGCTGAGATCGTCGGCGGGGTCGGACAGCGTGTCACGATCACGCCCGACAACGCGAAGCTCGCCGCCGCGGGCGTGAGCAGCCAGGCCATTCGCGACGCGCTCGATCAGAATGGCACGCTCTTCCCGGGTGGCGACATCACGGAAGAGGGCGAGACCCTCACGGTGCAGACGGGCGAGAAGCTCACGTCGGTCGACGAGCTGGCGGCGCTGCCGCTGGTCGGCACGGATGCCACGATCCAAGACGTCGCGACCGTCGAGCTGGAGAACGACCCCACCACGTCGATCTCGCGCGTGAACGGTGAGGACGCGCTGTCGATCTCGATCACCAAGCTTCCTGCCGCGAACACCGTCGAGGTGTCGACGGGTGTGCTCGCTGCGATCGACGAGCTGTCCGAGACGTTCCCGGATGCCGATTTCACGGTCGTGTTCGACCAGGCGCCGTTCATTCAGCAGTCGATCGAGACTCTCGCGACCGAGGGTCTTCTGGGTCTCGTCTTCGCCGTGATCGTCATCCTCGTGTTCTTGATGTCGATCCGTTCGACGCTGGTCACGGCGATCTCGATCCCCACGAGCGTGCTCATCACCTTCATCGGGCTGCAGGCGTTCGGGTACTCATTGAACGTGCTCACCCTCGGAGCGCTGACGATCGCCATCGGACGCGTGGTCGACGACTCGATCGTCGTCATCGAGAACATCAAACGCCACTACGTCGGCGACGCGCGCAAGGGCGATGCGATCCGGCTCGGTGTGCGCGAAGTGGCTGGCGCCATCACAGCGTCCACGATCACCACGGTCGCCGTGTTCTTGCCGATCGTGTTCGTCGGCGACATGGTGGGCGAGCTGTTCCGGCCGTTTGCGATGACTGTGACGATCGCGATGGTGGCGTCGCTGCTGGTGTCGTTGACGATCGTTCCCGTGCTGGCGTACTGGTTCCTGCGCCCCGGCAAGGAGCTCGTCGACGATGAGGGCACGGTCATCGACCCCGAGCATCCGGATGCGCCGCCCACGAAGCTGCAGAAGGCCTACCGTCCGGTTCTCAGCTGGACGCTGAAGCACTCGGGCCTCACGGTGCTGATCGCCGTCGTGGTGCTCGGTGCGACGCTCGCGGCGGCTCCGCTGATGAAGATCAACTTCCTCAGCGATTCGGGTCAGAACACGATGACGGTGACGCAGGATCTCGGCCCGACCGCGAGTCTGGCGACGAAAGATGCCGCAGCCACCGTCGTCGAAGACGCTCTCGAGGACGTCGACGGCATCGAGAACGTGCAGGTGTCGATCGGTTCGAGCGGGTCGTCGCTCATGGATGCCTTCTCCGGCGGCGCGGGTGTGACGTACTCGATCATGACGTCGGCGGATGTCGATCAGGAGCAGTTGCGCTCAGACGTGCTGGCCGCTGTCGACGACCTCGAAGACGTCGGTGAGATCAGCGTGAACGCGGCGGCCGGCTTCGGATCCAGCGATATCGAGGTGAACATCACGGCACCGGGCGGTGACGCGCTCGCCGAGGCGACCGAGGCGGTCACCGCAGAGCTCGAGGGCCGCGACGGCATCGGAGCGGTCACCGACAATCTGGCCGCGTCGCTGCCGTATATCGCCGTGGCCGTCGATCGTCAAGCGGCGGCTGATCGCGGACTCTCTGAGGTCGCGGTGGGCTCGCTGGTCTCGAGCACGATGCGTCCGGCGCAGGCGGGTTCTATTGAGCTCGATGACACGTCTTTGACGGTGTACATCGCCGCGAACGAGCCGCCGGCGACGGTGGCCGAGCTGCGTACGCTCGAGATTCCGAGCGCACTGGGCATGGTCGAGCTGCAGGACATCGCGGCGGTCGAAGAGCGACAGGGTCCGACCTCGATCACGACCGAGCAGGGCAGGCGAACAGCGACCGTGACGGTGCCGCCGGCATCCGACAACCTCGCGGTGGCGACAGCGTCGGTCACGGCTGCTCTCGAAGCCGTCGACCTGCCCGACGGCACGAGCGCCGAGGTGGGCGGTGTCGCGTCGCAGCAGGCCGACTCGTTCTCGCAGCTGGGCCTGGCGATGCTGGCGGCGATCCTCATCGTCTATGTCGTGATGGTCGCGGCGTTCAAGTCGCTGCGGCAGCCGCTGCTGCTTCTCATCTCGGTGCCGTTCGCGGCGACGGGTGCGATTCTGCTGCAGATCGTCACGGGGGTTCCACTGGGCGTCGCGTCGCTCATCGGTGTGCTGATGCTGATCGGCATCGTGGTGACCAACGCCATCGTGCTCGTCGATCTCGTGAATCAGTATCGCGAGAAGGGACTGTCTGCTCAGGACGCGGTGATGGCTGGCGGCGAGAAGAGGCTGCGGCCGATTCTCATGACGGCGCTGGCGACGATCTTCGCCCTGACGCCGATGGCGCTGGGCATCACCGGACACAGCGGATTCATCTCGCAGCCGCTCGCGATCGTCGTGATCGGCGGCCTGGTGTCGTCCACCGTGCTGACGTTGATCGTGCTACCGACGCTGTACAACCTCGTCGAGGGGGCGAAGGAGCGCCGTCGCGCGCGCAAGGCCGGGCCGGATGCCGGCTCGTCAGACGCCGGTGACGCCGACGATCCCGACCCCGATGCGCCACTGGTGGAGCACGCGCTGACGCGACGCGAGTTGCGCCAGCAGCATCCGTAGGCCGTCCGCCAGTTCGGATTCAGGCCGGGCTAGCTGAGCGCGATGCCCCAGGAAAGCGTCCACGTCTCGCCGGGGACGAGGCGTCGGATGCCGAGCCCGCTGTTCAGCCCGTCGACCGGTGCGCTCATGGGCTCGATGGCGACGGCGAGGGTCTGGCCCGGATAGTTCATGCTCGTGTACACCTGAACGAAGTCGAAGCCGGGCCCCTGCCAGAGGGTGACCTGCCGCCCGTCCGGCGCGGTGAGGCTGTGCCGGGCGTTGCCGTCGTCGTCGCGAATCAGGTCGGCGAAGCCGGTGTCGAGCGCGATGCCGCCCAGCCGCACTCCGGTGCGCATCTCGTCAGGGGCGGGGGTCGCTCGGAGCGGGAGCATCCGCTCGTCTGTCTCGAGCAGTGTCTTCGCAGCGAGGCGAAGCACGAGGTTACGGGGCTCGACATCGCCGATCGTGACGAACGGGTGGGTGCCGAGGGCGACGGGGGCTGCGGCATCCGACCTGTTCGTCAATGTGTGCGTGACGGTGATGCCGGCGTCGGTGAGCGTGTAGGTGACGGCCGTGGCGATCTCGTACGGGTATCCGGTCTGCGGGTGGATCGTCGCGCTCAGGGTGGCTGAGGCATCCGTCTGCTCGATGTCATAGGCGGTGAAGCGCAGCAGTCCGTGGCTGGCGTTGTTGAACTTCGGCTCCGTGATGGCGAGCTGGCGCGTGGTGCCGTTGTCGTTCCACTTTCCGTCGCGCACCCGGTTCGGCCAGGGGGCGAGCACGACGCCGGAGCAGGAGGGCGTCGGGTCGGACTCCGGGTATCTGGCGATGAGATCGACGCCGCCGATGGTGAGGCCGCGGAGGGATGCTCCGACCTGAGCGATCTGCGCTGAGACGTCGCCGCGGCGGAGGTGGACCTGTGTTCCGGTGGGGGATTTCGAACTCACGCCCCATATCGTACGCGGGTCGCTCACAGGCGGGTCGGGTAGAATCGTGGGGTCGGCTTCGGACAGCCGTGCCGCTTCGAGAGCGAAGGGCGCGGAAGTTTGTCTCAGTGTGAGTCCAGGGGCCGATGGTGAGCGTCACTCGACGCGCATGAACCATCACATGAATGGCCCTCGTCCCGGAAGACGATCTCCGCAGGTTGCGGCGCTGTGCAGCGTGCGACCGATGGCGGAAGCGCATATGCGCCGGGTGCTGTTCTCGTGCAGAGAATCAGAAGGAATGACCGTGCCCAAGAACAAGAAGCCGCAGGGCGGCCGACCCTCTCGCAACTTCGAGCCGCGCTACGGCGCGAAGAAGTCATCGTCCTATGACCGTCACGCCGGTCGCGCCGAGGGCGGCCGTGGTGGGCGCTCGGATGCCGGGCGTCAGCGTACGGACCGCCAGGCCGACTGGCGTCAGGAAGCCGGGCGAGCGGATGCCGGGCGTCAGGATGCCGGTGAGCGCCGGCCCGCACGCGGGGAGGCTGGTGACGATCGCCGTCCGGGAAGCCGCAGCCCGAAGCACCGCGGTTACCGCCCGGAGGAGGCGGGCGCCGCGTCGAAGCGTCGGTGGAGCCCGCAGGAGCGTGCCGGTCGCGATGAGGCTCGCGGCATCCGCAACCGTGCAGAATCTGGCCGGCGCGAGGCTCCGCATCGTCGGGACGAGCGTCCGCGCTTCGACGAGCGTCCCCGTCGGGATGAGCGTCCGCGCAGGGAGGATCGCCCGCGCTTCGATGAGCGTCCGCGTCGGGATGACCGTTCGCGGTTCGATGACCGTCCGCGTCGGGACGAGCGTCCGCGCTTCGACGAGCGTCCGCGTCGGGACGAGCGTCCGCGTCGGGATGACCGTTCGCGGTTCGATGACCGCCCCCGTCGGGACGAGCGCCCGCGTCGGGATGAGCGTCCGCGTCGGGATGACCGTTCGCGGTTCGACGACCGTCCGCGCAGGGAGGATCACCCGCGTTTCACCCGTGACGACGTTCACCGCTCTGGCCGCCGTTCTGACCCGCGTTCAGATCGCAACTCAGACCGTCGCACTGACTCGCGCCCCAACCGCGGCTCCGGCTCGAACCGCGACGCCGGCTCGAACCGCGATGCCGATCACCGCCCGAGCCGCGACGACTGGAACAAGACCGCGCCGAAGCCTTTCCAGCCGACCGAGGATGTCGTGCACGAGAAGCTCGCCGCGAAGGTGGTTGCCGCTCCCGAGGTGGAGGGCGTGTCGTTTGCTGACCTGGGACTCGGGTCGAACATTGTCGAGACGTTGAGCAACCTGGGGGCGGATGCTCCGTTCCCCATTCAGGCTGCGACGATTCCGTCGATCCTCGAGGGGCGCGATGTGCTCGGTCGGGGCCGGACGGGCTCGGGCAAGACGATCGCGTTCGGGGCGCCGCTGGTCGAGAGCGTGCTGACGTCGCAGGCGGGCAAGCGTCGTGAGTTCGGGCGCTCGCCGCGGGCGATCATTCTCGCTCCGACGCGTGAGCTGGCGTTGCAGATCGATCGCACGATCCAGCCCATTGCGCGTAGCGTGGGGCTGTTCACCACACAGATCTATGGTGGTGTCCCGCAGGGGCGTCAGGTCGGTGCGTTGAAGAAGGGCGTCGACATCGTGATCGGTACGCCCGGTCGTGTCGAAGATCTCATCAATCAGGGCAAGCTCGACCTGTCGGACTGTCGCATCGCGGTGCTCGATGAGGCTGATCACATGTGTGAGCTGGGTTTCGTCGAGCCGGTGCAGCGCATTCTCCGTCAGACGCGCGAGGGCAGCCAGAAGCTGCTGTTCTCGGCGACGCTCGATCGTGAGGTCGCGGCTCTCGTCGACGAGTTCCTGGTTGACCCAGCCGTGTATGAGGTGGCCGGTGAGGATCAGGGGTCGAGCACGATCGAGCATCGCGTGCTGGTGATCGATCACCGCGACAAGGCTGAGATTCTGTCGTCGCTGGTGGATCGCGAGGGCAAGACGCTCGTGTTCTCTCGCACGCGGGCGTATGCCGAGATGCTGGCGGAGCAGTTCGATGACGCTGGGATTCCGGCGGTCTCACTGCACGGCGATCTCAACCAGGCCAAGCGCACGCGCAACCTGCAGCGGTTGACCTCTGGCCGGGTGAATGTGCTGGTCGCCACGGACGTCGCCGCTCGCGGCATTCACGTCGACGACATCGATCTGGTGGTGCAGGCGGATGCGCCGGATGAGTACAAGACGTACATGCATCGCGCCGGACGCACAGGCCGTGCAGGCCGTTCAGGTCGGGTCGTGACGCTCATCACACGGCAGCGTCAGCGCCGCATGACCGAACTGCTCGGACGCGCCGAGATCGATGCGCCGTTCGAGCAGGCCCGCGTCGGTGACGACCTCATCGAGGAGATCGCAGGACGGATGCCGAGCGACGCTGACCTCACCGCCTGACCTCGTGGTTATGCGGCGGGGTGGGTATGCACGGCTGAACTCAGCGTCGTGCCGTTGAGATCGAGGTACAGCTGGCTCTCTGTCACCGTCAGCGTGAGCATGTTGCGGCGTTCCAGCAGTCGCACGGCATCGTCGATGAATCCGGGGTCGAAACTGCGCACGTCGATGGCTTCGGCGTTGTGGATGCGTTTGCCGGCCCAGGCGGCGATGACCTTGGCGGGGTCGCGGTGGGTGTACACGCGGGCGCGGTCGGCGAGTTTGCTGCCGAAGTGCAGACGTTCGGCGTCTGGCGCGCCGACTTCGATCCAGGCTGTGACCGCGCCGGTGAGGTCGCGCACCAGGACGGCGGGCTCGTCGGTGGTGGAGATGCCCTCGCTGAACGTGATGCCATCTTCGTATTCGAGACAGTAGGCGAGCAGCCGCGTCACCATGTAGGCGTCGGTCTCTGACGGATGCCGTGCGACGCGCAACGAGAAGTCGTCATAAACGCCGCGATCCATGTCTGCCAACTGCACGCTGAAGGTGAGGATCGTAGAACCGATTGCCATGAACACTGAGCCTACGGGCAGACGGAGCGCAACTCGTCGAGCACGGAGCCCAACTCGTCAAGCACTGAACCGACGGGCAGACGGAGCGCAACTCGTCAAGCACTGAGCCAACGCGTCAAGCACTGAGCCAACTCATCAAGCACTGAGTCGACGCGTCAGAACAGAGTGGGCGCCGGCGGCGGCTGTGGTCGTGGGTCTCGCCGTGGCGCCGCCGATAGTTTTCGCATCGGAAGATCGTCGTCGGATCTCGCCTCGAGCCCGTGCACACGGATGAGGGGTCGCGTTCGCTTCGACAGCCACTGCCGGTACGCTTTCGGTGCTTCCGCGGCGACGCCCGGGTACAGAGCGCGGTACGACGACATCAGTTCGGGGTGCTCGCGCTGCAGCCATTGCATGAACCAGGGCTTCACACCGGTGCGCAGGTGCAGCGCGCCATAGATGACGTGATCGGCCCCGGCGGCGCGGATGCGTCGCAGCGCATGGTCGATTGCCTCGACGGAGTCGGTGAGATGCGGCAGGATCGGCATGAGAAAGACGCCGACGCGGAAACCGGCGTCGGTCAGCGCGCGCACTGTGTCGAGGCGAGCCTGGGTCGAGGGTGTCCCCGGTTCGACCGAGCGCTGCAGCTCGTCGTCGTACATCGCGATCGACATCTGCACATCGATCGGCACGGATCGGGCAGCCTCGATGAGCAATGGGATGTCGCGTCGGATCAGCGTGCCCTTGGTGAGGATCGAGAAGGGCGTGCCGGACTCTGCCAGAGATCGGATGATGTCGGGCATGAGCTTGTAGCGGCCTTCGGCGCGTTGATACGGGTCGGTGTTCGTGCCGAGCGCGACGGTCTCGTGCTTCCAGCTGCCGCG
>NZ_JAJUFV010000020.1 GCF_029263575.1 Microbacterium sp. | reverse complement strand
TCCGGCCGGAAGGCCTGGTCGTCCGGGTATGGGTTGTCGGGCCCGAACGTGCGCTCCGGGGCAGCCTCGCCTGCGGGCTCGGTCGCGAGCTGCGGCTGTGTGGCGACATACTCGGCTGGTGCCGCGGGAGCCGAGGTTACGGTGGGCGCCAATGGGAGCGCACCCTCGTCTGATGCCGGACGGTTCTGTTCGTCAGTCACGGGACTTTCCTTTCTCGAGAGGTTTCGTTGTCGTCAGGGGGTGCTGCTTCGGAGACGTCTGGCAATGCCTTGCCGCAGAATTCGTCCGTCTCGGTCTCTGATAGCTGAGGTGGGGATGCCCAGGTCCTCGCCGGGCATCCCCGTTGCTCAACCGAAGATCGCGGCGCCTCTGAGATCGCCCTGGAGGAAGTCCTCACGGACGCGGATGGCGGCATTCTTGATGTTCACGCCTGCTTGCTGCACCTCGGCGTACTCGGTGTTCCACCGCTGCTGCAGTTCGCCCCACGCCGGAAGCGAGCGACCCCACTGGGCCTCACCCATCGGGCGGATCGTGTCGTAGATGTTCTGCAGGATCTGCTCGACCTCCTGGCAGGAGCTGTTGAGCGTCATGTTCGCAGACTCGAACTGCGGAAGGTTGACGTTGAATGACATGAGATTTGTTCCTTTCGTGATCTTTGTCAGGACGCAGCAGAAGCGGCCGTAGCGTCGTCCGTACCGGTACGCTCGGCGAGAAGCGACTGCACTTGGAAATTGAGCTGGTCAAGCTTGTTCTTGATATCGCTGTACTGGCGCTGCCACTCGCTCAGTCGCTGGCGAAGTACCAGGCCGGCCTGAGCTTGTGCGGCACCCGCGAGCATCTCGGTTGCACCTTCGACACGACCGCGCGCCGATTCCATAGCGGCGATCTGATCCTGGGTGCGGCTGATGATCGAGCGGAGCTGCGTTGATTCGAAACCAGTGAGTTGTCCTTCAGACATATTCTTTCTCCATATCGGATTGGTTGGGGCGGGGGGTAAAGATAAGAGAGATGTTCATCGTTGAAAGTCGTCTAAATGTCCTTTCTCATTGAGCGATCAGAGGTCCTGTGGGCAATAGCGCGAGAAAATCCTCCGGAATTGCAGGGGAACTCGCTGCGTCCAAACCGAGTGCCGTCGCCGTTGCCGCGTTGGCAACCGGATACTTGGTGCCGGCATCGCTCACAAGATAAAGACCGGCGCCGTGGACGCCGGGAGCGGATGCAGTCGCTGCGAGCAGGCCCGAACCAGGCGCAACCACAACGGCCTCACTCAGCGACCTGCCGGAAACGGAACCGGACACAATCTCGCCATCGTTCCAAATCGAGCACGGAGTGACGTGGTCGTCCAGGGGTATCGGGATCGTCGTGGGAAGCTGGTCTTGCCATGCGGCGGTTTCCACCACTGTTGCTGTGGTGAGCGCACGAGGCGAGATCACGCGCGGATCGGGAAGGTCGCTGTCGGGTGCCGCTCTCAGCAATGCGTCGACAGTGTCGGTCACGTGCATGAGACCGTCCGCAGTGACGACGTAGGTATTGTCGCTCGATTGCGCACCGGAAACCTCGATCAATTGACCAAGCGTTGATTCCTCGCCCGCAATCAGCGGACCCTCGCCCCCCAACGTCAACGCTGACAGATCAAGATCAGCGCCACTGGGGATCGTGTTCAGAAAGGCGGGTGCGACATCTCTCGCGTCATTCGGCTCGAAACCGAGCGCTCGGGCAACCCAATCATCAGCGATTCTCAGGCGCGAGTCGTTCCAGATCAGATGCAGTTCATCTCCTGCGGAGACGAGGACGGCTTCGTCGTGGCTCATCTCAGCGGCATCCGACCTCGGTGCGACGTTCAGAGCCGCGCCATCATCGGCCGCGCAGGCCGTCCAAACAGCGGTTGTGCTCGATGATGACGGGAGAGAGTCGGGCAGTCCAGCTTTGCCGATTCCCTCCCCGCGTGGCACGCCCGCGATGTCTTCGGGTGAGACCTTGATGAGCTCTGGAGGCGCACCGAGGAACAGCGCGGCCGACGTCAGATTGAGCACCGGATGCAGGGTCTCATCGACCATGAAGTAGCGGGTCCCCGTGGACTCGTCGAGAATCAACGCACTAGGGGTATTGCGCCAGACATCGTTGACCGTGAACAGAAAAATGTTGAGGACAGCAACGATGAGCGCAACGACAAGCGCGACGGCGATACCGATCTTCATCCCCACGTCATTGCGGCGCAGAGGCTGTTCAGGAGAGTCCGGGTCTATGCGAAGCACAGCGGCGGTGAGGCGCCCGCGCAAGAAAAGATGCGAGTCGACGAGATCACGTCGTCCGTACATGGCGTTTCCCCCTCACCTATCACTCATTGGTATTGGCGCTGTGCTATATGTACGTGCGTGACGGCGTCGAGGGTTCAAAACAATCCGGCCAGCCATGAGTACACGCCGGTTACAGCGAGCACCAGGGCGGGGACAGCGATCGCGCACACCCAGTGAAGGATGTCTCCACGGCGTCCCCACGTCGGGGTGAGGCGCCGACCGGGAAGTACGCGAACCGCAACGACGGCATACGCCGCGACGATCGTGAGCGCCGCGACGAACACAAGCTGCCAGGGGGAGGGCACGCGCAGCGCGTGCACACCGGCGAGGAGAACAAGCGGGAGTGCCGCGGCAACCAACAGCGCCGCGCGGTGCACCGTGGCACGCAGCTCTCGTGCCTGCAAGAGCGTGGAGACGCAGCCGACGAGTGCGAGTGCCATCGATGCCCACCCTTCGGATGCTCCGAGAACCGAGACTGCAGCGCACAGCAGAATCGCCCAGGCCACCCAGAACGCTGTCACCACGGAATGGACTCTCGTTGCTTTGTCGGTGATTTCGTTGGTGGAGATGGTTTCGAGGTCGGTCTGGAACTCCTCTGCTGAGGTGGGTACGGGATCAACCTCGAGCCCCGCGATCCATACCGACAGCGTGGGAATTACCCGCGCGAACGCTATGAGAAAAAGCAGGACGACTGCCGCGCCGGCCTGCAGGGTCGGTTGCAGAAAGAGCGGAGCAGCCAGTGCCAGTACGACGATGATCGCCCCGCCGACGATAGCCAGAAGCGGCGGTCGTACTCCACCGCGTGCATAGGCTCCTGAGGCGGCGACGATGCCAACAGCCCCGGCAGTGGTCACGAGCTGCACGATCGGTGTAACGCCTGCGTCTGGGAACACGACACCCGGCAACGTCGCGCCAGCTACAGCCGCTGTTACGACCGAGCCGAGAAGAAGCACATCACCAGCGGCGGAGTCCCAGAATCGACCAACGAGAGCCCCCGTCCCCGCGAGTATCCCCGCCAGCACGGCCGCCACGATGGGCGCGAAGACCCCGGTTGTCGTCGCGGCCAAGGCTGTCCCCATGCAGGCGAGTGCCAACGCCGTCAGCGCGGCGGCTCGGGTGTGGTTCGGTGCCCACTCATCACCGCGCGCACTCAAGCTCGACTGCACACCATCGACGAGATCGTCGTACTGAGCCAGGCTCATTTCATCGCCGCGTGGTCTGAGGTAAAGGACGTCGCCGTCAAGCAGACCGGCGGCAGCGGTGCTGCGATTCTCGTCGAGAGGTACCTGTCCGAGCCTCTGAAGCACCCATCCTTCGTGTGCGAGTCCGCGCGTGGCAAGTGTCGGGTCGAGGTGGCCGACGATTGTCGGCAGCAGCTCGGCGACCGGAATGTGAGAAGGCACCGCGAGTTCAACGCGAGATCTAGGTCCGATCACGACCAGACGGCACATGTCGCCTGCGGCTGCGATTCCGCTCTCGACGGAATCAGGCCGAACGTCGGGAACTGGCGATGGCGCAGCGGGGACAAGAGAACTCATACCCCAGATACGGACAGTCCGTCGTCAAGAGTTCATTCGTCTGTGACGATTCTCTGCTCATGAACCGTGCGACGGCCTACGGACGTGTTCACGGTGAGCTAATCCCCCTGGGGGCTGAGGAGATAGATCCACGATGAGCACCATCCCGTTCCGTCGACAGCGCGAGAAACCGCCTGAGATGCCATCGGGCGACATCGAACTGCAAGAGCCGCCATCATTGCCGGAGCTGCAGTCCAAAGATCCGCTCACCATGATGATGATGCTGCCGATGATGCTCATCAGCGGTGTGATGATGCTCGTCTTCCTCAGCCAGCGCAATCCCGCGCTCGCCGTCGGTCTGTTTCTCGGCATGCTTGGCCTTGCCGTTCTCATGGTGTTGCTGCAGATGACTCGCGCGGCAGCCGAGCGCCGAAACACCGTGCGAGGAGACCGCCGTGATTTCATGCGTTATCTGGGGCAGGTGCGCGTGCGAGTGCGTCGTGCAGCCTCGGAACAGCGTGCGTCTCTGGCCTGGAGGCATCCCGACCCGATCACATTGGCGAATCTCGCGATGACGACCAGACTCTGGGAAAGGCGCGCGAACCACGGTGACTTCGGCGAAGTGCGCATCGGTCTGGGATCCCACAGCCTGAGCCAGCGGATCATGCCGCTGTCGACGAAGCCGATCGCCGATCTGGAACCGCTGTCTGCACGGGCGCTGCGCCGCTTCATTGCTGTTCACAGCACCGTCAACGACCTTCCGGTCGCGTTGTTTCTGCGCCGGCTGGCCGAGATCCGAGTGGTTGGTGATGGCGAGGCCGCACGCGGTATGGTTCGCGCCCTGGTCGCGCAGGCGGTGACGCTGCATGGCCCCGACGAACTGCGGCTGGCTGTGTGCGTGTCTCCGGATCGGGTCGCGGATTGGGACTGGGTGAAGTGGCTGCCGCATGCCCAGCATCCCAGCATCCAAGATGGCGCCGGTTCGGCCCGCCTGTTCGACGTCGATATCGCGGGTTTCACGGAAATGCTCGATGTTGAGCTCAATGGTCGCACGCGTTTCGAGCCGGGAGCGGCGCCGAGCGCGGAAGAGCCGTACTACCTGGTTCTGTTCGACGGCGTCGTGCCCGCACCAGGCACGCGCCTCAGCAGCGCAGGCTACAGGTGCGTCACGACGATCACGCTCGGGGTTGAAGCAGAGCCCAGCGATGGCTCTGGTCTCTTTCTCGAGGTTGATTCCGAGCAGATGCATATGGTGCGCATCGATCGGACCGAGGGTCCACAGCGCACCGCGCTGTGTCGACCCGACACGCTCAGTCTCGCAAGCGCCGTCGCGCTTGCCCGAGTGATCGCGCCGTACCGCGCAGCCAGTGGCGGCACCGAAACGGCCGAGCCGATGGTTGCCGACTTCGAGCTGCCTACGTTGCTCAATGTCGACGATGTCGACACGTGGGAACCAGTCGAGCACATGCGCGAGGGGCTGACCCGCTCACGGCTGCGCATTCCTTTGGGTGTAGACGAGCGGGGGCGACCGGTAGAGCTCGATATCAAAGAGGCCGCGCAGGGTGGCATGGGTCCTCACGGCCTGCTCATCGGGGCGACCGGTTCCGGTAAGAGCGAGTTGCTGCGCACTCTTGTGCTGGGTCTGGCGATGACTCATTCCTCTGAGACTTTGAACTTTGTGCTGGTCGATTTCAAAGGCGGGGCGACTTTTCTCGGACTCGACAACCTGCCGCACGTTTCTGCGTTGATCACCAACCTCGCCGATGAGGCCACGCTCGTCACACGCATGCAGGATGCCCTTGCCGGCGAATTGAATCGCCGCCAAGAGTATCTGCGAGCCGCTGGCAATTACAGCTCCCTGCTCGAACACGAGAAGGCTCGTCTCGCGGGTGCGCCGCTCGAGGCGCTTCCCACTTTGTTCGTCATCGTCGACGAGTTCAGCGAACTACTGGCGTCGAATCCCGATTTCGCTGAACTTTTCGTGATGATAGGTCGCCTCGGCCGTTCACTCGGAGTGCACCTTCTGCTTGCCAGTCAACGTCTTGAAGACGGCCGAATGACGAAATTGGAGAGTCACCTGTCGTATCGAATCGGGCTCCGGACGTTCTCCGCTTTGGAGAGTCGCAGCGTGATCGGTGTCCCCGATGCACATCAGCTTCCCAACGCGCCGGGTAATGGTTACCTGCGAAGTGACGTGGCGACGCTGACGCGGTTCAAAGCAGCGTACGTCTCCGGCGCATATCGACGGCGTACTCGTGAGGAACGCCAGGAGGAAGTAAGTCAGCAGGTCGTGGTCTTCCGTGCGGAAAGCATCGCACCGCCGATTCTCGAAGGTGCCGCTTCTCGACTGGCCATCGAAGCGTCCGAGGCAGACGAAGAGACCATCGATCTTGGCGACGAAGAACCAGAGTCTGACGCCGTCTCCGAGAACACCCCGGATGATTCTGAGGAAGAGACAGTCATGTCGATCATCGTGGACAAGCTCATCGGATTCGGGCCTCCGGCACACCAAGTCTGGTTGCCACCGCTTGCAGAACCGCCCACGCTTGATCAGTTGCTGCCGCCCCTGCTCCCTGATCCAGAACGCGGGCTGCACGCCGCGGGGATGATGTATTCCGGCAACCTCAGCGTGCCGATCGGCGTTGTAGACAAGCCCTACGAACAGACCCGTGAACTCTATGATGTCGATCTCTCGGGCGCAGGCGGCAATGTGGGAATCGCGGGCGGGCCACAATCGGGTAAGACGACGCTGCTTCGAACGATCGTCAGTGCGCTCGCCCTTACTCACACTCCTGCCGAGGTGCAGTTCCTGTGCATCGATTTCGGCGGTGGCGGCCTGTCGACGCTGGAGAAGCTTCCTCATGTTGGAGGAATCGCGAGCAGGCGCCAAAGCGAGCAGATTTCCCGCACAATCGCCGAAGTGACGTCCCTCATGCACGACAGGGAGCAGCTTTTCACCGAGCACAAATTGGAAGGCATGGCCGACTATCGGGCGCGACGAAAAGCTGGAGAGTTCCCGGATCAAAGCTTCGGCGACGTCTTCCTGGTCGTCGATGGCTGGGCAGCACTGCGTGCCGAGTTCGAACAGCACGACCTCACCCTGCGCGAGCTAGCACGCCAGGGACTGGCCTACGGCATACACGTGATGATCACCACGAATCGGTGGACCGATGTGCACAGCTCTCTACGAGACCAGTTGGGAACCCGGGTGGAGCTGAAGCTGGGGGATCCGATCGACTCTGTCCACGGCATGCGAAAGGCTGCCACCGTGCCGCAGCTTCCGGGGCGCGGCATCAACGCGGAGAACATGCACGTCCTCGCGGGAGTGCCGCGAATCGATGGACGCTCCACAGCCGACAGCGTGGCCACGGCCTCGCGCGAGCTGTGCGAGGCCGTGGCACAGGCGTGGTCGGGGCCGCCAGCGCCGAAGGTGCGGATGCTGCCCACAGTTCTCGATGCGGCTCGTCTACCAGCCCCGGAGCCGGGGCCGCGAATCGCCCTCGGCCACGGCGAGTTGGATCTCCAACCCGTGTGGCACGACTTCGTCAAGGTGCCGCATCTGAGCATCGTGGGTGATTCGGCCAGCGGTAAGACTGCAGCGATGCGCCTTATCGCGACGGGAGTGGCGGCAACGTTCTCACCCGAAGAAGCACAGATTGCGGTGATCGATCCACGACGCACCCTCGTAGAGTCCGTGCCCGAGCCGTACTTGGTCGGCACGGCGTTTTCTACGTCGGCGGCGGAGCAAGTCATCGCAAAGCTCGCCGCCCAGCTGCACGAACGTGTACCGAGCGCCGACATCACACCGGCCCAGCTTCGGCAGCGAGACTGGTGGAGCGGGCCGGAGATCTTCGTCTTCGTCGATGACTACGATCTGTTGATCAGCGTCACCGGCGGTCCGCTCGCCCCACTCGTGGAGCTCATTCCGCAGGCGGGTGACATCGGGCTGCATCTGATCGTGGCGCGCGCCGGTGCGGGGTCGAGCCGCACCGCTATGGATTCCGTCATTCGAAGGCTCCACGAGTCCAATACTCCAGAGCTCACGTTCTCCATGCCGACCTCCGAGCCGATGACCTTCTCGCTCGGTCGCGGGCGCTTGCTGCCCCCAGGGCGTGCTGAACTGCTCAGCAGGCGTGGGGGAAGCGGCCTGCAGATCGGGTGGCTGGAGCCGGTCGAATGACACGTCGCCTGGTGGCAGCCTCGATCGCACTAACTTTCGCAGTCAGCCCGCTTCTTTCGCTTGCCCCGCCTTTGCATACTTCTGCTCTCACTGGCGTGACCGCCGCCGCCTCTTCCGCGTCGTGCGCAGAGAACGCCGACGCGCCCGTCATCGCCGCTGCGTCTTGGGGTCAGCGACACATGGGCGCCGAGCGTGCGTGGCCTCGTACAACGGGCGACGTGATCGTCGCGGTCGTCGACACAGGCGTCAGCGCGAACACACCGTCACTTCGTGGAGCCGTGCTTCGAGGTTCTGACCTGTCGGGCGGCAGGGGAGATGTCGATTGTTTCGGGCGTGGCACATTCATCGCCTCCCTGATCGCCAGTCGGGCGGCCAGCGATACCGAGTTCGTGGGTGTCGCGCCGGGGGCGACGATTCTGCCGATACGGGCCATCAACCACCCCGAGCAGCGGGGGCTCGACACAGAACTTCCTGGGCTCCTCACTGCTGCGATAAACGCCTCCGTCGCAGCTGGTGCGCGAGTGATCGCCGTTCCTCTGAGCACGACGGTCAACGACAAGGGGCTGAACAGAGCAGTGAAGGCAGCCGTTGACAAGGATGTGCTCATCGTCGCTTCAGCGATCCAGGATGAGGGACTGCCGACGTTTCCGGCATCTTGGGAGGGCGTGCTCGCCGTCGCACCGCTGGGGCTCAAGGGCGGCGCTGTACCCGAACAGCTGGGTGCCTCACCCGATGTCGCCTCGCCGTCTCATGAGCTCATCGGGGCCGTGCCCGATGGCCCGGGTCACATCGAAGGAACAGATGATGCCCTTGCTGTGGGCTATGCCGCAGCTGCGGCCGCACTCGTGATGGACGCGTATCCGGAACTGAGCGTGCAGGAGGTGTCGGAACGCCTTATCGGCACCGCTGATGCAACCACAGCGAGCTCTGCTCCTGGAGAGCGCGACCCGTCCCTCGGCTATGGAGTGGTCAATCCCGTGGCAGCCGTGACGCGGTTGGGCACGGAGACGATCGTCGTCACACCCACACCTGCGGTGACCACGCTCGGACTTGCACCTGGCCCCGATGAGCGCCCAGTCGATCTTGCCGTCGCAGTCACGGCCGGAGCGGGCGTGCTGGCGATCTCGGTGATTGGTCCCACAGTGGGAGTCATCCTGGTCAGACGCAAGCACGTCGCCGAGTAGCTGGTCTGCTAAAGTTGAGTCACTAACACTCAACTTTAAGGGAGTCTCTCCAGGAGGAAAAGATGACCACCCCGCAGATCAGCGCCCCCCATGACGACCAGCAATCCGCCCTCGAGCAGTTCGGCATCAACCTGACCGACCGCGCCCGCCAGGGAAAGCTCGACCCGGTGATCGGACGCGACAGTGAGATCCGTCGCGTCAGCCAGGTGCTCACCCGCCGTACGAAGAACAACCCCGTGCTGATCGGTGAGCCCGGCGTCGGAAAGACAGCGGTCGTCGAAGGGCTGGCTCAGCGCATCGTCGCGGGGGACGTCGCCGAATCCCTGAAGGACAAAGAGGTGATCACGCTCGACATTTCGGCGCTGGTCGCCGGCGCCATGTACCGCGGCCAGTTCGAAGAGCGCCTCAAGCAGGTGCTGAAAGAGATCACCGAATCCGACGGACAGGTCATCACCTTCATCGACGAGCTCCACACGCTCATGGGGGCGGGCGGCGGTGAGGGGTCGGTGGCGGCATCCAACATGCTCAAGCCCATGCTCGCGCGCGGCGAGTTGCGCCTGATCGGGGCGACGACGCTCAACGAGTACCGCGAGTTCATCGAGAAGGATGCCGCGCTCGAACGCCGTTTCCAGCAGGTCTATGTCGGCGAGCCGACCGTCGAGGACACCATCGCGATCCTGCGCGGGCTGAAGGAGCGTTACGAGGCGCACCACAAGGTCGCCATCTCCGACAGCGCGCTCGTCGCCGCGGCATCCCTCTCCAACCGCTACATCCCCTCGCGTCAGCTGCCGGACAAGGCCATCGACCTGATCGACGAGGCCGCGTCGCGCCTGCGCATGGAGATCGACTCAGCGCCCGTCGAGATCGACGAGCTGCGCCGGTACGTCGACCGGCTCAAGCTCGAAGAGCTCGCCCTCAAGAAAGAGAAGGACGACGCCTCGAAAGAGCGTCTTGCCGCACTGCGTGAGGATCTCGCTGACCAGCAGGAGAAGCTCGGCGAACTGCAGGAGCGCTGGGAGCGCGAGCGCGCTTCGCTCAACCGCGTCGGTGATCTGAAGACTCGACTGGATGCCGCGCGAAGCGACGCGGAGCGCGCCCAGCGCGAGGGCAACCTCGAGAAAGCGTCACGGTTGCTGTACGCCGAGATACCTGCCCTGGAGCGCGAAGTCATCGAGGCCGAGCGCAGCGAAGGCGAAGCAGACGGCGGCGAAGGTCGCATGGTCAACGAGCAGGTGACCGAGGAGGACATCGCGGGCGTCATCGCTGCGTGGACCGGCATCCCCGTCGGGCGTCTGCTGCAGGGCGAGACCGAGAAGCTGCTTCACCTCGAAGCCGAGCTCGGTAAGCGACTGATCGGCCAGACAGACGCCGTGACGGCGGTGGCGGATGCCGTGCGTCGCTCGCGCGCGGGCATCAGCGACCCCGGGCGCCCGACCGGATCCTTCCTCTTCCTCGGCCCGACCGGCGTCGGAAAGACCGAGCTCGCCAAGGCGCTCGCCGCGTTCCTGTTCGACGATGAGCACGCCATGGTGCGCATCGACATGTCCGAGTACGGGGAGAAGCACTCCGTCTCGAGGCTGGTCGGGGCCCCTCCCGGCTATGTCGGTTACGAACAGGGCGGCCAGCTGACCGAGGCCGTGCGGCGCCGCCCGTACAGCGTGGTGCTGCTCGACGAGGTCGAAAAGGCGCATCCCGAGGTCTTCGACGTGCTGCTGCAGGTCATGGACGACGGACGCCTGACTGATGGACAGGGGCGCACGGTCGATTTCTCGAACGTGATCCTCGTGTTGACGTCGAACCTCGGCTCGCCCATCCTCATCGACCCGACGCTCTCGAGCGACGAGAAGCGCGAGGGTGTTCAAGCCCTCGTGCGACAGGCGTTCAAGCCCGAGTTCGTGAACCGGCTCGATGACATCGTCATCTTCCAGTCGCTCACCGAGGACGACCTCGCCCAGATCGTCGAGCTCGCTGTCGACCATCTGCAGGACCGGCTACGCGAGCGCCGACTCACCCTCGCCGTCACCCCCGATGCGCGGTTGTGGCTCGCCGAGCGTGGCTACGACCCGGTATACGGAGCGCGACCGCTGCGCAGGCTCATCCAGACCGAGGTGCAGAACAAGCTCGCCACGGCGCTGCTTTCCGGTGGCGTGCGCGACGGCGACACCGTGACCGTCGACCTCGCAGCCGACGGCTCGGGCCTGGTTCTTGCCGCCGAGTGACTCTCTGAAGGGGGGATCACGCCGTCGAATGACTTTGCGGGCCGTCAAAAACTGCATTTTTTTCGATCTGGGTAGCAGCAATAATCGCTACCGTTTCGTCGGACATCGATAGAGTCTCGTCTCGTGTGTCGATGATGGGCCGGTCCTCGGCCCTCGTCGAAGAGAGACAGGAGCAGTAGATGACGCGTATCGGCATCGTGCGGGAACAACCGGGGGAGACGCGAGTCGCCGCGACCCCGCAGACCGTCGGGGCGCTCGGCAAGCTGGGTTACGACATCGTCGTCGAAGCAGGAGCGGGCGCGGCATCCGCGTATCCTGACGACGCGTACGCGGCAGCCGGCGCGACGATCGTCACCGCCGAGGAGGCGTGGGCGTCACCGATTCTGCTGAAGGTGGATGCTCCGACAGATGCTGAGATCGCGAAGATCGCCGACGGAGCCACACTCATCGCGCAACTGGCCCCGAACCTCCGGCCCGAGCTGCGCGAAGCTCTTGCGACCCGCGGGATCACGGCGCTCGCGCTGGACGCCGTGCCGCGCATCTCGCGTGCGCAGTCGATGGACGTGCTCAGCTCTATGGCGAACATCGCCGGATATCGTGCCGTGGTCGAAGCGGCGCACGAGTTCGGGCGCTTCTTCACCGGGCAGGTGACGGCCGCCGGCAAGGTGCCGCCGGCGAAGGTGCTGGTCGCCGGCGCGGGGGTCGCCGGGCTGGCGGCGATCGGCGCCGCATCGAGCCTGGGTGCGATCGTGCGCGCGACGGACCCGCGCCCCGAAGTCGCCGATCAGGTGAAGTCCATCGGCGGAGAGTATCTCGAAGTCGTCGTGCCTGACGAGCAGAAAGAGGTCTCCAGCGACGGCTACGCCAAGGCGACCAGCGAAGCCTACGACCGGCGCGCTGCGGAGATCTATTCCGAGCAGGCCGCCGATGTCGACATCATCATCACGACGGCGCAGATCCCCGGTCGCGCTGCACCTCGGCTGATCACGGCATCCGATGTCGCCGCGATGCGTTCAGGAAGCGTCATCGTCGACATGGCCGCATCGTCCGGCGGAAATGTCGAGGGCTCGGTCGCCGGCGAGCGTGTCGTGACGGAGAACGGCGTCATCATTCTCGGTTACACCGATCTCGCCGGGCGCCTGCCCACGCAGGCCTCGCAGTTGTACGGCACGAACCTCGTGAACCTGCTGAAGCTGCTCACCCCCGGTAAAGACGGCCAGCTCGTGCTCGACTTCGACGACGTCGTCCAGCGCGCGGTCACTGTCGTGCGCGACGGTGCGGAGACCTGGCCGCCACCGCCGGTGCAGGTATCGGCGGCGCCGGCCGCGAAGACGGCTGATCCGGTCGCTGCGGAGGCCGCGCCACCGAAGAAGAAGGGCCTATCGCCCGGAGGGAAGATCGGGCTGATCGCCGCCGGCATCGCCGCACTGTTCCTCGTCAATGCTTTCGCTCCGGCACCGTTGCCGCAGCACTTCACTGTGCTCATGCTCTCGGTCGTCGTCGGCTTCTACGTCATCGGCAAGGTCTCGCACGCGCTGCACACCCCGCTGATGAGTGTCACCAACGCGATCAGCGGCATCATCATCGTCGGCGCGATCGTGCAGATCACCACCCCGAACCCGGTCGTGCAGATTCTCTCCGCGATCGCCGTGCTCGTGGCATCCATCAACATATTCGGAGGGTTCGCGGTCACCCGCCGAATGCTCAAGATGTTCTCGAAGGGAGCCGACAAGTGAGCGCGCTCGACATCGCCGCATCGGTTGCGGGCGCGGCGTACATCGTCGCCGCCCTGCTGTTCATCATGAGTCTGGCGGGCCTCAGCCGCCACGAATCCTCGCGCGCTGGCGTCGTCTACGGCATGGTCGGCATGGCGGTCGCGCTCGTCGCGACTGTGTGGGTCACCTTCCAGGGGGCGTGGGGCCAGCCGCAGGCCGTCGTCGGCCTGGTGCTGTTGCTGGCCGCCATGCTCGTCGGCGCCGTGATCGGGCTGTGGCGTGCGCGCAAGGTCGAGATGACCGGCATGCCCGAGCTCATCGCCCTGCTGCACAGCTTCGTGGGCCTTGCCGCCGTGCTCGTCGGCTGGAACGGTCACCTGCACAGCCCCGGCCTGACCGGCGCGCTCGCCGACATTCACCACGCCGAGGTCTTCATCGGCATCTTCATCGGTGGCGTGACCTTCACCGGCTCGATCGTCGCGTTCTTGAAGCTCTCGGGGCGGATGCCGTCGAAGCCGCTCATGCTGCCCGGGAAGAACGTGCTCAACCTCGGGGCGATCATCGTGTTCATCGCGCTGACGGTCTGGTACGTCATCACCCCCGTGCTGTGGCTGCTCATCGTCGTCACGCTGCTCTCGCTCGTGCTCGGCTGGCACCTGGTCGCATCCATCGGCGGCGGCGACATGCCCGTGGTCGTCTCGATGCTCAACAGCTACTCGGGCTGGGCAGCGGCCGCAGCCGGATTCCTGCTGAACAACGATCTGCTGATCGTGACCGGTGCGCTGGTCGGATCCTCCGGTGCCTACCTGTCCTACATCATGTGCAAGGCGATGAACCGCTCCTTCATCTCGGTGATCGCCGGTGGCTTCGGCATCGCCGCGCCCGCGAAAGACGACGTCGATCACGGCGAGCACCGCGAGGTGGATGCCCAGACCGCAGCCGACCTGCTCGCGAACGCGTCGACCGTGGTGATCACACCCGGCTACGGCATGGCTGTCGCGCAGGCGCAGTACCCTGTTGCCGAGCTCACGCAGAAGCTGCGCGACCGCGGTGTCGATGTGCGCTTCGGCATCCACCCCGTCGCCGGGCGCCTCCCGGGGCACATGAATGTTCTGCTGGCCGAGGCGAAGGTGCCGTACGACATCGTGCTCGAGATGGACGAGATCAACGACGACCTGGCATCGACGGCCGTCGTCCTCGTCATCGGCGCGAACGACACCGTCAACCCGGCGGCGGCTGAGGACCCCGGCAGCCCGATCGCCGGCATGCCGGTGCTGCGCGTGTGGGAAGCAGAGAACGTCATCGTCTTCAAGCGCTCGATGGCTTCCGGCTACGCCGGCGTGCAGAACCCGCTGTTCTTCCGTGAGAACGCGCAGATGCTGTTCGGCGACGCCAAGGAGCGCGTCGACGACATCCTGCGGGCGCTGTAGCGGCCCGCGCAGGAGTCGGCGGATGCCGTGCCGCGGCGACCGTGTTTGAGCACACTTTCTGCGCTCGCCGCGGCGTGGTAGTCTCGCCCGTGGAATGACAACGCTGTCAGGTTTCGCTTCCACCCACCACCGACGCTAGTGAGAACGCCCGTGCTCCTTCGCAACGCCCGAGTCGCCCTATCCTCTTCCACCACGACGGCGGTGGCGGTCGCCCTGATCGCCGGCAGCGCCGTGCCCGCGCAGGCTGCCGTCACGCCCGCGCTCGCCCCTACACTCGCCGCAACGGCCGCGCCCGTCACAGACGTGACCTCGCTGGTCGATCCGTTCGTCTCGACCGAAGACGACTTCGGTCAAGACCTGCCCGGAGCCCAGGCGCCCAACTCGCTCATCAAGATCAACCCGATGACGACGCCCGATCGCGCGCACAGCGGCTACGACTACGCCGAAGACCAGATCGCTGGCTTCACCCACACGAACCTCGACGGCGTGGGCGGCAGCGGCGGTGCGGGCGACCTTCTCGTCGTGCCGACCTACACTGACTACGCAGAGCGTCCTAGCCGCGACTCCTATGCCAAGGGCTACTCGCACGACGCCGAAGAAGCATCCCCCGGGTACTACAGCGTCGACCTCGAAACCGCCCAGGGCACGATCACCGCTGAGGCCACCGCCGACACCCGTACCGGGCAAGACCGCTTCGCCTTCGAGCAGGCCGGCGAAGCAGCCCTCGTCGTCGACCTCGCCAACAATTTCACCAACCGTCGGGGCGCGAGTCTCGAGGTCACGGCCCTTCCCGACGGTCGCGCTTCTCTCGCCGGCGACGTTGTCGGTTTCTTCAACGGCTACGAGTACCAACTGCACTATTACGCCGAGACGACCGAGCCCACCGCGGCTGTACGCACCTGGGGTGCCAGCCAGGCGCTCAGCGCCAGCACGATGAACCGCGAGGGAACCGACATCGGCGCGATCCTCGACTTCGATGTGGATGCCGGTGAGCACATCGGCCTGCGCGTCGCCATCTCGACCATCAGCGCCGAGCAGGCCCGCACCGATCTCGCCGCGGAGATGGGCGATCGCACCTTTGACGAGGTACGCGCCGACACCCTCGCCGCCTGGGACGCCCTGCTCAGCCGCGTCGCGATCGAGACGTCGGCCGACAGCGATCCTGACGGCACGCTGAGCAAGCTGTTCTACACGCACCTGTATCGGATGCTGGCATCGCCCGTGAACGCGACCAGCACGAGCGGCACCTACCGGGGGCTCGACGGTACGGTCCGCAAGGCCGAGGGCTACACGCACTACGACGGCTGGGGCTTCTGGGACGACTTCCGCAAGTACGAGGCGATCGCGATCGCGTACCCCGACATCTACGCCGACATGGCGCAGTCGATCGTGAACCTGTTCGGCAGCTTCACGGCATCCGGCGCCTCTCGCCTCGGCGACCTCACTCACTCGGTTCCCACCGTGCGCTTCGAACGCGCCGCCGTCGTGATCGCCGATGCGATCGCCAAGGGCGCGCAGCTGAACGGGCTCGACGAGGCCTGGGTGGGCCTCAAGCGCGAATCCGTTGGGCGCTACGCAGACCAGAGCAATGTCGAGCTCGGCTATATCGCCAACGAGGTCGACGAGACGCTCGGCACGGCCTACGACGATTGGGCGATGTCGACCATCGCCGAGGCGATCGGTCACACGGATGAAGCCGCGGCGTACCTCGACCGCGCGACGAACTGGGTCAACGTCTTCAAACCCGATGCCGTGGAGCTTCCCGACGGCACCCGCGTCGGCCTGAATACTCCGCGTCGCGCCGACGGCAGCTTCCTGGACGTCGACCCGGAGCGCTTCCAGGACGGCAACCTGTACCAGGGCACGCTCTGGCAGTACCACTGGTACATGGCTGCCGACATGGGCGGGCTCATCGAGATGATGGGTGGCAAGGAGAACACCCTCAAGGCGCTCAGCTACATGTTCGGCGAGCAGGCTCCCGACGAGGGTTCACGGATGCTGCACTCCAACGCGAACGAGATCGACCTGCAGTCTCCCTATCTGTTCAACTACGTCGGTGCTCCGTCGAAGACGCAGCACTGGGTGCGCAGCATCTACACGAAGGAGACGTGGAACCGCTACATCGGCACGAACTCCACCAGCCACGCCCCCTCGGGCGGCGGCGAGTTCACTCCGCCCGTGAAGCAGAAGGTGTATCAGCTCGATCCGCAGGGATTCCTGCCCACCATGGACAACGACACCGGCACGATGTCGTCGATGTTCGTCGCGGCCGGTCTCGGGCTCTTCCCCGTGCAAGCTGGTTCGGACGAGTACCAGATCGGCAGCCCGTTCTTCGAGCGCACCACCATCACCTACCCCTCGGGTAAGACCTTCACGATCTCGGCCGACGGTGTCTCGGCCGACTCGTACTACATCCAGTCCGCGACCCTGAACGGCGCATCCTTCGACCGCACCTGGGTGACGTACGACCAGATGATGGCCGGTGGCGAGCTGGCCTTCACGATGGGTTCCGAGCCGTCGGACTGGGCAGCCGACGGTGTCGCACCGCCGTCGCTGAGTGACCGGGTCGACAGCTCGATCTATCAGCAGGGCTCGGACATCACGCTCGATTCGCGCGAGTTCGTCGAGGCCAACAGCGGCGACGGAGCCATCGGCAACGTGCTGACGCTGTCTCTCGCAGAAGGCGCCTTCGCCGGCGCCGACGGCGATGACCTGGCCGCTTCGGGCGCAATCGAGGCCGAGGGTGTTCCTATCGGACTGACGCTCGCCGCCACCCGCGTCGACGACACGACGGTGGAACTGTCTCTCACCGGTGAAGCGGAATCACACGGACGCCTCGACAGCATCGACGACCTGCGTGTGACATTGACGGATGCCGCGTTCGCGCAGCATCCGGCATCCGATCGGCGCGCATTCGATCTGAAGGTGACCTTCGTCGGCGCGACCCTCAGCGCCGAGCGCCTGACGATGACCGCCGACGCCGAAGGCGTGCTCGAGGACTCGGTCACGCTGACGCTCAGCGGAGCGCGCTTCGCCGGCTCCGACGGACGCGACCTGATCGCCGACGGTGTTCTCGCCCTTCGCGGACTGCCTGCCGGGCTTTCGGCGCAGGCCGAGAAGATCGGACCGAGCAGCCTGGCGCTGCGCGTGCAGGGCACTCTGCAGTCTCGTGCTGGCGAGAACCTCGCGGGCGGATCCTTCGCACTGGCATTCTCGGATGCCGCATTCGAGGGCGTCGCCGCGTCCACCGTCGGCGGTGACGGCGTCGGCCTCAGCACGTTCACGGTCGCGATCGATCAGCAGTGGCGCTCGCAGCTGTCGGCGCTGTACGACGAGGTCAAGCACATCGTCAAGGGTGCCTATGCGTCGGTTCCCTTCGCCGCGTTCGATGACGCCCGCACGCAGGCCGCTCAGCTGCTGGCCGACGACGATGCCACGGAGAGCGAACTGAAGACCGCGTACTACGCGCTCGAGACCGCGGTCGGCAACCTCGGCATCGCCCAATCGCCGTATCGCAAGATGCAGGCGGAGGAGAGCGACAATTGGTCCGGCGGCGATCTTGCACGTGAGTCGAGCACTGACTCCAACGGCGTATCGCTCGGCAACCTGGGTGGTGTGAGCGACGGCAGCTGGATCGCCTTCGGCGACGTGAACTTCGACGAAGCGGTGCCCGAGAACGTCACGGTTCGCTACGTCAACAACAGCGGTCGCTGCTCGCCCGACTCGCGCGTCGAGCTGCGGCTGGATGCCCCCGACGGTCAGCTGGTCGACACTGTCGCTCTGCCCGCGACAGGCAGTAACTGGAACGCCTACGCCACGACGACGCACACCCTGACCGACCCGTCGCTGTTGGAAGGCTCGCACACCCTATACCTGGTGTTCGCGGGATCCACCACCGACAGCCGTCCGTGGATCGGCAACTTCGACTGGATCCAGTTCGGGTCGGACGGCGACGCCGCAGACCCGCACGCCGCGCGCATCGAAGCCGAAGGTTTCACGAGCAACAACGGCAACGGTCTCAAGACCGAGACGAGCACGGACGACGCGGGAAACCAGATCGGCAACGTCGGCGGCACGTGGGACGGTGGCATCCTCACCTACGAGAACGTCGACCTGTCGGCCCGTGCGTTCAGCACGGTGTCGGTGCGGTACGCCAACAACTCCGGTCGCACCGGTTCGGATGCGCGGGTCGAGATCCGTGTGGATGATGTCGCGAGCGAGCCGATCGCCACGGTGCCGCTGCCCTCGACCGGCAACAGCTGGAGCGCTTACCGCACCATCACGGTGGGTCTTCCCACGTCGGTGACCGGCACGCACACGCTGATCGTCACGATGCGCGCCGAGACCGATTCGGGGCATCCGTACGTGTCGAACTTCGACTGGTTCGAGTTCGCCGGTGCCGATTTCGCCGAACTGCGCGGCGCCATCGCGGCCGCGGAGGCCATTGAGGGCGATGGCGACCTGTACATTCCCGCGGACTTCGCCGTCTTCGAGCGCGCTCTGCACGACGCGCGTGTCACAGCGGCCGATGTCACCTCGTCGCAGACCGACGTCGACGAGTCGCTGCGCGTGCTCACGGCAGCGCAGGGACAGTTGGAGTGGACGATCATCCGCGAGCTCGCAGCCCTCATCACTGAGGCCGAAGCGCTCGACACCACCGCGTACAGCGAGCGCACCATCGCGGCGCTGAACCAGGCGATCACCGACGCGAAACAGGTGCCGGCCACCGCCACCCACGCGGAGTACACCGCGGCACGTGACGCGCTGGCGTCGGCGATCGAACGGCTCGCGCCGCCCACGGTTCCGGCGCAGCCTGCCGCTCCGCAGGCGGCGCTGACCGGCGCCGCTGCGATCACCGTGACGTGGGAGGAAGTGGCCGACGACGGTGGGTCCGACATCACCGAGTACGTCGTGACACTCGTCGGTGCGAACGGAGAGATCGAGACGGTCACGGCCGAGGCGGACGCCACGACCGCCGAGTTCTCCGGACTCGACGCCGGCGCCACCTACACCGCCACGGTGACGGCGGTGAACGGGATCGGCGCTGGCGCGGCATCCGCGGCATCCGACCCGGTGACCACGCAGACGGCGCCTGAGCCACCCGTGGCCGACGGGGACGACCTGCCCGACGACGCCCGCGGCCTCATCGATATCGTCGTGGTCGACGGGACGGTAACGGTGTCGGGGCTGGAGCCGACCCACTGGCACTTCCTCTACGTCTACTCAGAGCCGATCGCGCTGGGCTGGTTCGAAGCGGATGCCGAGGGCACGCTCACGGCGACGCTGCCGACGAACCTCGAAGCAGGAACGCACCGGCTCGCCGTGCAGAACGCCGATGGCGAGCTGCTGGGCTGGACCGAGTTCGTCATCGAGTCGGGTTCGACGGGCCCGGGTGGCGGGTCAGACGGCGATAACGGTGCTGATGATGACCTCGCCGCGACAGGGCAGAATGTCCCGATCGTACTGCTGGTGGTCGCGGGAGTGCTGCTGGTCGGTGGAGCGATCGTGCTCATCGTCCGCCGTCGCCGCCGCGAGTAGAACAGCGAAGGTGAGTCTCATGCCGGTACCCTCGGCGGTATGAGACTCACCAACCGCTTCGTGCGCATCTTCCAGTGGATCGCCCCGGTCCTGCTTCCGGCGTTCGTCGTTCTGGGGCGGGGACTGCTGGGCGCACCGCTCGGGTGGATGGCGGCGATCGGGATATTCGTCGCACCGCTGATGACGATCGCCATGTACGCCTCAGCGATCGTGTTCGTCTTCGATAGAGACGCCGCGGCGGCGAAGACCGGCCGGCTCGCCTACGACGTCTCCAACTATGTGCTCTGGGCGGCGCTGGTCGTCATGGGCCTCACGATTCAGGACGGCGGCGACATCGGCGAGTACGGTTCGGTGCTGTCGACGTGGGGTGTGATCAGCGACGACGCCACCCTGATCGTCTTCCCGGTCGCCATGGCGATCGCGGGCCTGGCCTGGCTTGCCACACTCATCACGGCGATCATGTGCGTGGTCGAATCGCGCACCGGACGTCGGGCGATCAGCGTCCGGTGAACTGCGGTCGGCGCTTCTGCTGGAACGCGGCGAAGCCTTCGCGGTAGTCGTCCGTGTCGCGCAGCGACGCCTGGTTGACGTTCTCTGCGGCCACGGCATCCCACAGCGACAGGCGCTCGTCGCGGATGCGCGCGATGAGCTGCTTGCTGGCGAGGAACGACTGGGTCGCGCCGTGCGCCGCGGCGGATGCTGCATCCTCCGCCGCCTGTCGCACCTCATCGGCGGCCATCACCTGCGAGAACAGTCCCGACTGCACGGCTTCAGATCCGCTCATGAGGCGGCCGGTGTAGATGAGGTCGAGCGTCTTGTGCGCGCCGAGCCGCTCGTAGAACAGCGCGTGCCCGCCCGAGTCGAGCGTCGCGCCGAGAGCGGCGAACGGCGACCCGATCTTCGCGGTATCGGCGACGTAGACGACGTCGGTGGCGATGAGCAGCCCGAGCCCGACGCCCAGGCACGCGCCGTGCGCGGCGGCGAAGGTGGGTGCGGGAAACGCCGCCATCTTCTGCAGCAGGGGCGTCACGAGCCCGCCTAGATATCCTGTGACGTCGTCGGTCTGCGGGTCGACGCCTGCGATGTCGCGACCGGCACAGAACGCCGGGCCCTCACCGCGCAGCACCAGCGCGCGAACGTGCGCCTCGGCCGCGTGATCATAGGCGGCGCCGAGGTCGGCGAGGGCGCGTTCGTCGAGGGCGTTGCGCTTGTCGGGAGCATTCAGCACAACGTGGGCGACATCGTCTGCGATGGTCAGATCGATCACGGGGACTCCTTCGCTCAGGGGCATTCGGTTCACACGTCGTAGTCGACGACGACGCGTTCGGCCGTCGGGTGGGATTGGCACGTCAGCACATAGCCGCGCTCGAGTTCATCCGGCTCCAGGGCAAAGTTCTGCGTCATGCGCACGTCACCGTCGACGACGCGCGCACGGCAGGTCCCGCACACCCCGCCCGCGCACGCGAAGGGCACATCGCCGCGCACGCGCAGGGCGGCATCGAGGATCGCCTCGTCTGCCGCGACGGGTGTCTCCACCGTCGATGACAGGCCGTCGAGCGTGAACTCGATACGGCGCATCTCATCGCCTTCGCGCGTGATCACGGGGCGACCGCGATCGACTCGGGGGCCATCGGCATCCGTCGTGAAGAGCTCGAAACGGATGCTGTCGCCGCCGACTCCGCGCTCTTCGAGCGTCGCGCGGCACAGCGTGACGAGCTCGAACGGTCCGCACAGGAACCACTCGGTCACCGAGGCCTGCGGAAGCAGTCCGTCGAGGATGGCGTTCAGCTTCTCGGCGTCGATGCGCCCCGACAGCAACGGCGCCGCGCGCTGCTCACGCGAGAGCACATGGTGCAGCGCGAGGCGAGCGGGGTAGCGGTCCTTCAGATCGGCGAGCTCCTCGAGGAACATCACGTCCTGCGTCGCCCGGTTGGTGTAGACGAGGCTGAAGCGTGCGGTCGGCGACGACGCCAGCACGTGCGAGGCGAGCGCCATCATGGGTGTGACTCCCGAACCCGCAGCGATCCCGGCGAGGTGTGCGTGGTCGAGGTCGGGCAGAGCCGTGGTGAACTTCCCCTCCGGGCTCATGACGTCGATGTGGTCGCCGGGGGCGAGGTTCTCATGCGCCCAGACCGAGAACAGCCCGCCCCGGTCGCGCTTGATGCCGACCGAGATCGTGCCCGGGGTCGGCGGACGGCAGATCGAGTAGCTGCGGCGCACCTCCCGCCCGTCGACGTGCGCGCGCAGCGCGACGTACTGCCCGGGCAGATAGTCGTAGTCGCCCTGCAGCTCGGGCGGCACGGCGAACGTCACCTCGATGCTCTCGCTGGTCAGCGGCCTGACGTCAGAGACCTCTAGCTCATGAAACCGGGCGCGACGGCGGGTTCCGACGTTCACGGCACTCATAGCACTTTGAAGTGGTCGAAGGGCTCCAGGCAGGCGCGGCACTCGTAGAGCGCCTTGCACGAGGTCGAACCGAAACGAGCGACCTCGCGGGTGTCGAGCGAAGCGCAACGCGGACACTTCACGGCCATGCGGAGGCGGATCGGGCCCTGTCCGATCGCCGAGCGCCCGGTAGGCGGAGCGATGCCGAAGTCGATGAGCTTCTGCTTGCCGGCATCCGTCATCCAGTCCGTCGTCCACGCGGGGGTCAACGTCAGCTTCACTTCGACGTCACCGAACCCGGCGGCGGTGAGGGCGAGGATGACGTCATCGCGCATGGTCTCCATGGCGGGGCACCCGCTGTAGGTCGGCGTGAGCGTGACGATGACGCGCTCGCCGTCGAGCTCGACTGCGCGAAGCACGCCGAGGTCTTCGAGCGTGAGCACGGGCACCTCGGGGTCGGTGACGGCCGCGGCGATGCGCCAGGCTTCGTCCCGATCCCGTCTCTGCTCCATCGACTGGCTCAGGGGGCGAAGGGGAGTCACCATGTCGCCCCCGGATGCTGCCTGGCGAGCACCTGCATCTCCGCGAGGATGTACGCCAGGGTGGGGAAGTGCTCGCCGCGTCGACCACCACCGGATGCCGTGGGTCCCTCGGGAACGCTCAATTCGGCTTCGTTGAAGACGGCTGCGATGACCTCGTCGAAACCCGCACGCAGCGCCGATGGCCGCGCGGCGATGCCGTCGAGCTCATCGAGAAGCGTTTCATCGCGGAACAGCTCGTCGACGTACGGCCACACATCTGTGAGTGCGCGGATGATACGCGTGCGCGATACTTCGGTGCCGCCGGCGAGGCGCAGCGTCCACTGGATCGCATGATCGCGGTGGTAGTCGACTTCTTTCAACGATTTCTCGGCGATCGCCGCGAGCGTCGAGTCGCTCGAGTGCTGCAGTGCCGAGTACAGCTCGAACATGTACGTCGAGGCGACTAGCTGGCGCATGATCGTCTGGGCGAAGTCGCCATTCGGCTGCTCGAACAGCCAGGCCGAACGAAACGCCGGCTCGTCTCGGAAGTACGCCAGGTCGTCTTCGCTGCGCCCGTCGGCGGTACCCGCATAGCGCAGCAGCGACCGGGCGTGCCCGAGCAGATCGAGAGCGATGTTCGCGAGCGCGACATCCTCTTCGAGCTCGGGGGCGTGGGCGATCCACGCGCCGAGCTGCTGCGACAGGACCAGTGCGTCATCACCCAGCCACAGGGCGTAGTCGGCGACGGGGGCGGATGCTACGGCATCCGTGTCTCCGGTGAGCTCAGCCGCGAGATCGAGCTCGTCGACGGTTACCGAGCCGTGCGGATCGTCGTGAGTGGTCATAGATGCGGCACCCCCTCGGACGCCGTGTAGTACACGGCGTGACGATAGTTCTTGCCCGCGGGGCTCTCGAACCATGCGCCCTTGGCGTCGGGGTCGCTCGTGGTGATGGCATCCGCCGGGACGACCCAGATCGAGGTGCCTTCATTGCGGCGCGTGTAGAGGTCGCGGGCGTTGCGCACGGCGAGCTCGGCGTCGGGCGCGTGAAGCGAGCCGACATGCACATGACTCAGCCCGCGGTTCGCGCGGACGAAGACCTCCCAGAGAGGCCAGGGTTCGGCGGAATCGGTGCCGGGAGTCGCCATCATGCTGCCTTCCCTGCCGCGCGCTCCGACTGCTTACGGGCATACGCGGCTGCGGCCTCGCGCACCCAGGCGCCATCTTCGTGCGCTTCGCGGCGGGCGCGCAGCCGCTCGGCGTTCATCGGACCGCGTCCGGCGAGCACCTCGAAGAACTCGGTCCAGTCGATCTCGCCGCCGACGTACTGCTGGGTCTCTTCGTCGAAGCGCAGGTCGGGATCGGGCAACGTGATACCGAGGATCTCGGCCTGCGGCACGAGCATGCCGATGAAGCGCTGACGCAGTTCGTCGTTCGAGAAGCGCTTGATGTTCCACGCCATCGACTGCGCCGAGTTCGGGGAATCGTCATCGGGCGGGCCGAACATCATCAGGCTCGGCCAGTACCAGCGGTTCACAGCATCCTGCGCCATCTGGCGCTGATCGTCGGAGCCTTTCATGAGGGTGAGCAGAATCTCGAAGCCCTGTCGCTGATGAAACGACTCTTCTTTGCACACGCGCACCATCGCTCGGGCGTACGGGCCGTACGATGCGCGACACAGCGGCACCTGGTTGCAGATCGCGGCGCCGTCGACGAGCCAGCCGATCGCGCCCATGTCGGCCCAGGTCGGGGTGGGGTAGTTGAAGATCGACGAGTAGCGGGCGCGGCCGGTGATGAGCTGGTCGGTCATCTCGTCGCGGGTGATACCGAGGGTCTGCGCGGCCGAGTAGAGATAAAGGCCGTGGCCGGCTTCGTCCTGCACCTTCGCCATGAGAATCGCCTTGCGCTTGAGGCTGGGGGCGCGGGTGATCCAGTTGCCCTCCGGCTGCATGCCGATGATCTCGGAGTGCGCGTGCTGGGAGATCTGACGGATGAGCGTCTTGCGGTAGGCAGCCGGCATCCAATCACGGGGTTCGATGCGCGAGTCGGCGGCGATGATCTCGTCGAAACGCGCCTGCTCGGCGTCGCTGCCGGCGGGTGTCTCGTGCGCTGTCGCCGTCGTCATCATCGCTCCTTCGCGTTTTACTGACCGATCGTTTAGTTATTTTCGCACATGCGGCCGAGTGCGACAAGGGCATGCTGAACGCCCGCGACAGTATGGTTGCAACATGCCGACGATCACTGTTCCTGAAGGTCTGCCGGGGGTTCGCCCGCCCGCGTCCTCCGTCGAGGTGGCGGCCGCCCATGAGGCGTTGCCGTCAGGACTGAACGCGCAGCTGCGTGCGCTCTTCGAATCCTGCGATGGGTTTCTGACGGATTCGGGTATCGCCGTGTACGAGACTGCCGACGTCGCCGAACGAAATGTCACGTTCGAGGTCGCGGAATACGCGCCGGGGTTCGTGTTGTTCGGAGATGACTCCGGCGGGCGTGGATTCTTGCTGCACGTGGCCACTCCGGACTCCCCGGTCTACGTCAGCGACCTGGGCGATCTTGATCCGACCCGCTTCGAGGTCGTCTGCGTTGACCTGGCGTCCTGGATCGCGGGTCTCCGCTGACGGATGGTGCATCGAGAATAGACGAAGAATTTTCTAGGAACTCGCTGCCCGGATTTTCCGTCTTTTGTCGCTCGTTGCGTTACTACAGTGGACGTTGCTCCAGAAGTAACAGCGGCGAGCACCAAACAGTTGATTTCTGCTCACGAGTTTCTCTGCAACCTTCGTCGACCTGGTTGATTCCCGCGCCTGCGAGTTCGGCGGTGAGACCTGCGCTCACCGTCACGGTGCGCTTGACCCGCGCTGCGCACACCGACTCTGCCTCGGTGACGACGCCATCGATCGGTACGCGTCCGCGTAGATAAGGTCGAAAGTCATGTTCGAATACTCTGAATCAGGGTTTCAGCGAGATCTTCCAAGAGGGCTCCGGCGTTGTCCATGCTCTTGGCGGGATCGGGTTCCAACTGCGAAAGCGCGTGAGCGCCAGCGAACCCGGCAGCGGCGATCTTCTCAGCCGACAGCACGGTGCGTCCGGCCACGGCGTATACCGGGATACCCGCAGCAGTGGCCGCCCGGGCCACACCGATCGGCGTCTTGCCCATCAGGCTCTGCTCGTCGAGACTGCCCTCGCCGGTGATGACGACATCAACACCGCTCAGGCGCGAGGAGAAGTCGGTGAACTCCAACACGACGTCGACACCCGCTCGGCGCACGGCGCCCAGCGCGATCGCCGCGAAACCGATGCCGCCCGCGGCACCCGCACCGGCAGTGTTCGCAGCTTCTGCGGCAGGTATGGCGAACGCGTGTTCGGAGCTCGCGAGCACCTCGACGAAGTTCGCAAGTGCAGCATCGAGCGCGGCGACGTCTTTAGGCGACGCGCCCTTCTGCGGCCCGAAGGCCGCCGCGGCCCCCTGCTCTCCCAGTAGCGGGTTGTCGACGTCACTGGCCAGGACCAGCTCGACGCTCGCCAAGCGCTCATCCAGTCCCGAGAGATCAGCGATCGCCAGCTGAGCAAGGGCGCCACCACCGAGCGGCAGCTCCGCGCCCCCCGACGACAGCCACCGCGCGCCGAGGCCCTGCACGAATCCCGCACCTCCATCGGTCGAGGCACTACCGCCGACGCCGAGCACGATGCGCCGGGCCCCGGCGTCCAATGCGGCTTTCACTAGCTGCCCGGTGCCCAGACTCGTCGTGCCGACGGCATCTTTCTCGCCGCCGGGAAGCAGACCCAACCCCGAAGCCCGTGCCATCTCGACCACCGCTTCGCCGCCGCGCACCGCGAAATCAGCCTCGATGATCTTGCCGGTGGGGCCCGCGACAGACGCCGTGCGCCGTTCGTAGCCGGCTGCCAGGGCCGCGTCGAGCGTGCCCTCGCCGCCGTCAGCGACCGGGATCGCCACAACGTCGATGGACGGATCGACGCGGTGCGCCCCCGAGGTGAACCTCTCAGCAACCTCGGGGGCCGTCAACGACCCTTTGAACTTGTCCGGGGCGATGACCAGTTTCATGTGTCAGACCTTAGTGAGAGAGAGGATTGCCGTCGGGGTATCCTCGGCGGTGAGTGCGAGCTCTTCGAACTCGTTCACGTTATCCAACGCGGTGCCCATGGCGATATTGGTCACCCGCTCGAGGATCACCTCGACCACCACAGGAACGCGATGCTCAGCCATCAGGTGCTGCCCTTCGGCGAATGCGCCGGCCACGTCGTCTTCGACCTGGAACCTTATGGCCTCGACAATCCGAACGAGGTCTTCTATGCCGCTGATCGCCCCTACGGTCTGATCGAGGCCGCCGTGACGCGCGAGGGCCAGGCTGAGGTGCCCGAGGCGTGGGAAGCGGCCGCCGCGTTCTGCTCAGCCGTGGGTTACTCGGGGTGTCGCCCGGTGGAAGTCGCCTAGCGCCAGGGCCGAATCGAGCGGATCGCTGCGATGAGAATCCCGAACGCGAAGATCGGGACGGCGGAGAACAGCGACCGCCAGTTGCCATTGAGCATCGGGAACGCGACGGCAACGATCAACCCGAGGGCGAAGATGGCGATGATGATCGCACGCCACCGGGCGTCGCTCTTGTCCCTGCTGCTGGATTCTGCGCTCACGGGTGCTTCCATGCGCTTCACTGTAGCGGGGTCACAGGCGCGACGCACCGTGACCCCGCAGAAACGCCTCGACCGTCGCACCGAAATCCGGATGATCCTGCGGTCGGTGCGTGTTGCCGCGCAGCTTCTGGTGGGATGCACCGCGTTCGACGAGCGCATCGGCGATCGTCTCGTATTCGGTGTTCCAGTCTCCGGTGATGACGAGGGTCGGTATCGCGGCGATCACCGAGGCGTCGACGTCGAATCCCCACGGGGGCTGCTTCTTCTCAAAGCTCGCGGCGATCGCGCGCTCGACGTCCCACTGCGCCGGGACGGCCTCACCGCCGAACATCAGTGGGCGCACGATCGCCCAGTAGCCGAAGAGGTCTCCGGCGCGTGCGCGTTCCCGCGCACGGGTCATGGTCTCGATGTGGTGTTCTATCGCGTCGTGCCCTCGCGCGATGTCGTACAGCGCGGGCTCGACGAGGACGAGTGCGCTGGGCGACAGCGCGCGCGCCGCCAGGGCGAGGAATACGGGAACCGCGCCTGCTGAGTGCGCGAAGATGACGCACCCTCCGGGAGCGAGGCCTGCGAGAGACGCGACGTTGTCACCCATCGGCTTTGTGAAGTCGAGGCTGGCGAACAGTGCACTGTCTTCTGATCGTGCACTGTCTTCTGATAGTGCGCTGTCTTTCGCGGGAGTGGCCGACGGCCAAGCGTCGCGACCCTTTCGGCCAGCTCCGTGAACGTAGACACGCATTCGGTCAGGGTACCGCCTGCGGGATCGCAGCGGTCGACGCTCGACGCTCGATGGGGCATGCCGCCGACGCGTCAACCTGCCCGTGCGCGTTCTCCTGCCGGTGCTCGTTCGCGTTCTCCTGCTCTGGCTTCTGCCCGTTCTCGTGCTTCTGCCCGTTCCCGTTCTCGCTCGCGTTCCCGTTCCCGTTCCCGTTCTCGCTCGCGTTCCCGCGGCCGAGGAACTCCCGCGGGGTGCCATCGTTGTCGGCCATCCCACCAGAGCGGACCTCTGATCTCGGGACGGCCGTGGTTCATGCGGATGCGCCACTCAGACAGGTGCAGGTTGCGGTGATGCCACCAGCACAGCAGCGTCCCGTTGTCAGTATGGGTCGGGCCCCCGTCGGCGTGCTCGGTGACGTGGTGGATCTCACACCAGGACGCCGGCACGGTGCATCCCGGGATGACGCACCCGCCGTCGCGGAGGGTGATGGCTCGCCGTTGGAGGGCGTTGAAGATCCGCGCCGAGGTTCCGAGCGCCGCGATTCTGCCGTTCTCGTCGAACAGCACGCGCTGGATTCCTCCTGCGCACCCGGTCTGCGCGGCGACTCGGGACGGGATGCGGTCGCCGGTGTTCAAAACGCTCGCCCATCCGCTGCCCGTGGCATAGTCATCGGCCG
>NZ_JAJUFV010000019.1 GCF_029263575.1 Microbacterium sp. | reverse complement strand
CCGAGAAGCACCGGGTGCGCCGATACGGCTTCCACGGCACGAGTCACAAGTACGTCAGCGAGGCCGCGGCGGCGTTTCTCGAGCGCGATCTGGCCTCTCTGCGTCAGCTCGTCTTCCATCTCGGAAACGGTGCCTCGGTCACGGCCATCGAGGGCGGAAGGTCGGTCGAGACGTCGATGGGGCTCACCCCGCTGGAGGGGCTCGTCATGGGCACCCGCTCGGGCGACATCGACCCGGCGGCGCTGGTGCACATCTCTCGCGTGGCCGGGTACACGATCGATGAGATCGACGGCCTGCTGAACACGCGCAGTGGCCTGAAGGGGCTCGCCGGGCGCAGCGATATGCGCGACATTCTTGCGGGAGCGGACGCCGGGGAGGAAGCGGCGACGCTCGCCTTCGACGTGTACGTCCATCGCCTTCGCGCCTACGCCGGCGCGTACATCGCTCAGCTCGGTGGGGTGGATGTCATCTCGTTCACCGCCGGCGTCGGTGAGAACGCCGCTCGGGTGCGCGCCGAGGCGATGGCGACGCTGGGCTTCCTCGGAGTCGAGATCGATCCGGTGCGCAACGAGGCCCGGGTGCCCGGCATCCGAAGGATCTCGCGCGACTCGTCGGCGGTCGAGGTGCTGGTGGTGCCGACCGATGAAGAGCTCGAGATCGCCCGGCAGGCACTGGGCCTGGTCTGAACCCACGCGTCGGCTTACCCCGAGCTGCACCACGCCGTTACGCTGGTGAGACGGCTCGCCGTCGTGCCCCTCGTTTCTCGCCCTGGAGGACAACGTGCCCGAAATCCTGCCCGACCTTCGCGCCAGCGAGGGGATTCTGTTCGACCTCGACGGTGTGCTCACGCCGACCGCCGAAGTGCACATGCGTGCCTGGGCGGCTGTCTTCGACGACGTGTTCGCGCGCTGGGGTATCGAGCCGGCCTATACGGATGCCGACTACTACGCCTACGTCGACGGCAAACGTCGCTACGACGGTGTGGCGAGCCTGCTGCGCAGCCGCAACGTCGAGATCGCCTGGGGGTCTGCGGACGATCCGGCCGACGCCGAGACCGTCTGCGGCATCGGCAATCGCAAGAATGCGGCGTTCGCGGCCGCACTGCGCTCCGGGGGAGTAGCGCCGTATCCGGGGTCGCTTGCGCTGCTGCGCCGACTGAGCGCGGCACAGGTTCCGATGGGCGTCGTGTCGAGCTCGTCCAATGCGCAGGAGGTGCTCGAGACAGCCGGCATCCGCGACTTCTTCACGGTCGTGATCGATGGCCGAGTCGCCGCGCGGGATGCTCTCGCATCCAAGCCCGCACCCGATATGTTCCGCGCTGGCGCGGAACGGCTCGGCGTCGACCCGCGCGCGAGCGTCGCGGTCGAAGACGCACTCGCGGGCGTCGAGTCCGCGGCATCCGCCGGTTTCGCCAGCGTCATCGGCGCCGAGCACGGCGTCGGACCCGACGTGCTCCGAACCGCCGGTGCCACGTATATCGTGGATGACCTTGCCCGACTGCTTCTCGAAACCTCGGAGACCGAATGATCGATCGTGAACGCTTTCCCATCGACCCCTGGCGCCTGACCGAGACCCGTTACGTCGAAGACGGCATCGCCGAGACGCTGTTCGCGATGAGCAACGGTTACCTCGGCCTGCGTGGAAACCATGTCGAAGGCCGTGGCGCGCACGAGCACGGCACGTTCATCAACGGCCTCCACGAGACCTGGCGGATCAGGCACGCTGAACAGGCCTTCGGATTCGCCGAGGTCGGTCAGACCATCGTCAATGCACCGGATGCCAAGATCATGCGGTTGTACGTCGACGACGAGCCGCTCTCTTTCGATGAGGCTGACGTGCGCGAGTACCGTCGATCGCTCGACCTGCGCACCGGAGTGCTGGCGCGCGACGTGCTCTGGGAGACGCCCAGCGGTAAGCGCATCCGCATGCGCGATGAGCGCATCGTCAGCTTCGAAGAACGTCACCTCGCGATCCTGCGTCTGAATGTCACGGTCGAGAACTCGGATGCTCCGGTGACCATCAGCTGCCAGCTGCTCAATCGCCAGGACGGCGGAACCGTGTACACCGGTGACCCGATGGGCGCGAAGAAGGCCGGATTCGACCCGCGAAAGACCGAGAAGATCACCGAACGCGTGCTGGATCCCGCCGAGTACTGGCAGGACGGACTTCGCTCAGCGCTGTCGTATCGCGTCGCCGACTCCGGTATGACGGTCGCGGTCGTCGCCGACCATGTGATCGAGACCGATAACGAGTACAGCGCGCGGCAGTTCATCGAGCCCGATATCGCGAAGAACGTCGTTCGTGTGCAGGCGAAGGCGGGCATTCCGATTCGCATCACCAAGCTCGTCAGCTATCACACCTCGCGCGGCGTACCGCCACGCGAGCTCATCGACCGCTGTCGCCGCTCGCTCGATCGGGCAGCCATCGAGGGCGTGGACGAGCAGTTCCGCCGGCAGCGCGCCTGGCTCGACGCTTTCTGGGAGCGTTCAGACGTGCAGATCGAAGGACACGACGATCTGCAGCAGGCCACGCGGTGGTGTCTGTTCCAGCTCGCTCAGGCGGCGGCGCGTGCCGATGGCGCCGGTGTCCCTGCGAAGGGTCTGACCGGTTCGGGGTACAGCGGGCACTACTTCTGGGACACCGAGATCTACGTGCTTCCGTTCTTGACGTATACGACTCCGCAGTGGGCGCGCAACGCGCTGCGCGCGCGAGTGCTCATGCTCCCGGCGGCGCGCCGCCGGGCAGCGCAGCTCAACGAGGCCGGAGCGCTGTTTCCCTGGCGCACGATCAACGGCGAAGAGGCCTCTGCGTACTACGCGGCCGGCACGGCGCAATATCACATCAACGCCGATATCAACTTCGCTCTCGGCAAGTACGTGCGCGCCACCGGCGACGATGACTTCCTCCGTCGTGAGGGCGTCGACGTCGTCGTCGAGACGGCCAGGCTGTGGGCGACGCTCGGATTCTGGCGCACGTCGAACGGCACCCCGGCGAAAGACCTCACGCATCGCGGGGGAGACACCTTCCACATTCACGGTGTCACCGGACCGGACGAGTACACCACCGTCGTCAACGACAACCTGTTCACGAATGTGATGGCCCGGCACAACCTGCGGTATGCGGCCAAGATCGTGCAGGAGATCGCGCAGGACGACCCGGCGGCCTACGACGCCCTCGTCGAGCGCACCGGATTGGATGCCGGTGAACCGGAGGCGTGGGATCGCGCGGCAGAGGCCATCAACATCCCCTACAGCGAGAGTCTCGGCATCCATCCGCAGGACGCCATGTTCCTCGAGCGAGAAGTCTGGGATCTCGCGAACACACCCGATGACCAGCGACCGCTGCTGCTGCATTTTCACCCGCTCGTGATCTACCGTTTCCAGGTGCTCAAGCAGGCGGATGTCGTGCTCGCGCTGTTCCTGCAGGGCAACCACTTCACGGCCGAGGAGAAGCTCGCCGATTTCCAGTACTACGACCCGCTGACAACGGGCGACTCCACCCTGTCGGCTGTGGTGCAGGCGATTCTCGCGGCAGAGGTCGGTTATCAGGATCTGGCGCTGGAGTACTTCCGTCATGCGCTGTTCGTCGATCTCGGAGACCTGCACCAGAACTCGTCCGACGGGGTGCACGTGGCATCGGCCGGCGGCGTGTGGACGACGCTGGTGTGCGGCTTCGGTGGCATGCGCGATCACGCCGGCGAGCTCAGCTTCGATCCGCGACTTCCCGTCGAGTGGCCGTCGCTGTCGTACCCGCTGCAGTGGCACGGCACGGCGCTGCGGGTGACGCTCACGCGCGACGAGCTGCGTGTCGCTGTCGAACAGGGCGAGCCGGTGAGCTTCACGGTGCGCGGCGTGGAATACACGGTGGCAGAAGGCGCGGACGTCGTCGCGCCCTTGGCTGATCAGGGGCCGGTGATCGCCGGACGTCCGACGCTCAGGCAGTTCGAGGATGCTCGTCGCGACGACGGCACTCGGCTTTCGGCATCCGTGCCGGTGATGACCAACGCTCTGCCGGTGCTCGGCGTCTTCGAGGACTGACTGCCCTGCGGGGCATGCTCCACAATGGAGGGGTGACCGACATCGCCTGGGGGACCACCGTCATCGTCGTGGTTCCCGCTCTGATGCTGCTTGGCTTCGCCATCCTGGCGCGGCACCTGTCGCGGCGGATGCCGCGCTCGGCGGGGCCGCGATTCGCACCGTTGGCAGAGGGAACGGTTGCGCGTGATGCGCTGCTGCTGAACCGGGACGGCAGGGCGATGGCCGCGGTGCTGATCGATCTGGCCGTGCGTCGCCGGATCCGCCTGCTGCGGCCGGCGGAACACGACGCGAAGCGTGCTGCCATCTCGGTGGAGATGGTTGAGGGAGGGCAGATCGCGACAGGAGAACTGGCGGTCATCGAAGCGCTGTTCGGGCCCGAGAGCTCGTCCACGCGGGTGCGTCGGCTCAGCGCGGACTCCCGGCGACTCTCGCGTCGGGTGAGCGTGGTTCTGGAATCCGAGGAGCGTGCCGGCGTCTCGGCGGGAGTGTTCCATGCGCAGCGGCGCATGTGGCCGTCCGTTCTCTTGAGGCTCGTTGCCTGCCTCTGGGCTCTGGTGTCGCTGTTCTTCGTGATCGGAGCCATCGGGCAGGACACCGGTGCGGATGGGGCGGGCGTTGCCGCCGCCGTCGCGGGCTTTGGCATCGTCGTGGCAGTTCTCATCATCACTCCACGGCCGTGGCGACGCTTCACCGCACAGGCCGAGCCGCTGCGGGTGCATCTGGCGGGTATGCGCGAGTACATCGATCTCGCAGAGAAAGAACCGCTGCGCGCGGTGCAGTCGGTCCAGGGCGCTCTGCAGCGCGCCGATGTATCGGCCCAGGCGCGTACGGCCGATCTGCAACGTTTTCATCTGTATGAGCGACTGCTGCCGTACGCGGTGCTGTTCGGCATGGAGACGTCGTGGCTGAAGACGCTGGGGGAGCACGCCGGACACCTGCGGGAGAACATGGACGTCGGTGACACGCTCGAGGCCACCTTCGAGGTGCTGGCGGTGATCGAGGCTGTGGGCAGCGTGCTCGCATTGGTGCGCGCGGTCGGTGAGCTGACCGACGGTATCGGCTCGGCAGCTGAGGCTGTCGGGAACGTGTTCGACGCGCTCTCCTGACCGGTGCGGTCGACTCATCCGGACGAACGCGCACAGTGTCGGCGGTACGCCGTAGGCTGTTGTGGTGACCACAGCCCTGTACCGCCGCTACCGCCCTGAGAACTTCGGCGAGATGATCGGGCAGTCGCAGGTGACCGATCCATTGATGACGGCGCTTCGCGGCGACCGCGTCGGTCATGCCTACCTCTTCTCCGGGCCGCGGGGCTGCGGAAAGACAACATCAGCGCGCATCCTCGCGCGCTGCTTGAACTGCGCGGAAGGGCCCACTGACACCCCCTGCGGCACGTGTCCGAGCTGTGTCGAACTGTCTCGCGATGGTGGTGGCTCTCTCGACGTCGTCGAGATCGACGCGGCCAGCCACAACGGTGTCGATGACGCGCGTGATCTGCGCGAGCGCGCCACGTTCGCCCCGAGCCGTGACCGTTTCAAAATCTTCATCCTCGACGAGGCGCACATGGTCACGCCGCAGGGCTTCAACGCCCTGCTGAAGCTGGTGGAAGAGCCACCGCCGCACGTGAAGTTCATCTTCGCGACAACCGAGCCTGACAAGGTGCTCGGCACGATTCGTTCGCGCACCCATCACTATCCTTTCCGCCTCGTCCCCCCGGCCGCGATGCTCGAATACGTCGAGAAGCTGTGCGCCGAAGAGGGCGTGCAGGTGGCCCAGGGCGTGCTGCCGCTCGTCGTGCGCGCCGGTGGCGGGTCGCCGCGTGACACCCTGTCGCTGCTCGATCAGCTCATCGCCGGCTCCGACGAGGCCCAGGTGACATACGAGCGCGCCGTGTCGCTGCTGGGGTACACACACGGTGCGCTGCTCGATGAGATCGTCGATGCGCTCGCCGCCAGTGACGCGGCCGCGGCTTTCCCCGCGATCGACCGCGTGGTGCAGACCGGACAGGACCCGCGCCGTTTCGTCGATGACCTGCTGGAGCGGCTACGCGACCTCATCGTGATCGCGGCGGTCGGCGATGGTGCCTCGTCGGTGCTGCGCGGGCTGGCCGAAGACGAGTTGACGCGCATGCGCGCGCAGGCGGCGACCTTCGGAACCGCGCGACTGTCGCGAACGGCCGATGTCGTCAGCGCCGCGCTCGATGACATGGCTGGGGCGACGTCGCCCCGTCTGCACCTCGAACTGATGATCGCGCGGGTACTGAACGCCGGTGCCGTGGCAGACGGTGGGCAGTCGGCGCCTGCTGCTGCGGCGGCGCCTGCCGCGGCGCGGACTCCTGCCCCGGCTGTGCCTGCGACTCCGGCGGCGCGGCCTGCGCCTGCGCCGACCCCTGCACCTGACGAACCGGCCACGGAGCCCGCGGCGACACCGAGCGCGGAACCGGCTGCGCCTGCGGAACCGGCTGCGCCTGCGGAACCGGCTGCGCCTGCGGAACCGGCTGCGCCTGCGGAACCGGCTCCCGCTGCTGACCCCGCCCCGAGCGGCCCCGTCACATTCGAGAGGATTCAGGCCGCCTGGCCGGCTGTCCTCACACGCATGGAGAAACTGAGCCGCACAGCGTGGCTGGTGGTGACGACCGTGCAGCCGCTGGAATTCGCAAGCGACTCCGGCGTTCTCACGCTCGGCTTCGCGACACCTGCCGACGTCACCAGGTTCAAGGGGTCGACGCCCGGGCCTGGTCCATCCGATCATCTGCGCACCGCGATCGAACAAGAAATCGGGGTGCGTGTGAAGTACCGCCCCGCGCCACTGCCGCAGGCGGCGCCCGACGGTACAGCGACCTCGGCGGAGAAGCCCGCCGACGAGAACGCGGCGCCGCAGAGCTCGGCGCCCCAGAACGCGGCGCCGAGCGCCCCGGCCGCATCGGCATCCGTGTCGGAGTGGGCTGTCGCAGCGATTCCGGCTTCTGACACTGCCGCGCAGCCGCAGCCACAGTTCCCTGTCGATGACGAGCCCACTGAGGTCGAATCCGCGTCTTCCGCGCCTCAGCCTCCGCAGGATGGTGCGATTGACGACCAGGAGGCGCCGCTGCCCGGCGACGACGAAGCGCCTGATCCTGACGAACCGCCGTATGAGCCACCTGCTGCGGCTCCGGCATCCGCACCACTGGCGGCATCCGCACCACCGGCAGCCAACGCATCCGGCAGCGTCGCTCCGGTGAGCGAGAGCACGGAGCGCCCGGCGCCCTCGGTGACGACGCGCTCGCCCGATGGAGTGCAGCGCTACGGCGAAGCCGTGGTGCGGCAAGTGCTCGGTGCAACATTCGTGCGTGAAGAGCCCTACGAGCCGCCGACGAGGTTCGCCTGATGTACGACGGCATCGTTCAAGAGCTCATAGACGAATTCGGTCGCCTTCCAGGCATCGGCCCGAAGTCAGCGCAGCGCATCACCTTCCACATTCTGCAGACGCCGAGCTTCGACGTCGCCCGCCTCTCCGAACTGCTCACCGAAGTGCGCGCACGGGTGCGCTTCTGCGAGATCTGCGGCAACGTCTCCGAGCAGGATCGGTGCGCGATCTGCCGCGATCCGCGCCGCAACCCCGCCCTCATCTGCGTCGTCGAAGACGCCAAGGACGTCTCCGCCATCGAGCGCACGCGCGAGTTCCGCGGGCTCTATCACGTGCTCGGCGGTGCGATCAGCCCGATCGCCGGTGTCGGGCCTGACGACCTGCGCATCGCGCAGTTGATGTCGCGCCTCGCCGACGGAACCGTGCAAGAGGTCATCCTCGCCACCAACCCCAACCTGGAGGGCGAGGCGACAGCGAGCTACCTCAGTCGCCTCCTGACCACCATGCAGATCACCGTGTCGCGGCTGGCATCGGGGCTTCCTGTCGGCGGAGACCTCGAGTACGCCGACGAGGTCACCCTCGGTCGCGCATTCGAAGGACGACGAAAACTGTGACCGCATCCACGGCCACACCTGAACCCGTGTCCGTGTCCGTGACGAGATGAGCACACACGGGGGCTTCACGCGCAGAGGCTGGCTGCTCTTCGCCATCATGTCGGTCGTCTGGGGAATCACCTACCTCTTCATCAAAGAAGCCGTCCAGTCGTTCACCCCGCCCGCCGTCGTCGCGGGACGCACCCTGCTCGCGGCACTGATCCTGTTGCCCTTCGCGGTGCGCAGCGGCGCGCTGAAGGCCGCGTGGAAGCACTGGCCGTGGGTTCTCGCCTTTGCTCTGATCGAGATGGGCGGGCCGTTTCTGCTGCTGAGTCACGCCGAGACACAGCTGCCCTCGGGGCTTACCGGCTTGCTGGTGGCGACGGTGCCGCTGTTCGCGGTGATCATCGCGCTGCTGCGCGGCGACCGGTCGGCGCTTGCGCCCCTGCGACTGGGCGGGCTGCTGCTCGGGTTTGCCGGGGTCGGCGTGGTCGTCGTCGGCCCCGGCCTGTTCCCACCAGGCGGGGCGAGCGCGGTCGCCATCGGCGAGGTCTTGCTCACGGCCGTGCTGTACGCGATTGCGCCGTTCATCCTGGCGTATCGGCTGAACCAGGTGCCCTCGGTCGGCACCATCACGCTCGCGCTGTTCGCCATCGGACTCGGTTATCTTCCGGCCGCGTTGCTCACGCAGAACGACATGCCCACGATCACATCGGCGGTGTCGCTCGTTCTGCTCGGCGTCGTATGTACGGCGTTAGCGCTGATGGCCTTCTTTGCGCTCATCCGTGAGGTCGGACCGGTTCGCGCGCCCCTGTTCACCTACGTCAACCCGGTGGTGGCGCTCGCGCTCGGATCGCTCGTGCTCGCCGAGCCGATCACACCGGGTCTGCTGGTCGGTTTGCCGCTGATCCTCATCGGCTGCTGGATTGCGGCGACAGGCGGGCGTCTGCGTACCCGCCGAGCCGTGCCCGCGGCATCCGCGCTCACGAACCCTGAGGAACGCTCAGCTCGCTCACCAGCTCCGCGTGAGGGCTCGTCCGGCGAATCCCCGAGCGCAGGCCGAGCAGCAGCAGAATGAAGCCGGCGCCGAGGAGCATGTGGCCCGCTCCGGCGATGCCGGCGATCATCTTCGACGATTCAAGACCCTGCACCTGCAGTATCCCGTGCCAGACCAGCATGGCTGTCGTCAGCACGACGCCGGTGTTGTAGATCCCGGTAGAAGAGCCCGGCGGCGAGGCCGACGACGGTGTAAACCGTCACGGCGTGAAGGAGCAGAAGCTGTGCGGCACGCTGTGCCGAAGAGGTGGTGTGCGTCATGATCTCATCGTCCTCGGATGCTTCGCATCGAGGATCCATCGAACGATCGATCTTCCGCTCGCGCATCGCGCCGCGGAAAGCGCGAGAATCGAGTTATGTCTGCATCCGTCGCCGACCCGGCTCGCAGCAGAATGCTGACGTCGGCACGATTCGCCCTGCATCTGATCACGGTGCTGCTGGCGGTGGTGACGTCGGTGCGCGCCGCCGCGGTCGATGTGCCACTGCTTGCGGCGCTGCTGGCACCGGCGCTGTTTCTCGCCTGGTACGGGGCAGGAGCCGCGTTCGCGAGGGGGCGTTCTGCGCGCTGGTGGCTGTATGCTCTGGGCCTCCTGTGGTGCGGGATGCTCGTCGTCTCGGCCGAGTTCGTGTGGCTGTCGTTCCCGGTGCTGTTGTTGGCCGGTCACCTGCTGCGCGCCTGGCCGTCGGTGGCGTTCGCGGTTCCGGTGCTGGTCGCGGCGATCGTCGCGCCGATTCTGCATCAGGCACCGATCACCTTCGCCCATATCGCCGGTCCGTTGCTCGGCGGTGGCTTCGCGCTGGCGATCTCGCTCGGCTATGACGCGCTCCTGCGCGATGCGATCGAACGCGACCGGCTCATCGCCTCGCTCGTTCGAACGCAAGACGAGATGGCAGCGCTCCAGGAAGAGCTCGCGCAGACTCAGCGCGAGGCGGGAGCCGCCCAGGAACGCACCCGTCTCGCCCGCGACCTGCACGACACGATCGCCCAGGAGCTGAGCTCGATGGTGCTGTTCGCCCGCAGCGGCGATGCCGGGCGGATGCCGCAGATCGAGTCTCTCGCGCAGCACTCACTCGCGGACCTTCGCCGCATCGTCGCCGCCCTCGCCCCCGCAGAATTGGAGGGCTCCGCGCTCACGGCGGCGCTCGGGCGGATGCTCGACACGCTGCGATCTGACACCGGCATCGCGGTCGAGCTGCAGGTCGATCCGGCACTGCCCTCGCTCTCCACGCCGGTGGAGGTCGTGTTCCTGCGCGTCGCGCAGTCTGCGTTGGCGAACGTGCGCCAGCACGCGCAGGCGAACACGGCCGTCGTCTCGCTCGAGCATGACGGCGCTGCGGTGCGGCTGAGCGTGCACGACGACGGTGTCGGATTCTCATCGGGTGAGTTCGGCGCTGCCGTGTCATCCACGTCGTATGGCCTCACCGCCATGCGCTCACGGCTTCGCGATTTCGGCGGAGAACTGCACGTGCGCACGTCGCCGGGGCAGGGAGCGACCCTGACCGCATCGGTGCCGACGTCGGATGCCGTCGCATCCGCTTGGAGGAGTGACACATGAGCATCCGGGTACTGCTGGTCGATGACCACCCGGTCGTGCGGGCGGGGCTTCGCGCGATCATCGAAGCGCGCGGATTCACCGTGGTGGGGGAGGCCTCGACCGGCGAGGATGCGCTCGTGGTGGCATCCGAACGCCGACCCGACGTCGTCCTGTGTGACCTGCGTCTGGGAGAGGGCATGGATGGCGTCGCGACGACCCTCGCTCTTCGTCGGATGCCGCACGCCCCCGCCGTGCTCATTCTGACCACCTTCGATCACGACGCCCAGATCATCCGCGCTGTCGAGGCCGGGGCGGCCGGGTACCTGCTGAAAGACGTCGACAACGACACGATCGCCCGAGCCATCGTCGATGCGGCCGCCGGGGCGATGGTGCTGACGCCGGGCGGTGACGAGCGGCTGCTGGCCGCGCTGCGCGCTCCGCGCGTGGTGCTTACCGATCGTGAGCGGGAGGTGCTCGTCCTCGTGGACGACGGTGCGTCCAACCGCGAGATCGCCGCGCAGCTGTTCGTCTCGGAGTCGACGGTCAAGACCCACATCGTGCATCTGCTCGACAAGCTCGGCGTCACCAGTCGCACGGCGGCGGCGAGCGAGGCCCGAAGGATCGGCCTGCTCTGAGCTGCGGCGCTGGGCGCTTGGTCACATGAACAAAGCGGCATGCGGGCCGAAAGTAGACTGGTTTGTGGGCGGAACTGCCCGACAACCCTAGAGGAGTGAGAATTTGGCCCTCATCGTGCAGAAGTACGGCGGCTCGTCCGTTGCCGACGCCGAGAGCATCAAACGCGTTGCCAAGCGCATCGTCGACACCCGACGCGCCGGTCACGACGTCGTCGTCGCCGTGAGCGCGATGGGCGACACGACAGACGAACTGCTCGACCTTGCCAACGACGTGGCGCCCATTCCAGCGCCGCGTGAGATGGACATGCTGCTCTCCAGCGGTGAGCGCATTTCGATGGCACTGCTGGCCATGGCGATTCACTCCATGGGCTTCGACGCTCGGTCGTTCACCGGCAGCCAGGCGGGCATGATCACCGACGACCATCACGGGTCGGCCCGCATCGTCGATGTCACACCGATTCGGCTGCGCGAAGCGCTCGACGAGGGCGCCATCGTCATCGTCGCCGGCTTCCAGGGCTTCAACCGCGATACGCGCGATATCACCACGCTCGGGCGCGGTGGCTCCGACACGACGGCTGTTGCCCTGGCATCCGCTCTGAATGCCGATGTCTGCGAGATCTACAGTGACGTCGACGGCATCTACACCGCCGACCCGCGCGTCATCCCGCAGGCGCAGAAGCTCAATCAGATCACGAGCGAAGAGATGCTCGAGCTGGCCGCCAACGGCGCCAAGGTGCTGTACATCCGCGCCGTCGAGTTCGCACGTCGTCACGGCGTGCTCATCCACGCACGCTCGACTTTCACATCGGGCGTGGGCACATACGTTCTGGGCGAGGGCATGAAGCTGCCTCGCGAATCCGAAGGAGAAGACATGGAAGAGCCGATCGTTGCAGGTGTCGCCACCGACATGGGACAGGCGAAGATCACTGTCCTGGGCGTTCCCGACGTTCCCGGCAAAGCGGCGGAGATCTTCAAGATCATCGCGAAGTCCGGCGCCAACGTCGACATGATCGTGCAGAACGTATCGGCTGCCTCAACAGGTCGTGCTGACATCTCCTTCACGCTCCCCAAGGGCGATGCCTCGACAGCGATGAAGGCGCTCGCCGCGGAGCAGAACGACGTCGCCTTCGAGGGGCTCGTGCACGATGACCAGATCGGAAAGCTCTCCGTGGTCGGCGCAGGCATGCGCGTGCACTCGGGCGTCTCGGCGACACTGTTCGAGGCGCTTTCGACCGCGGGCATCAACATCGAGATGATCTCGACATCCGAGATCCGCATCTCGGTCGTGCTGCGCGACTCCGACGTCGCCGATGCCGCGCGCATCGTGCACACCGCCTACGGACTCGACGGTGACAAAGAAGCCGTCGTGCACGCCGGCACCGGGCGCTAGAGACCCTTTCCACGGCATCCGAGAGCAGGACGATGCCCCGAGAACAGGAGCATCCGACCAGATCCTCCTGTTCTCGGTCACACGTCCTGATTTCGGGGCGGCCGACCATCTCGGTAAACTCACCGGAACCCGACCAGGAAGAGCCATTTTCATGACCCGTATCTCTGATTCAGGACACTCCGTCGCCATCGTGGGCGCCACCGGCCAGGTTGGCGGTGTGATGCGTCGGATTCTCGCGGAGCGCTCGTTCCCGATTCGCGAGCTGCGCCTGTTCTCGTCGGCGCGCTCGGCCGGGAAGACGATCGAGTACGGCGGTGTCGAGGTGGTCGTCGAAGACATCGAGACGGCGGATGCCGCGGGCATCGAGATCGCGCTGTTCTCGGCCGGAGCGACCGCGAGCCGCGCCTACGCTGAGCGCTTCGCCGCAGCCGGGGCCGTCGTGATCGACAACTCCAGCGCCTGGCGCGGGCACCCCGAGGTGCCGCTCGTCGTCAGCGAGGTCAACCCGCACGCGATCGACGAGCGCCCCAAGGGGATCATCGCGAACCCGAACTGCACGACCATGGCCGTGATGCCCGTGCTCAAGCCCCTGGCAGCCGAAGCCGGTCTTGAGCGATTGATCGTGAGCACCTACCAGGCCGTCTCGGGCTCAGGGCTCTCGGGCGCGCAGGAGCTTCTGGACCAGGTCGAGGGCGTGCTCGCGCAGGGCGACACGCTGGGCCTCGTCCACGACGGTTCGGCGGTGGAGTTTCCCGAGCCGAACAACTACGTCGCCCCGATCGCCTTTGACGTGATTCCGCTGGCGGGTTCGATCGTCGACGATGGGCTGGGCGAGTCCGACGAAGAGAAGAAGCTGCGCAACGAGAGCCGCAAGATTCTCGAACTGCCCGACCTTCGTGTGGCGGGCACGTGTGTACGCGTTCCGGTGTTCACCGGGCACTCGCTGTCGATCCACGCTGAGTTCGCGCGCGACATCACCCCCGCGCGGGCACGCGAGGTGCTCGCCGAGGCGCCCGGCGTCGAGCTCGCAGACGTCCCGACACCGCTTCATGCAGCCGGCAAGGACCCGAGTTTCGTCGGCCGCATCCGGGCCGACCAGTCGGCGCCGGAGAACAAGGGCCTGGTGCTGTTCATCAGCAACGACAACCTGCGAAAGGGTGCGGCGCTCAACGCTGTGCAGATCGCCGAGATCGTGGCTGCGCGCCTGACTGTCGCCGCCTAGTCACGCTGGCAGGTTCCGCGGTGCCGGATGCCGCGTGGTTCGCGGCATCCGGGCTGAGAACTAGACTGGTGGGGTGACTGAATCCGTCGACGTCGTCCTCATCGGTGGTGGCATCATGAGCGCCACACTGGGTACCCTGCTGCACGAATTGCAGCCTGACTGGAAGATCGTCGCCTTCGAGCGGCTTTCCGATGTAGCCCAGGAGAGCTCCAACCCGTGGAACAACGCGGGCACCGGGCACGCTGCCCTGTGCGAGCTGAACTATATGCCGCAGGGCGGATCCGGCCCGCTCGATCCGGCCAAGGCCATCTCGATCAACGAGCAGTTCCAGCAGAGCCGCCAGTTCTGGTCCTCGTTGGTCGACCGTGGCGTGCTCGACGAGCCGTCGACGTTCATCAACTCCACGCCGCACATGACGTTCGTGCGTGGTGAGAAAGACGTCGCCTATCTCAAGGATCGCTACGAGATCCTCAAAGAGCAGCCACTGTTCTCGGGCATCGAGTACAGCGAAGACTCCCGCGTCATCAACCAGTGGGCGCCGCTGCTGATGCAGAAGCGCCGCAAAGGCGAGCCGTTCGCCGCGACACGCGTTCCCGCCGGCACCGATGTGGACTTCGGTGCTCTCACCGAGCAGTTGTTCGCGCATCTCGATGCCGGTGGCGTCGAGGTGCGCACCAACCACGAGGTCAAGAAGCTCAAGAAGCAGCGCGATGGCAGCTGGGACGTCACGTTCCGCCGCTCGCTCGGCCACACGCCCGGCAAGGTCAATGCGAAGTTCGTCTTCGTCGGCGCCGGGGGATGGGCCCTCAAGCTGCTGCAGCGCTCGGGTATCCCCGAGATCAAGGGCTACGGTGTCTTTCCGATCGGTGGGCAGTTCCTCAAGACCACGAACCCGACCGTTGTCGCGCAGCACAAGGCGAAGGTGTACTCGCAGGCGTCGGTCGGAGCGCCGCCGATGTCGGTCCCACACCTCGACACCCGCGTGGTCGACGGCGAGGCCTCGCTGTTGTTCGGTCCGTTCGCGACGTTCAGCCCGAAGTTCCTCAAGAACGGTTCGATGCTCGACATCGTGACGCAGGTTCGCCCGCACAACCTGTGGCCGATGCTGCGCGTCGCGTTCGCGAACCCCGATCTGATCACGTATCTTCTCGGCGAGCTGACTAAGACGCACCGCAAGAAGGTCGAGAGCCTGCGGGTGTTCATGCCGACGGCCGAAGACGAAGACTGGACGCTCATCGAGGCCGGCCAGCGCGCACAGGTCATGAAGAAGGACCCCGAGAAGGGCGGCGTGCTGCAGTTCGGCACCGAGGTCGTCTCGGCATCCGACGGCTCCATCGCCGGCCTGCTGGGTGCCTCTCCTGGCGCGTCGACGGCCGTTCCGATCATGCTGAACCTCCTGAAGAAGTGCTTCCCCGAGCAGTACGCGGGATGGGAGCCGTCCCTGCGCGAGCTCATCCCGAGCTTCGGCGAGCAGCTGAACGAGAACGAGCAGGCCGCTGATGCGTCGCTTGCGGCGACGGCTGCCACTCTCGGCATCTCGAAGTGACGTCTGACCGTGGCGAAGCTCTACTTCCGCTACGGCGCGATGAACTCGGGCAAGTCGACGGCCCTTTTGCAAGCTGCCTACAACTATGAAGAGCGCGGGCAGCATGTGCTGCTCGCCAAGCCCGAGATCGACACCAAGGGGGCCTCGCAGATCGAGAGCCGCCTGGGGGTGACGCGCGAGGTCGACTTTCTCATTCCCTCCGATGGCGACGCGCAGGCACTCTTCCGCGAGGAACGCGAGCGGATGCGTCGTCGCAGTGACGAGGGGCTCATTCCGGCCGACCCGATCGATGTCGCGTGCCTGCTGATCGACGAGGCACAGTTCCTGACGGCCGAGCAGGTCGATGACCTGTTCCGCATCGCCGTCGATGAGGGCATCCCGGTGATGGCGTATGGGATTCGCAATGACTTCCTCACGCATGCCTTTCCGGGGTCGGCTCGGCTGCTCGCGATCGCGCACTCGTTGGAAGAGCTCAAGACGATCTGCCGCTGTGGCCGCAAGGCGGTGTTCAACGGGCGCGTGATCAACGGACGTTTCGTGTTCGACGGCAACCAGGTCGCGATCGACGAGGGTGCAGCGGGCGGTGCGCCTGCCGATGTCGTCACCTATGAGTCGCTGTGCGGTCACTGCTATCTGGAGGAGTCCGGCGGTCGGTTGGGTTGAGGAACCGCGACTCCCGCGGGCCGAATCTCAGACGCACGTGCCGTCTCGCGGGATCTTGCGTGGTCTGACCACAGGCGCTACTCTGTGGTCAGACCACACTCACGCGATCGAGGAGCAGAATGACGGATGCTGCGCCGCAGCGCGCCTGGCGCATCGTGCTCGAGCACATCGAAAGCGATCTGCTCGAGGGGCGGCTCGGCCCAGGCGATCGCCTGTCCTCTGAACGGGAGCTCTCCACCGATCTCGGCGTCGGCCGGTCCAGCGTCCGCGAGGCGCTGCGCGTGCTTGAAGTCATGGGGCTGATCCGTACGGCGACCGGCTCCGGCCCGCAGTCCGGTGCGATCGTCATCGCAACGCCCTCCGGCGGGATGTCGGCGCTGCTGCGGCTTCAGGTGGCCGCTCAGGGCTTTCCGCTAGTAGATGTCGTGCAGACCCGCCTCGTACTTGAAGACGCCGTCGCGGCATCCCTCGCTCTCGATCAGAATCGCGATACGACGGGTGCACACCGACTGCTCGACGCGATGGATGCGGAGGATCTCAGCGCCGAAGAGTTCCTGGCGCTCGATGCCCAGTTGCATCTGGCGCTGGCCGAGTCCACCGGCAACACCGTGATCGCCGCCATGATGGCGGGGCTGCGCACCGCGATCGAGTCGTACGTGCTCGCCGGATCCCAACAGATCGGCGACTGGCCGGCCATGGTCCGGCGCCTCCGTGCTGAGCACCGAGACATCGTCGCATCCATCGACACGGGTGACGACGCAGCCGCGCGAGCCCGACTCAGAGACCACATCGACGGCTACTATCGCGCAGCCGGTCTCACCCCCGACACATCCCCGAAACGCTGAGAGGCTTCCATGGTCACGCGACAACTGCCCAATCCCGCAGAGCTCCTCGAGCTGATGAAGTTCAAGAAACCGGAGTTCGACGGCAAGAAGCGCCGACTCGACGCCGCCCTGACGATCGACGACCTTCGTCTGATCGCCCAACGCCGCACGCCGAAGGCCGCCTTCGACTACACCGATGGTGCCGCCGAAGGCGAGCTGTCGCTCAAGCGCGCCCGCGAGGCGTTCCAAGACGTCGAGTTCCATCCCGGCATCCTGCGTCCCGCTCCCGCCGTCGACACCTCGGTGGAGATCCTCGGCGCGCCGAGCGCCTTGCCGTTCGGGATCGCGCCGACGGGATTCACCCGGCTCATGCAGACCGAGGGAGAAGAGGCGGGGGCAGCAGCAGCAGCCGCCGCGGGAATCCCCTTCACTCTTTCGACGCTCGGCACGACCTCGATCGAAGGCGTGCGCCAGGCGGCGCTGCGTGAGACAGCGGGGCCGTACCCCGCGCGCAACTGGTTCCAGCTGTATGTGATGCGCGATCGTGAGATCTCTTACGAACTCGCCCGCCGCGCCGCATCCGCTGGCTTCGACACGCTGCAGTTCACGGTCGACACACCGGTCGCCGGGGCTCGACTGCGCGACAAGCGCAACGGATTCTCCATTCCGCCGCAGCTCACCCTCGGCACGATCATCAACGCCATTCCGCGGCCGTGGTGGTGGTGGGACTTCCTGACCACGCCGAAGCTCGAGTTCGCGTCGCTGAGCAGCACCGGCGGCACGGTCGGCGAACTGCTGGACGCCGCGATGGATCCGACCATCAGCTATGACGACCTCGCGGTCATCCGCGACATCTGGCCGGGCAAGATCGTCATCAAGGGCGTGCAGAACGTCGAAGACTCAGTCAGACTTCGCGACGCGGGCGTCGACGGCATCGTGCTGTCGAACCACGGCGGACGTCAGCTCGATCGCGCGCCGATTCCCTTCCACCTGCTGCCGCACGTGCGTGCGGCCGTAGGCGAGGAATTTACCGTGATGGTCGACACCGGCATCATGAACGGCGCCGACATCGTTGCATCCGTCGCGCTCGGTGCCGATTTCACACTCATCGGGCGTGCCTACCTGTATGGGCTGATGGCAGGCGGCAGGAAGGGCGTCGACCGGACGATCGAGATTCTTCGCGCAGAGATCGAGCGCACCATGCGTCTGCTCGGAGTCGCCTCGCTCGCTGAGCTCACCCCCGGCCACGTCACCCAGCTGCAGCGGCTGGTGCCCGTCGCGAAGGCCGCGGCAGGCGCCGTCGTGCGCTGACTACAGCCCCGCGAGCAGTTCGTCGAGCTTGGTCGCGGTGTCGTGCCAGTCCGACACCGCGATCGAGCGTACGCCGAGCGCGCGCACCGGGTAGTCGTTGCCGCCCTCGTCGAGACGGTCACCGTAGAAGAGCATCTCGCCGAGCGCGATACCGGTGTGCTCAGCGAGTTCTGTCATACCGTAGGCCTTGTCGATACCGGCACGGGTGATGTCGACCGAGGTCGAGCCGCCCGAGCGCACCTCAAGCCCGGGAAGGCGCGCTGCGACCGCATCGCGCAGCTGCGCGCGCTTGGTGCCGGCCGGGTCCCAGTCATGCTTCGCATCCCCCGGAGCTTTCTGGCCCAGCGCCGAGAACGTGATCTGCGAGCCGCGATCTTCCAGAATGTCGCCCCACGGGCTCTGCTCCCACAAACCCAGGCGTTCGGCTTCTTCGCGGAGCGCCGCGAGCGCCGCTGACTTCTCAGCATCCGTGAGGTCGTGCGCGTAGACCGTGACGAACTCGGTGCCGTCGTGGCGCAGGTAGCGCGTGCCGCAGGTCGGTAGCAGATGCAGGCGAGCGAGCAGAGCGGAGTCGACATCGACGAGCTGGGCGATCACCTGTGAGCGGAATTGCTGCTCATTGCCGCCCGAGATGATGGCGACCTCGACGCGCTCCAGCAGCGCGCGCAACAGCGCGGCGATACGGGGGTCGATCGTGGCTTTCGAAGGGGCAAGGGTGTCGTCGAGGTCGAATGCGACCAGGCGAGGAGGCTTCATGGTTCTTCCAGGATACTGAGGGAGTGGTGCTGTCGGCTGCGGGCCCCGCGATATGACGAAGAGGGCCCGCCATCTGGCGGACCCTCTTCGTCATGGTGTCGGGGTGACAGGATTTGAACCTGCGGCCTCTTCGTCCCGAACGAAGCGCGCTACCAAGCTGCGCCACACCCCGTTGCAACCGTTCGAGTCTACAGGGAAAAGACACGTGTACCGAATCGGGCGGCTAAGCGGATGCCGCGGGCGCGTCCCGCGCCGTCAGCGTCAGCAGCGTCGCCTCGGGGCGGCACGCGAACCGCACCGGGGCGTAGATCGAATGACCGCAGCCGGCGCTCACGTTCAGCGGGATGCTGCGACCGTTGTAGGTCCACGTGCTCAGCCCTTTGGCCTGCTTCAACGGGATGTCACAGTTCGCGACGATCGCGCCGTAACCCGGCAGACACACCTGTCCGCCGTGCGTGTGCCCACCGAAGATCGCCTCCGCTCCCAGCTCGGTGAACGTGTTGAGCACACGCTGGTAGGGCGCATGTGTGACACCGAGCAGGGGGGAGTCGGCATCCCGTGTGCCCAGCGACGCGATCGCCGCCGGCATCGCGTCGAGGTCGTCCCAGTCGCGGTGGGCATCATCGACGCCGAAGAGGTCGATCGAACGGCCAGCGGCGTCGAGACGCACGGCGGTGTTGTTCAGGGTTCGCCAGCCGAGTTCATCCGTGAGGTACGCGTCGAGCGCCGCGGTGTCGAGGCGTTCGGGCTGGCGGTGCATGCGCGAGGGGCCCGCCAGATAACGCAGAGGGTTGCGGGCTGTCGCGGCATAGACGTCGTTGGAACCGTGCACGAAGACGCCCGGAACGCCCGCAAAGGCGTCGAATGCGCGTCGGATGCCGAGCAATCCGTCACGGTGGCCCAGATTGTCGCCGGTGTTGATGACGAGATCGGGCTCGAGCTCGGCAAGAGATGCCAGCCAGCGCTGTTTGCGATGCTGCCAGGGCGCCATGTGCGCGTCGGATATATGCAAGACGCGCAGCGGCTTCGAACCGTGCGGCAGAGCGGCGGCAGTGGCCTCTCGAAGCGTGAACAGGTAGCGCTCGATGCCGATGCCCCACATGGCGCACGCGACGCCAGCAGCCCCCACCGCGCCGAGCGCGATGAGGGCTGGGTGAGCGGATCGGGTGCCCGTTACGCGCACTTGATGGTCACCGAAGCGGATTTCTTCGCCGCGGATCCAGCGGCCGGCGAGGTGCTCTCGACCTCAGCATCCGGAGCGGAACACGAGCCATGCATCGACAGATTCGAGAATCCGGACGAGTGCAGCGCATCGACGGCATCATCGAACTCCATGCCGGTGACATCAGGCACGGTCCCGCCCTGTCCGTTGCTCGGCGAGATCGTCACGGTCGCACCGCCTGCGACACGACCGGCGCCCGGGTCTTGTTCGGCGATGAGGCCGGCGGCGACATCGCTGTCGACAGGGGAGCCGACGTTGACGCTGAACCCGGCGCCCTCAAGGGTCTGCGTGGCCTCCTCGACCGACATCCCCACCACGCTCGGCAGATCTCTGAGCACCCTGCGGGTGAGGTCCTTGCTCGGTTGCGGGAACTGCTCGCCGCCGCCCAGGGCCGCGTTGGCCGCGCGCTGCATGTCGCGGGCGATGTAATAACGCGCGTTCTGCAGCTGGATGCCTTCGTACCAGCGGTTGTAGATGGTCTCGGTACCCTTCGAGCGGCCAACCCAGACAGCCGTGGTCGCCTTCGTGCTCGACTCGATGAGCATGGTCGACCACAGCTCGTGAGAACCGGTCTTACCGATCACCGGGGTGCCATCGCCGGGGTTGGCCAGGGAACCGGTGCCACCGCGCTGCATCACGCCGCCCAGTGCGTAAGCGGCCGTTGCCGCGACCTCGGGTGAGATCACCTGTGAGCACGACGATTCCGGCAGCGGCAGTTCTTCTCCGCTCTGATTGACGACCTTGTCGATGACGCGCGGGGTGCAGTAGATGCCCTTGTTCGCAACTGTGGCGTATGCGCCGGCCATGTCCAGCGGAGAGATGTTCTTCGATCCGAGAACGTCATAGGGCACGTTCTCATCGGTGGTCTTCCCGCCGTTGGCGAGTGAGACGCCCATGCGATCGGCGACCTTGTTGATCTCGCACAGATCGAGCTGCTCGGCCATGGCCAAGAACCCGGAGTTGAGCGAGTCTCGCGTGAAGGCCATCGGCGTTCCGGTGTACCCGCCGCTGTTGCCGAAGTTGCCGATCTTCTTGTCGCCGAAATACACGGGGCTGTCGCCGCACTTCATGTCCGTGAAGAGGCGGTTTCGGCCGTTGATGACCTCGTTGACCGAGTGGCCCTGCTCGAGCCAGTCGATCAGGGTGAACAGCTTGTAGGTCGATCCGACCTGGAACCCGTTCGATCCGCCGTGAGCCATATCGGAGGCATAGACGATCGATGAATAGGCCTTATCGTCTGTCGGAGTCTCACGGAAGACGGTGTTCTGCGTCATCGCCAGGATGCGCCCCGTGCTCGGCTCGACTGTCACTCCGGTGCCGCCGAGGTTCATATCGTCGTAGTTCGCCGGCACGCGTGCGCGCATGGCTTCGACGGCGGGATCCTGGATGCGCAGATCCAGCGAGGTGTAGATCTGGAGGCCGTCGCGCTGCAGAGCGCGGATGCGCTGCTGGTAGTCGTCGCCGAAGGCGGGGTCGCCCAGCACGACCGTCTTCACATACTGACAGAAGTAGCCGTTGTTCCCCGCGGCCGCGCAGCCCTGCGCTGGGGCGTTGATCTGAGGTTCGATCGGTGCCTCGTGCGCGGCGTCGTACTGCTCTTGCGTGATCTTGCCGTCATCGAGCATTCGCGCCAGGACGTAATTGCGACGGACCATCGTGCGCGCATAGCCGTCTTCCTTGCCGTTGATGGCGTTACCATCGGCGTCGGTTCTCGTGCCGCCTTCGAGATCGATGCGGTAGGCGTTCGGGTTCTGCACGATGCCGGCGAGAGTGGCGGCCTGGTTGACTGTGAGCTTGGCAGCGGTGGTGTTGAAGTAGTAGTTCGCGGCGGCCTCGATGCCGTAGACCGTGCCGCCGAAGCTGGCGATGTTCAGATATCCGAGCAGGATCTCGTTCTTCGAGTAGTCCTTCTCGATCTGGATCGCGTAGCGCATCTCCTGCAGCTTGCGCTCGATGCCGTCGGCGCCGGTCGCCTCGGTGGCATCGGTCCAGCACTTGCGGATGGCTTCGTCGTAGTTGTCGGCGCCGGGGAGCACACCCTGCTCGCACTGCTGAACCAGCACGTTCTTGACGTACTGCTGGCTGATGGTCGACGCGCCGCGCGAGGACGTACCCCGCAGATTGTCGATGACGGCCTTCGCGGTGGCGCCGATGTTGACGCCGCCGTGCTCGTAGAAGTCTTTGTCCTCACTGGAGAGGATGGCGTCATACATGACCGGGGAGATCTGGTCGAAATCGACCTGCGTGCGGTTCTGGTCGAAGAACGTCGCCATCTTCTGCGGCTTGCCGTCGTGACCGATCGCATAGAACGTGCTCGGCTCCATCGGAGCATCCGGCTTCAGATACGACGGCAGATTCTCGAACAGGCTGAGCGCCTGGGATCCTGCGGCGCCAGCGACGGCGAGAGCGGGAGTCACAGTCGCGGTCACCAGGACCCCGGCGACAGCGCTGAGCCCGACCAGCCCGAGGAGGCCGCCGAGCACGCCTTTCACCGTGCGATTCTTCTGAGGCATACGCTAGATCGTAGGGGAGTTCCCTGAATACCACCTTTGACGCGCGCAATGGCGGGCGTCACGAGAATCCAGGAGTGCCATGACCACGTGGGAGTATCTGACCACCCCGTTGCTGATCCACAACACCGCAGCCATCCTCAACAACTGGGGAAAGCAGGGCTGGGAACTCGTGCAGGTCATCACGGGGCCCGAAGGGGGCCTCGTCGCCTACTTCAAGCGCCCGGCCGCTGACGACGGTTCGAACAACGCCGGCCTCGCAGCCGCCGAGCAGGCTTCTCGTCAGTTCGACGGAGGTGCGGCATGAGCGTCACCGCGCGCCTGGAAGAGCTGGGCATCGAACTGCCGGATGTCGTCGCACCGGTCGCGGCGTACGTACCTGCCACGGTGCACGGCGATCTGGTCTACACCTCCGGGCAGTTGCCGTTCATCGCCGGTGCGCTGCCGGCCACGGGCAAGGTGGGCGCTGAGGTCACGGCTGAAGACGCGAAGGGTTACGCCCGCACGTGTGCGCTCAACGCCCTCGCCGCGGCCGCGGCCGCCGCAGGCGGCGTCGAGAAGATCGGCGGGGTGCTGCGCGTGGGCGGTTTCGTGGCATCCGACGTGTCGTTCACCGGCCAGCCCGGTGTCATCAACGGCGCGAGCGAGGTCCTCGGCGAGATCTTCGGCGATGCCGGGGCGCACGCGCGTGCTGCCGTCGGCGTCGCCGTGCTGCCGCTGGACACTCCCGTCGAGGTCGAGGTGACCTTCACCCTCGCCTGATCTGTCGCCGGGCCCTCGAAAGCAGGGCCCGGCGACCTCGCTACTTCACCTGCGCCGAGATGATGCTCATCACGGCGGTGTCGGCGAGCGTGGTCGTATCGCCGACCTCTCGCCCCTCGGCGACGTCGCGCAGCAGTCGGCGCATGATCTTGCCGGAGCGGGTCTTGGGCAGCTCGCCCACGATGTACACGTCGCGCGGACGTGCAATGGCCCCGATCTGCTCGCCGACCCAGCCACGCAGCTGTGTCGCGAGGCCGGCCGCGTCATGGGCGGCGAGGTAGCTCTCCTTGATGATGACGAAGGCGACGACGGCCTGGCCGGTGGTCTCATCGGATGCTCCGACGACAGCTGCCTCGGCGGTTGCCTCGTGCGCGACGAGCGACGACTCGATCTCGGCGGTGGAGAGGCGGTGGCCTGAGACGTTCATGACGTCGTCGACCCGTCCGAGCAGCCACAGGTCGCCGTCGGCGTCCAATCGCGCGCCGTCGCCCGCGAAATAGTAGCCTCGGTCTTCGAACTTGTCCCAGTACGTCTCCTTGTACCGTTCGGGGTCGCCCCAGATGCCGCGCAGCATCGCCGGCCACGGTTCGGTGATGACGAGCAGGCCGCCGTTGCCGTTGCCGACCTCCTGACCGCTTTCGTCGACGACGTCGATCGAGATGCCCGGCAGCGGAACCTGAGCAGAACCGGGCTTGGTCGCTGTGACGCCGGGAAGCGGAGAGACCATGATGGCGCCGGTCTCGGTCTGCCACCAGGTGTCGACGATCGGGGTCTTGTTCGCACCGATGACCTCGCGGTACCACATCCACGCCTCGGGGTTGATGGGCTCGCCGACCGAGCCGAGCAGACGGATCGACGACAGGTCGAATTTCTGCGGCACTGCGCGCCCGGTCTTCATGAACGAGCGGATCGCCGTGGGCGCGGTGTAGAAGATGGTCACGCCGTATTTCTCGATGAGCTCCCACCAGCGTCCGGGGTGCGGAGTGTCGGGGGTGCCTTCGTACATCACCTGGGTCGCGCCGTTCGCGAGCGGCCCGTAGGTGACGTAGCTGTGGCCGGTGACCCAGCCGATGTCGGCGGTGCACCAGAACACATCGGTCTCAGGCTTGAGGTCGAACACGTTCTTGTGCGTGTATGCGACCTGGGTGAGGTAGCCGCCGGAGGTGTGCAGAATGCCTTTCGGCTTTCCGGTGGTTCCGGAGGTGTAGAGGATGAACAGCGGGTTCTCGGCGGGGAAGCCCTGCGCTTCATGGTCGGCGGATGCCGCGGGCACCACGTCGTGCCACCACAGGTCGCGTCCTTCGGTCCATTCGACGTCGTTCCCGCCGCGGCGGACGACGAGCACGTGCTCGACCGTCTGCTGTTCTCCGTCGCCGCGATCGCTCAGCGCCTGGTCGACAGCGGTCTTGAGGGGCGACACCTTGCCCTTGCGGTAGCCGCCGTCTGCGGTGATGACGACCTTCGCGCCGGCGTCGTCGATGCGTGAGCGCAGACTGTCGGCGCTGAAGCCGCCGAACACGACCGAGTGAGCAGCGCCCAGGCGCGCCACGGCGAGCATCGCTGCGACGGCTTCGGGAATCATTGGCAGATAGATGGCGACACGGTCGCCGGTGCCGACGCCCAGTCCGCTCAGCACGTTGGCTGTGCGCTTGACCTCGTCGGTGAGCTCGGCGTAGGTGATTCGACGTGAATCGCCCGGCTCGCCCTCCCACAGCAACGCGACACGGTCGCCGTTTCCGGCTTCGACGTGACGGTCGAGGCAGTTGTAGGCGACGTTGAGCTCGCCGTCGTCGAACCACTTTGCGAACGGCGGGGTCGACCAGTCGAGCACCTGGGTGAAGGGCTTGCTCCAGTGCAGCAGCTCGCGGGCCTGCTCGCCCCAGTACGTTTCGCGGTCGGCGCCGGCGCGCTCATAGAGCTCGGGCTTCGCGACGGATGCCGCGGCGAATTCCGCTGCGGGCTCGAACCGCCTGGTCTCGTCGAGGAGGTGGTCGATCTGGCTGCTCATAGCGTGCGCTCCTTTGCGGCAGGACGGTCTCACGGACATCACGACCGTGACAAGGCGAATCTAGTCTTGCGCCCTGTGACTCCATACTGCCGAAAGTTGGTAGTGCCGTGGGTTTTGTGAGGACGGTTGCGCCCCGTACACTCGACGTCAGCCGAATCTTCATTCCGGCCTTGGCGTGCCCGTTTCACCAACGGCCCGCGTCTGCAGGCGGCATCTCATTCCCCCCATGAGATGCCGCCTCTTCGCTTGCGAGGGCGGCGCTTTGACAGTCGTTCTGCACGGGATGCCGCGGACGGCGGATTGCACACAGCCTGTGGGATTCGGGCTCCGCGCGGCGCCGCGACCGGATTAGCTTCGGGGGATGCCTGAGCCGTTCATCATCCAGCCGCGAGGCGCCGCCGCGACACATCCCCGTGAGCACGCGCCGCTGACCGACATCGACGCCGCGTTCGAGCCGATCGCCGCGTACTGCTCCGACCCCGCCGTGACTGACATCTTCGTCAACGGCGCCGACGGCCTCTTCGTCGATCGCGGTGCGGGCGCCGAGAGGATCTCGGCGTGGTCGGCATCTGAGCGCGAAGTGCGCGATCTCGCCGTCGCGCTGATCGGGGCGGGCGGGCGACACCTCGACGACCAATCGCCATGTGTTGACGTGCGTCTGGCCTCCGGCATCCGCGTGCATGCTGTGCTCGCCCCCGTCGCGACGGCCGGAACAGCGCTGTCGGTGCGCATCCCGCGGGTCGGCGCCGTCGACCTCGATGCGCTCGCCGCGTTGGGCGCGTTCGACGCTGCGCAGCAGGCGTGGCTCTCGGGCCTCGTCGCCCAGCGTGCCAACATTCTGATCACCGGCGGCACCGGCTCGGGCAAGACGACGCTGCTCGCGGCACTGCTGCATTCGGTTCCGGCCGCTGAACGCATCATCACGATTGAAGATGTCGCTGAGCTGCGTCCGTCGCATCCGCATCATGTGGCGTTGGAAGCGCGACAGGCCAATCTCGAAGGTGCGGGCTCCATCACGCTGGCGCGGCTCGTGCGTGAGTCGTTGCGCATGCGACCGGACCGGCTCGTCGTCGGCGAATGCCGTGGGGAAGAGGTGCGCGAGCTGCTCTCGGCATTGAATACCGGACACGACGGCGGGGCAGGCACGCTGCACGCCAGCGGGCTGGCCGACGTCCCGGCACGGCTGGAGGCGCTGGGCGCCCTGGCCGGAATGGATGCCACGGCACTTGCCCGGCAGGCAGCCAGCGCCTTCACGGTCGTCGTGCACCTTGCTCGCGACGCCGACGGCGTTCGACGCCTCTCGAGCGCCGGTCGCTTTCGTCTGCGCGCCGACCGACTCGATATAGAAGAGGTGCGGCCGTGGTGACGTTGGCGCCTCGGGGGCGTTCACAGACGACGGATGCCTCAGCCGAAGCGGCGGGGTCGGTTCAGACGCTTGCGGTGCTGTTGCAAGCGGGAGCCGTGCCGCTCAGCGCCTGGCGCCACGTCGCCGATTCCGGTGACGTGCATGCTGTGCGCGTGGTCGAGCGCTGTGATGAGGGGATGCCTCTCGTCAGCGCGATCGAAGCGGAAGGCGGCGTCTGGGGCGATGTCGCAGCCGCTTGGGAGATCGCCACGACGGTCGGTGCGCCGCTCGCCGAAGTGCTGCGGTCGCTGGCGGGCACCATGCGCGATGCCGCAGCCGCGGCCGATGACGTGCGCATCGCACTGGCCGAGCCGGCCGGCACCGCGCGGCTGCTGCTGTGGATGCCGGTCGCCGGGCTTCTGCTGGGCTTCGCGCTCGGATTCGACACTCTCGGAGTGTTGTTCGCAAACCCCATTGGCACGGTGTGCCTCGCCGCCGGGTTGGGGCTGATCCTGGCAGCGCGCGCCTGGACGAAGCGCCTGCTGCGGCGGGCGCAACCCGCCGAGGGAACGCCAGGAATGCACGCCGAACTCGTCGCGGTCGCGCTCGCCGGGGGCGCGTCGATCGACCGTTCCCTGCGCCTTGTCGACGACAGCCCGGCGCGCGAGCGCCTGAGCGACGCAGATACGGGTCGTGTGCTCGAGCTCTCGCGGGCGGCCGGGGTGCCCGCCGGTGAACTGCTGCGTGCCGCGGCAGCGCAGGTGCGCCAGAATGCCCGCACTCAGGGGCGTCTGCGCGCGGCAAAACTCTCGTCGCAGCTGCTCATTCCGCTCGGCGTCTGCACGCTCCCCGCCTTCCTGCTGCTGGGCGTCGCCCCGCTGATGCTCTCTGTCCTCACCTCCACGCCGTTGCCCCTGTGACGGCATGCCGAAAGAAAACACCGAAAGAAAGAAGGAACACTATGAACACCATTCCCACACTCACCAGAGCGCACGCAGCCAGACTCTTCACCGACGAGTCCGGCGCGGCCACGGCCGAATATGCCATCACGACGATGGCGGCGGTCGCCTTCGCGGGGCTGCTCGTGGTCATCATCCGTCCATAACCGACAAACGAGGAACGACACGAATCCTTCAGACCGCTATGCTCACGAACATGGGAATGAACGGCGATAACCTGCTCCCCGGACTCCAGTCGCGGAAGCCGTCAAATCTGGGCCCGTGGGTCGCGGGTGTGCTCGGCGGCATCGTTATCATCGGCGGCATCATCATGATGCTCACTCTCGGCGGCGACGACGAATATAACCCCGACAACGCGTCGGAAGCGATCTCACAGTGCGAAGGTGAAATCGAAGAGAAGCTCAAGGCGCCGTCGACCGCTGAGTTCGATTCGACTGCGACCGGCAGCGGGACGTGGACGGTCGTCGGCACGGTAGACGCTGAGAACAGTTTCGGTGCGAAACTCCGCTCGAGCTATCAATGCACGGTGGTCATCGATGTTGAGGCGGGGAGCGCGAGAGTCACGATCGATAGCTTCGAGTGATCCCTCGCCCTCGAACGATCCGTGCAGTGATCGGCTCTGCAGCCATGCCCTCGAATGATCGTGCGGCACGACTCAGTAGCTGGTAGTACCGTGCCGGCGTCAGCCCGAGTTCACGGCGGATCGCCTCTTCCTTATGGCCAGTGTGTCGGGGCCAACGTTGCTCGAATGCGAGAAGAGCTGCGGGGGTCATGGGGTATACCGTGCCACCAGCCACGGACATACGCTGTGAGACCGCATAAATGCAGCAGATGATGCTTAGGCGTACGAGAAGGCGCCCTCAGCCGGTGAGACAGCAAGCTCCGCACCAGACTTCACTCGGAATACATTCTTGCCCGCGGCGACGTGCTTGATCATGAACATGCCCATAGACATGTCAGCGTTGTGTCCTGTGGTCTCACTCTGGTCACTGCCATCGTTCTCAACGGCTCGGATCGAGAAAACCCGGAATCGCTTCACCTCGGCATACACCACGTTTGCGCGACCGCCGATGAGATCTACGCGTGCGATCACATCGCTGAGGTACTCGTTTGGCGTGCACACCACGATAGGCGTCGAGCCGTCGTCGGCTACGACTCGGAGTCTCGACTTGCTTTCCGGCTGCATGAGCTTACGCATCACGCGGCGCGTTGCTTCGTGGCGGTTCATCGCAACTCGTCCATTCCCATGATTTTGAGGTACGCGTTGTAGACCTCATCGTAGGCCTCATCGAATGATTCTTGCACGTCCTCTTGTGAACTTATCGTACGAATCACGGTGTGAGGCGCATCATGATCACCGTCATGCCTGTGAACCGAGCCGTGATGCATGGTATCGATGCACACGATCTCAAGTTTCCGATCCCCGATCATTCGAGTCAGGACGATCGCGTATGCGACAAGCTGACCATTCCAATGGACACGGCGAATCGAAAGGATGTAAGCCTCGTCCAGAGGGATCGGCCAGCGTTCTTCGTCGCATTCTTGGAGCGGCGGCGGCGCCCAGGTCAGTTCCGAATCGCGCCCTGGCATGAGGACGATCATATCTGCTCACAAAGCCTTACCATGTCGGGATGGACGATGCGAGCTTCGATCATCCCCGGTGCCTTGACTGTGGTGTCCTGCTACGTGACGTTCCCGGTGGCTGGTGCTGCCCTGAGTGCGGGCATGTTGAGATGGTGCCAGAAGTGGAGATGCCGCCCGTGTTTGACGGGCCGAGCATCCACGGGGGATGACTATGGGCATGACCGTGAATTACCGGATGTATGTCGCGCGGATTCGTGAGGACGGCAGTGTGACGCTGCCGATCGATGAGCTCCCCGCGCCGCTGAACGAGTTTCGTCTCGCTTTGCGGCGGGCCGGACGTACTGAAGGCCTGCGCATCCTGTCACTCAGTACCCACGGGCACTTCACCGCCTACGATCCAGAGCACCGCATCTCATCGGAGCGGATGCATGAGATTGTCGAGGCTGCGGCGCTCGACACGCCCGCTATCGGTCCGGATGCCGGGAAGTTTGACGGGCCGAGTATTCACGGCGGGTGACACGCGTATCGTGATGTTCAGCCCAGGATGTTATGTAGCGGTCTACTTGCGTCGGTGCCGAGCAGATCAAACTCAATCGCGGCACGGTCAGCAAGAGCATGCGGCGTGAGCTG
>NZ_JAJUFV010000018.1 GCF_029263575.1 Microbacterium sp. | reverse complement strand
CGCCGCACCTGTCGGACGACGTTGCCGCACGCAGCACCAACGTGCGAAACACCGGCCACCCCCTGTCGCCATCATTCGACGAGGGCTCCCTGGCTCGCCCGGCTGTCGCCGCCGCCGAGCAGCTCGTGATCACGGCATCCGATGGCACCGAGCTCGTGCACGGCGTCTCTGTTGTCGTGCGACCGGGCGAAGCCGTGGGTATCGTCGGTGAATCCGGCAGCGGCAAGACCCTCACCTGCCGCGCCCTGCTGGGAATCCTGCCACCCGGCCTCGCGGTCACCAGCGGGGCTGTGCGCATCGATGACCTCGACCTCACGCACGCGTCCGAACGGGAGTGGCGGCGTGTGCGTGGCACCCGCGTGGCAGCGGTCTTCCAGGATCCGGCGTCATATCTGCATCCGGCGATCCCGGTGGGCGCGCAGCTGGAGGAGACGCTGCGTGTCACCGCCGGGTTGCCGCGCCGCATCGCGCGTGAGCGCGCCCGCGAACTGCTCGATGATCTCGGCATCCGTCGTGTCGATCTCGTGCTGCGTCAGCGCGTCGCGCAGCTGAGCGGAGGCATGCTGCAGCGCGTCCTCATCGCGATGGCGCTCGCCGCCGACCCCGCCGTGCTGATCGCCGACGAGGCGACCACGGCTCTCGACGTCACGGTGCAGGCGGAGCTGCTCGAACTGCTTGCCCGGCTCCGCATCGAGCGTGACCTCGCGCTCATTCTCGTCTCGCACGATCTCGCGGTGGTCGCGCAGGTGTGCGAACGCGTGCAGGTCTTCCGCGATGGGCGTGTGGTCGAAGCCGGGGCGACGTCGCGCGTGCTGCGTGCGCCGGGGCATCCGTACACCCGCGAACTGCTCTCGGCACACGCCGCCTATGGGCTGGAGAGGTACATCGCATGAGCGTTCTCGAACTCGACCAGGTCAGCGTCGATTACGGCCGCACGCGCGTGCTCGATCGCATCTCGCTGACGGTGCGCGCGGGCGAGGTCGTCGGCATCGTCGGCGAATCGGGCTCCGGAAAGACGACGCTCGCTCGCACAGTGCTCGGCGCCATCGCGCCCGCTGAGGGGCGTGTGCAGGTCGCCGGTCACGATGTCACGCGCCTGCGCGGGCGCGCCCTGCGTTCGTGGCGTCGCTCGGGTGCCGCGCAGTATGTCTTCCAAGATCCGTTGCGCTCGCTCGACCCCGGCCTGCCGGTGGCGGAGTCGATCATCGAGGGGCTCCGCATCGCTCGCGTCGGTGTCGACGAGACGCGCAGACGAACGGATGCCGCGCTGAACGCCGTCGGCCTCGATCACGACCTGATCCGCCGCCTGCCATCGGGCCTGTCGGGTGGGCAACGTCAGCGGGCGGCGATCGCCAGAGCGCTCGTTGTCGAACCGCGCCTGCTCGTGCTGGACGAACCCGTGAGCGCACTGGACGCCGCCAGCCGCGACCGCGTCGTCCAGGCGCTCATCGCGCTTCGCGATCGCCGTGGCAGCGAGCTGGCGATGCTCGTCATCTCCCATGACATCGGTTCACTCGCCGCCATGAGTGACCGACTTGTCGTTCTCGGCCAGGGAGACATCGTCGAGGACGGCTCGACCAGGCGCGTGATCGCCGAGCCGCAGCATCCGTACACGCGCCTGCTGATCGACTCGGTTCCCCTCATCCACACCCCATCCGCCAACCGGCCCTGAACCATCTGGAGTCTGTGCAATGCCCATCGAACTGCTTGGAATGATCGCCACCACCGCTGGATCGGAGTCGAAGGCCCTCGACGGCCCGGTCATCGATCCCGCCTATGTGCGCGATTTCTCATTGGCTCACGAGGAAGCCGGTTTCGACCGTGTGCTGATCGGGTACAGCGCGAGCTCTCCCGACGGCTTCGCCGTGGCATCGGCCGCGCTGAACGCCACCGAGAAGCTGAAGGTGCTCATCGCGCACCGGCCCGGTTTCGTGCCGCCGACGATCGTGGCACGAAAGCTCGTCACGCTCGACCATCTCACCGGCGGCGGACGTGTCGCGATCCATCACATCACCGGTGGCAGCGAGGCCGATCAGCGCCGCGACGGGGACTACAGCGAGAAGGGCGACCGCTATCGCCGCACGGGTGAGTTCATCGAGGTGCTGCGAAAGACCCTCACCGAGGACGAGCCCTTCGACCACCACGGTGAGTTCTATGACTTCGACGGCGCGTACTCGGCGGCGAAGCCGGCGACGGATGCCGGGATCCCGATCTTCTTCGGAGGTCTGTCGTCCGGCGCGGTCGAGGTGGGCGCGAAAGCCGCCGACGTGTACATGCTCTTCGGCGAGCCGCTGGCGGACGTCGCCGAGCACATCCGCACCATCCGCGCAGCGGCGGCGAAAGAGGGACGCACGATCGAATTCAGCCTCTCGACGCGTCCGATCATCGCCGACACGGAAGAAGAGGCCTGGGCCAAGGCCGATCAGATCTACGCGCGCACCGAGCAGCTGCTCGCCTCTGAGCAGACCGGCAACACGCTCGCTTTCGCTAAGCCCGTGTCGGCCGAGCGAACCGCCGTCTCAGCCGATCGCCTGCAAGAGCACGCCAAGCGCGGCGATGTGCACGATGAGCGACTGTGGCTGGGCATCACGCGCCTGACCGGACCGTCGGGCAACTCGACGGCTCCGGTGGGAACGCCCGAGCAGGTCGCCGAGGCGCTGCTGAAGTACTACGACCTCGGCGTGACGCGCTTCCTCATCCGCGGGTTCGACCCGCTGGGTGATGTGCGCGACTGGGGCAAAGAGCTCGTGCCGCTGCTTCGCGAGGGCGCCCGCCTGCGCGATGAGGCCGCCGAAGCGCAGGTCGCCTAGATCAGGGTGATCACGGCACCAACGTGATCTTGCCGCGAGCGGCGTGCGCCTCGACCAGTTCGTGGGCGCGCGCCGCCTCTGCGAGAGGCAGCTCGACGCCGAGTTCGACCTGGAAGTCGCCGGCGGCGATCAGCTCGATGGCCACACCCACGGCTTCTGCGCGCCACGCGAGTTCCTGCTCGGTCAATGGCTCAGGCGATCCACCGCTGAAGGCCCGGATGCCGAAGCTCGCAGCATCCGGACCGCGAACGATCGTCGCGATGCGGTTGCGATCGGCGACCAGCTCAAGCGACGTCTCGATCGCCTCGTCGGTGCCAGCGCAGTCGAGCGCCACGGTGACGTCGCCGTCGATCGCCTCACGCACGCGGCCGACCAGCCCATCGCCGTAGGCGACCGGAATGGCTCCGAGCTCGCGCAGCTGCTCATGACGGGCGGGGCTTCCCGTCGCGACGACGGTGGCGCCCCACGCGAGGGCGAACTGGATGGCGGCCTGTCCGACCGCCCCCGATCCGGCGTGCACGAGCAGCGTGTCGCCCTTGCTGACACCGAGCGAACGCAGGCACTGGTAGGCGGTTCCGACCGGGATGCTGAGTCCGGCGCCCTCGGCTGCGGTGACGGCATCCGGAAGCAGGTCGAGATTCACGGTCTTCGCCACGACGTGTGTCGCATACGTGCCGAGGGTGTTTCCGATCGCTACCCGGTCGCCGACGGCGAACTCTGTCACGCCCTCGCCCAGCGTCTCGACCACGCCCGCACCGTCAAGGCCGATGCGTCGGGGTTCGGTGATCGGCGGGGAGGGACGCTTGCCGCCGCGCAGTTTCGCATCCAGAGGATTGACGCCGGCGGCTTCGATCCGCACCACCACCTCACCGGATCCCGCGACGGGATCAGGGATGTCTACGAGCTGGAGAACGTCGGGGGATCCGATTTCGGTGTAAACAATCGCGCGAGCCATGCCGCCAGGCTACCTGCAACAGAGCAGCCCCCGCACCGGATGGCGCGAGGGCTGCACGAAGAACACGGGTTCAGTCGACCGGAACGATCAGGCCCTTCCAGGTCTCGAGGATGAACTCCTTCGTGCGCTCGTCGTTCAGCATGTCCTGCAGGGCGAGGATGCGCGGGTCGTCCTTCAGCTCGGCGCGGGTGGCGAGAACGTTGTAGTACTCGCTGTCGGTGCCCTCGAACAGGATCGCCTGCTCATCGGAGAGACCGGCGGGAATCGCGAAGGATGCGGTCACGAACGAGGCATCGTTGTCGGGAAGAGCCAGCGCGAGCGAGGCGTTCTCGATCTCGATGAAGGTCAGGTTCTTCGGGTTGTCGGTGATCTCAGCGAGCGTGGTTGCGCCGTCTGCGATCTCGATCACACCTTCAGCGGCGAGCAGGCCGAGTGCACGGCCCTCGTTGGTGGGGTCGTTCGGGATGGCGACGGTGGCGCCGTCTTTGAGCTCATCGATACTGTCGACCTTCTCGCTGTAGAAGGCAGCGGCCGGCAGGTAGATCTCGCCGACAGAGATGAGGTCGTCACCGGCCTGCTCGTTGTACGTCTCCAAGAACGTGCTGTTCTGGAAGAGGTTGGCATCGACCGAGCCATCGGACAGGGCCGGGTTGGGCGTGTTGTAATCCGTGAACTCCTGCCATTCGATGGTCAGGCCCGCCTCCTCGGCGAGATTCTCGGAGATCCACTTGAGCATGTCACCCGCTGGCACCGGAAGCGCGCCGACGCGGAGGGTGCCGAGCCCTTCGGAACCGTCTGCGGCGGGAGCATTGTCGGTGTCGCCGCCAGCGCACGCGGTGAGGCTGAGGGCGATGACACTTGCTGTGGCGATGGCGACGCCGCGGGTGAGAGAAGAAAAGGACATTGCGGAACTCCGTTTGTGTTTCAAAGGTGGGATGGGAAAGCTCTAGGCGTTGGCACCGATGACATCGGCCGCATGGGCAGCACGATTCGCGTGGTCGAGAGAGCGGGCGATCAGGTTGCACACGCCCTGCACGATCAACACGATCACGAACAGGACGATCACCACCGCGACGATGTGCACCCAGCTGTAGCGCTGGAAGCCGTAGGTGAGCGCGACGTTGCCGAGTCCGCCGCCGCCGACGACACCGACCATCGCCGAGAAGTTGATGACAGACGTGATCGTCGTGGCGATGCCGAGCACGATCGCCGGCCCCGTCTCGGGAAGAATCACACGACGAACGAGTTGCCAGCGCGTGGCGCCAAGCGAGTCTGACGCTTCCAGCAAGCCGGAATCGACCTCTTTGACGGCGATCTCGACCACGCGCGCGAAGAACGGAATGGCGATGATCGTCAGCGGGAGAATCGCTGGCCCGGTGCCGATGAACGAACCGAGCACAAGGCGTGTCAACGGGATCAGCGCGATCATCAGCACGATGAATGGCACTGACCGACCCAGGTTCACGATGAACCCGAGCACGCGGTTGATGATGACACCCGCCGCGGCAGAGCCGAACGGCGTCGACAGGAACCGACCCTTCTCGGTGCCGACGAGCACGACGCCCAGCGGAAGTCCGACGAGGATGGTGAACAGGGTGGCGACGCCGGTCATCCATAGCGTCTCGAGCGTGCCCTTCAGAAGCGTGTCGAGAAGCTGCGACCAGAAATCAGGGGAGTCGTAATCGATCATGCTGCTTTCACCACCTCGACGGCGACATCGTGCTCGGCAAGGAACGCCTGCGCGCGCGAGAGAACCTCGGCGTCCGCGGGCAGGGCAAGCCGCGTGCGACCAGCCTGTGATCCGGCGATGTTCTCGATCGTGGCCCCGAGAATCGACACATCGAGGTCGAGCGTACGTGCCAGCAGCGTGATGGTCGGCCGCTCGGCCTCTTCGCCCGCGAAGGTGAGGTCGATGACGGCGGTTCCCGGAAGATCGGGTACCTCGCCCAGCGGGAACAGGTCGTGCGCCAGCCTGCTGCCGGGAGTGCGGATCAGATCGGTGAGAGCGCCCTGCTCGATGACCTTCCCGTGCTCGAGCAACGCGGCAGCATCACAGATCTGCTTGACGACAGCCATCTCGTGGGTGATGAGCATGATGGTGAGACCGAGCTCGCCGGACAGCCGGCGCAGCAGCGCGAGGATCTGCCGCGTCGTGTCGGGGTCGAGGGCGCTGGTCGCCTCATCCGACAGCAGCACGCTTGGCCGGGACGCCAGTGCGCGGGCGATTCCGACGCGCTGGCGCTGTCCGCCCGACAGCTGCGCCGGGTAGGCATCAGCGCGAGCGGCGAGACCGACCAGATCGAGCATCTCGCGCGCTTCGGCCGCACGGCCACCGCGGCTGCGCCCGACAGCTTCCAGCGCGAACTCAACGTTCTGCGCGACGGTGCGGTTGCCGATGAGGTTGAAGTGCTGAAAGACCATGCCGATGCCATGGCGCGCGGCGCGCAGTTCCTGCCCGCGCAGGTGGGAGATCACGGTGCCGTCGACGACGACACGACCGGAGTCTGGACGCTCCAGCGCGTTGACGGTGCGCAACAGAGTTGATTTGCCGGCGCCGGATTGACCGACGACGCCGAAGATCTGGCCGCGGCCGATCTCCAGTGACACGTCGTCCAGTGCGCGCGTGCCGCCGAAAGCACGACTGACATGCTCGATAGTGATCATGGGAGTGCTTTCGAAGATGGGGCGGTGGGGTATGGTTCCATCCCACTCGATCGTCGTGCGAACGCCAATTTGCATGACGTTTCGTGACGTAGCCTCAGAGCTGGCGCAGAAGTTTTGCTATGCGCTGCGGCGAGACCGGTTGTGCGGTGCCCAACCGCTGGGCGAAAACGCTGATGCGGTACTCCTCCAGCAGCCAGCGCACCTCGACGAGCGCGTCCGGCGCATCCGGCGCGAGCGGTATCGTGCCGCCGGCATCGTCGAACGCGTTCGCCATGCGCTCGTATTCGCTCATCCGGGCGCGGTCCTTGCCGGGCTCTGTGGTCAGTGTTCTCAGCCGGTCGAGCGAGCCATCGAGGTATCGCGGCAGATGCGCGAGCCGGTCGATACCGGTGCGTGAGATGAAGCCCGGATGCAGCAGGCCGTTCAGTTGCGACCGGATGTCGCCCAGCGGACCCAGCAGCGCGAGCGAGTTCTGCGATTTGATGCCGCGTTCGACCTCGCGAGACTTCGTCAGAATCGTCGCGACGAGCGAGACGGCGGCGAACAGCTCGTCGACCATCACCGCACCGACGGCATCGCGAAGCTGAACGAACTCCGCCTCGGTGCGGACGGCATGTGCGGGCAGCATCGCGCCGATCACGGCCGCCCTGGCGTCTTCGATCAGCGCTGCGGCAGACGCGTACGGTGATGCCGCCAGGGCGAGTTTCTCCTGCGCGGTCAGGTGCTCCTGCACATACGATGCCGGTGACGGAATGGCCAACAGCAGCAGCCGCAACACGCCGGTCCGTGTGGCCGCGGCGGCGGCATCCGGTGTCGATTCCAGGCGCACCGAGACGGTCTTGCCACGATCGACGATCGCGGGGTAACCACGAACGACGCCGCCGGCGACCTTGGTGTCGATGACCTCGGGAAGGTCGCCGAAGGTCCACGAGGTCAGGTCGTCCTGTTCGATCGGGCCCCGAGCGGATGCCGCCGCGACCGCGCTCACATCGGCACGCTGCTCGCGCTGGCGCGCGTCGGGTTTCGCGATCGAGCGTGCCACGCTCGCCCGGGCCCGATCCGACAGCTGCGTCTGCAGCTCGTTCAGGTCACGCGCCGAACCGGCCACACGCCCGCGTTCGTCGACAGCACGGAAGTTCATGCGCAGGTGTCCGGGGACGCGTTCGTCTTCGAAGTCTGCGGCCGAGACGGGCTGATTCGCCAGCGGCTGGATCAACCGGGCAAGAGCTTCTTTCATCGATCGCGGCGGCCGGCCATCATGGCGCTCCGGGGCTTCTTCGGCGAGGGCGTCGCCGAACTTCTCGGCCCAGTCGGCCGCGGGCACGACATGGCGACGAATCGCTTTCGGAAGCGCGCGCAGCAGGGCCGTGACCAGCTCTGCACGCAGTCCCGGAACCTGCCAGTCGAAGCCGCGATCGTCCAGCTGCGCCAGCAGTGCCAGCGGCACGACGACGCTGACCCCGTCGTCTTCGGCGCCGGGCTCGAAGCGGTAGGCGAGCGAGAGCACCTGATCGCCCTGACGCCAGCGGGTGGGGAAGTCGTTCTGGTCGGCACGCTCGTCATCGTCGATCAGGTCTCGTTCGCGCATGACGAGCAGCTTCGGCGTCTCCGCCAGCGCGTCGCGCCACCACTTCTCGAACGAGCGCACGTCGAAGACCTCGGCGGGGATGCGCTCGTCGTAGAACTGGAAGACCGCTTCGTCTCCGACGAGGATGTCCCGGCGTCGCTCGCGCTCCTCGAGCTTCTCCAGACGTCTGCGCAGCTCGGCGTTGCTGCGCCAGAAGGCGCTGACGCGCTTGTCGAGCCGCGCGGGATCCCATTCGCCGTCGACGAGGGCGTGGCGGACGAACAGCTCACGCGATCCGGCACGATCGACACGCGCGAACTGGACGCGTCTGCGCGGGATGATCTCCACTCCGAACAGCAACACCTTCTCGTAGGCGACGGCGGCACCGGCATCCTTCGACCAGTGCGGTTCGGAGATCGAGCGCTTCACGAGGTCGCCGGCGAGCGATTCGGCCCACGCCGGGTCGATCGACGCGACCGTGCGCGCGAATGTACGCGAGGTCTCGACGACCTCGGCGGCCATGACCGCCCGTGGGCTCTTCTTGCGCAGACCCGAACCGGGGAAGATCGAGAAGCGGATGCCGCGGGCACCCCGATACTCGGCGATGCGCCGCCCCGAATCCTTCTTGTTCTTCGCCTGGCCCTTGGCCGGTGTCTTCGTCTTTCGCTCGTCGAGGATGCCGATCTGCGAGAGCAGACCCGACAGCAGCGCGCGGTGGATGGCATCGGGATCGGCGGCGCCGCCCGCTGTCTGGGGGACCTTCCCCACGAGTGAGCGCAGCTGGCGGTGCACGTCGAACCATTCGCGGACACGCACGTAGTTCAGATGCTCGGAGCGGCACAGGCGACGAAACGCGCTGGATCCCAGCGCGCGCTGCTGTTCGCGCAGGTGGTTCCAGAGGTTGAGGATGGCCAGAAAATCGCTCGTCGGGTCGGTGAAGCGTGCGTGCATCCGCTCGGCCGCATCGCGCACCCCCTGCGGGGCGTCTTGGCTGGGGCGCTCGCGCACGTCCTGGATCGTAAGTCCCGACACGATCGCGAGCACATCGGCGATCACGCCCGTCTTCTGCGCCTCCAGGAGCATGCGCGCGAAACGCGGGTCAATCGGCATCCGTGAGATATCCCGACCGATACGCGTCAGGCGTGGGGTGTCGCGAGAGGTATCGATGGCGCCGAGCTCGGTGAGCAGCTCGAAGGCGGCTTTGATGCCACGTGAATCCGGTGGGGTGAGGAAAGGGAACGCGGTGATATCGCCGAAACCCAGCGACAGCATCTGCAGCACGACCGAGGCCAGCGAGGTGCGCAGGATCTCGGGTTCGGTGAACTCCGCGCGCCGGTCGAAGTCGTCTTCGCTGTACAGGCGAATCGCGATGCCGTCGCTGGTGCGGCCGGCTCGCCCCGAACGCTGATTGGCGGATGCCTGCGAGATCGCCTCGATGGGTAGACGCTGTACCTTCGACCGGTTGCTGTAGCGCGAGATGCGCGCGGTTCCGGTGTCGATGACGTACTTGATGCCGGGAACGGTGAGGCTCGTCTCGGCGACGTTCGTGGCGAGCACGACGCGCTTGCGGACTCCGGCGACGCGGCTCGTCTCGAACACCCGGTGCTGCTCGGCGGCAGAGAGCCGGCCGTAAAGAGGGAGGACCTCGACCGGTGCCCTGCTCGAGGTGTACGCCGCACGCACGGCATCGGCGGCATCGCGAATCTCGGCTTCGCCGGGGAGGAACACCAGCACGTCGCCGGCGGCTTCGCGGTCGAGTTCGCGCAGCGCGGCGACGATGGCGGAAACTTCGTCGGTCTCATCCTCCTCGTCGTCGGAGGGCCCGCGGTAGCGAATCTCGACCGGATACGTGCGCCCGGACACCTCGATCACGGGGACGGGCGGATGCTCCGGCACAGAGAAGTGCTTCGCGAAGCTCGCCGGATCGATGGTCGCCGAGGTGATGATCACCTTCAGGTCGGGACGTTCAGGGAGGATGCGGGTGAGATAGCCGAGCAGGAAGTCGACGTTGAGCGAGCGCTCATGCGCTTCATCGATGATGATCGTGTCGTACCGGCGCAGGAGGCGGTCGCGGTGGATCTCGTTCAGCAGGATGCCGTCGGTCATGAGCGCGACCTTCGTGGCATCGGAGACCCTGTCGGTGAAGCGCACCTTGTACCCGACGGTCGTGCCGAGCTCGACGCCCAGCTCATCGGCGATGCGCTCGGCGATCGTGCGCGCTGCGAGGCGCCGTGGCTGGGTGTGCGCGATGTTCTCACGCCCGAGCTCGAGGCAGATCTTGGGCAGCTGGGTCGTCTTGCCCGACCCGGTAGCTCCGGCGACGACGACCACCTGGTGGTCGCGGATGGCGTCGGCGATCTCGTCCCGCGCGGCGCTGACGGGAAGTTCCGGGGGATAGGTGATGACGAGACCGGGTGAAGGCATAGCCCTTCATCGTATGACGCGATCGGATGCCGCATCCGCGGCACTTGATTAACAAACTACTTTGCACTACAAAGTTAACATGCTCGACAACCCGGCAACGATCCCTGCGGTCAGCGCTCGACCGAACGACACGCCCGCTTCGGCGCGCTGGGCGCTGGGGCTTCCGCTGCTGCGCGTCGTGCTCGTCGCCGCGGCATCCGGCGCGACGTGGCTCATCACGAGCGCCTTCGAAAGCGATCTCGCCTTCCCGCCGCCGGCGATGCTCTCGGCCGCCGCGATGTTGCCGGTCAACATCATCTGCCTGCTGCTGGTGATGCGTCTGCTGCGTCGCGAAGGCCGCACGGTTCGCGATCTGCTCGGTTTCGACCGGCGCCGCATCGGCACGGATCTGCTGTGGGGCCTGTTGTGGCTGGCTGTGCTGTACCTGCCGTTCGTGGGTGCGATCATGCTCGTGGTCTGGGTGCAGCACGGCAGCGAGATGTTCGTCGCGATGCAGACGATCTTCTTCGACCCCGAGACGGTTCCGACGCTCAATCCGGTGGCGTGGTCGGTTATCGCCGTCGTCGCCGTGATCACGTTCGCGCCGCTGAATGCGCCGACCGAAGAGCTCGTCTATCGCGGTTACGCGCAGGGGACCCTTCGACAGGCCCGGGGATCGACGGAGGCCCGCTGGCCGACGGTGGTCGCTGTGATCGTCCCGTCGATCTTTTTCGCTCTGCAGCACGTCTGGTACGCGCCGACCCCCGATGCCGTGGTCGCTTTCGTCTGCGCGTTCTTCGTCTGGGGAGTGGGGTCTGCTGTGATCTACCTGGGCCAACGTCGGCTGATGCCGGTGGTGTTCGCGCACCTGCTGGTGAACCTGCTGTTCACGCTGCCGGCGCTCGCCGTGCCCGTCTTCTTGTCCACGAGCGGAGTGTGATCATGACCGTCGATGACGAACAACCCGACCCTGCCGACATGTTGGCGCTCGTCGAAGATCAGCAGCGCAGCATCGCCGGTCAGCGGGGCGCCTTCGTGCCGCTGATTCTGCTGTCGTGGGCACTCGCGTGGCTGCTCGGTTTCGGAGCCCTGTGGCTCGTCGACCGACCTGACGGTGCATTCTCGCTGCCCATCGGGGTGGCGGCTCCGGTGTTCGTCGTGCTGCTGGTGGGCGCGGGGGTGCTCTCGACCGTGTTCGGCATCCGCGCCAGCCGCGGAGTGCGCTCCGGTAAGGACGCATCCTTCGTCGGCATGATCTACGGGCAGTCGTGGTGGGTCGGGAGCCTGGCGATCTTCGCTCTGGGCCAGGCGCTCGTGATAAACGGCATGGACCCCGATCTGCTGCGCATCCTCTACCCCTCGTCGTATATCTTCTTCGCCGGGTTCATGTACGTCATGGCGGCGGCGCTCTGGCGCGCGATTCCCATGCTCATCCTCGGCGGATGGTCGATCGTCGTCAGTGCGGTGGCGCCGTTCGTCGGGCATCCTGACCACTTCCTCGTCTACGCTCTCGCCGGCGGAGGCGGGTTTCTCGTGGTCGCCGTGTGGTCGTGGGTCTGGACGCGCCGCGCGCGTCGCCGGCTGTCGCAGGGCGCCCGGGCATGACGACGCTCGATCCCGTCATCCACGCCGCGGCGCGCCTGCGCATCACGGCCGCGCTCGCCACGCTCGCCGTCGATGAGAGCATCACGTTTCCTCGGCTTCAGGAGCTGCTCGAGATGACGGCGGGCAACCTGTCGACGCACCTGCGCAAGCTCGAGGACGCCGAGTACGTTCTCGTCGAGAAGACGCATCAGGGCCGTACCCCGGTGACGTACGTGGCGCTCACGACCACGGGCAGGCGAGCGTTCGAGGATTACACCCAGGCGCTCAGATCTGTGCTGGGGGAGTAGGGCCCGGGGCCGTCATGGACGGAATCGACGTGATATGGAAAGCCTAAGTGCGGGTGGGGGAGGACCGGTAGTTGATCACAGCCCGAACGATTGCGGCGAGTACATAGACGATTAGTCCGGCCGCGGAAGCCAAGAACACCCACGCGCTTGTTCCCCAGGACTGGTCAGGTTGCGTGCTGATCACAGCGAGCACGGCGATCCACACGAGGGCCGTCGTGATAGCTGCGTAACGGCTATTCCAATGCTCCTGCGCGCTTGGCGTCGCTGACCGGGAACACGCGAGCGCGATGACCGAGGCTACGGCAGCGAGGCATAGCCCCCCAACGCTCACAAATGTGCCGATCCAAGCTGCTACGAGCGCAACGGGCGGTGGCTGTCCGCAACTGTAGAGCAGCGGAGCGAATGTCCAGCTGAACTCGTCGGTGCAACGCATGTCCCGAGTGTGAGTAGCCGCATTGAGAGATACCCAGAACGGAACGAGGAGGCCGAGTAGCAGGCTGACCCATACAGTCACCCTCGAACTTTTCGCGATCAGCCTGCTACTCATCAATACCTCGCTTACCTAGCATGTCCAGAGTTGAGCGGGCGTCGTTCCGAAACTGGGCGAGTACCAGCATAGAGAGGGGGCCTTGTTGTTATTGGCGCTGTTCAGGACCATCCGGCTACTTGCTGGACCTGGCCCAGGATACGCACCGGACGTAACCCCCATGCAGTCGGTGAGAGGCAACCAGTGATAGATCTCGCAGTGGTTACGGCTTACTGGCTGTACGATCGCTCCAACGGTGCTCTGCGCCTCTACGTTGTAGTCGCCGTACAAGCCAAGCGCGCCAGGTGCGGCGATGTGACTGCTTCCAGAAATCACCCAACCGAACCAATCGAATGGGCGATTGGAAGCGGCTGCCCAGTCCTTGTAGTTAACCGTTGATGTGCCACAGTTGGGTCTGTTGTGCGGTGGCGGTAGCGGGCTGTTCACGACGCGTGATGAGTAGAAATCCACCTGAAACTCCAAGCCCCAGTGATCCGCCATGACCAGGGGCGACGCGAACGGATTGACGCCTTGCCAGTGATACTTCGTTGAGATCGCGAGGTTGTCACCCATAGGTTGGATCATCACTTCGGCTTCACTCGGCTGCCAGGTTTCGTCGGATACAAAGTGTGGAGACCAATCGCTGGAATCCTCCGGGCGGTCCGTGGCTGCCAAGCTCGGATCTGCAGCCGGAGCCTCAAAGACGGGGAGTGATGCTCCCAATAGGGGCGGTGCACTTCGCTGCTGTCCCCTCCGCTCGGCGTAGAGCGCCGCATCTACATAAGCGGCGACTATTTCAGGAGCAGTGCCCGTTTTCTCCTCTACTTCAGCAAGAAACTCTTCGACACTTAGGCCGCCTTCCGGCCAGAAATCGCCGATGATCGAGTCACTCGCGAAGTGATATCCGGAAATAGGTACACCCCCTCCGTCGACAACGGTAGTAGCGGATTCGAGGCTCACCGGGTGCGCGAAGTCAAGCTCCAGAAACGTTGGTGAAGGGGGATCCTCTTCTGAAGGAAGCGTGGTCGGAAGCGCACTGGTTTGTGGCAGGTTTGATGCCTGGGCATGGTTAGCAGTCAGGGCACTGCTCCCCAAGAAAACTAGGGAAGCTCCGATTGCTAGCGCCGACTTGTTCCTTATCACCTCGGACAACTCCGTCCGTCCTGATTTTGGTATGACTCTTGGGTACTCCGGGACATTGTGATTGCTGCTCGCGTTTTGTGCAAGATGCTCATCCTGGCCGAACACCAGTGACGTACGTGGCGCTCACGACCACGGGCAGGCGAGCGTTCGAGGATTACACCCGGGCCCTTCGATCTGTGCTGGGCGAGTAGGGCCCGGGCGGTCATAGACTGAACGGATGACGATCCCCACGCTCACTCTCAACGACGGTTTCACGATCCCCCAGCTGGGCTACGGCGTGTTCAAAGTGCCGCCGGCAGACACCGAGAGGACGGTCAGCGAAGCGCTCGAGATCGGCTATCGCCACATCGATACCGCCGCGATCTATGGCAATGAAGCGGGCGTGGGTGCTGCCATCGCGAAGAGCGGCATCGCCCGCGATGAGCTGTACATCACCACCAAGCTCTGGAACGACCGGCATGATGGCGACGAACCGGGCAAGGCGATCGCGGAGAGTCTCGAGAAGCTCGGCATCGACCAGGTCGATCTGTATCTCGTGCACTGGCCGACGCCGGCACATGACAACTACGTCCACGCGTTCGCCAAGCTCATCGAGCTGCGCGAGCAGGGACTCACGCGCAGCATCGGCGTGTCGAACTTCCTCGTCGAGCACCTCGAGCGCGTCGTCGCCGAGACGGGTGTGACTCCCGCGGTCGACCAGATCGAGCTGCATCCGACCTATCAGCAGCGCGAGGTGGTCGCCTGGGCTGTCGAGCACGGCATCCGCATCGAGGCCTGGGGCCCGCTCGGGCAGGGAAAATACGACCTCTTCGGGATGCCAGCCGTCGCCGACGCGGCCGCCGCCCACGGTAAGACGCCCGCGCAGACCGTGCTCGCCTGGCATCTGCACAAGGGAAACATCGTGTTCCCGAAGTCCGTGCACACCGAACGTCTGCGTGAGAACCTCGACGTCTTCGATTTCACCCTCACCGACGCCGAGGTGGCCGCGATCGACGCTCTCGATCCGCTCGACGGATCAGGCCGGGGCGGTAGCCACCCGAACGAGTTCAATTAACGCTGAGCTTCCTTGGATGACGCCCTGTGTCGCTTCGTGCGCTGCAGGGCGTCATTCTGAGTACGGTCAGGGCATGACCTCTCCGTACCGTGTCGTCGCTGTTTCCGGATCCTTGCACGAGCCCAGCAAGACGACGGCTCTGATCCGTGCCATCTCGGGAGCCATCGCCGAGCGCGCGCCTGTCGACGTGACCGTCATCGAGCTCACGGAGATCGGTCCAGAACTGGCGGGAGCGCTGCGCCGCGACCAGCTCACACCCGCGGTCGAAGATCAGCTGCGCGCGATCGAAGAGGCTGATCTGCTGATCGTCGGAAGCCCGGTGTACCGGGCCTCGTTCACAGGGCTGTTCAAGCATCTGTTCGACTTCATCGGTCAGTACGCGCTCACCGGAAAGCCGGTGCTGCTGGCCGCCACCGGCGGAGGCGAGCGGCACGCGCTGATGATCGAGCACCAGCTGCGCCCCCTGTTCTCGTTCTTCCAGGCGCTCACGCTGCCGGTGGGCGTCTATGCCAGCAACACCGACTTCGACGGCTACGTCATCGTCTCTGACGTGCTGCACTCGCGCATCGCGCTCGCGGCGGAGCGCGCCCTGCCGCTGGTCGGGTACAGCGCGACCCGATCCGTCGACGCTCTGGTGAGCTGAGTTCAGCCCGCGCCACGCAGGCGGGGCGTAGCGTGAGGGCATGACGAACCGGTTGGCTGACACGCTCAGCCCCTATCTGCGCGCGCACGCCGAGTACCCGGTCGACTGGTACCCGTGGGGAGCGGATGCCTTCGCCGAGGCGCAGCGGCGCGATGTGCCCCTGCTGATCTCGATCGGATACTCCACGTGTCACTGGTGCCATGTGATGGCGCGCGAGTCGTTCTCCTCCCCGTCGGTCGCCGCCGTCGTGAACGAGAACTTCGTCGCGGTGAAGATCGATCGCGAAGAGCATCCCGACGTCGATGGCGCGTATATGGCGGCGGCCTCGGCCTTCACGCAGAACCTCGGGTGGCCGCTCACGGTCTTCGCGACCCCGCAGGGGCGCACGTTCTATGCCGGCACGTACTGGCCGCCCGAGTCGCGGGGACAGTTGCCGTCTTTCCTTGAGGTGCTCGCCGCCGTGCGGGAGGCATGGGACGTTCGTCGCGACCAGGCCATGGAATCAGCCGACGCCGTGGCGGATGCTCTCGCGCGGGCGGCTGAAACGTCACCCTCTGACCTGCCGGGCGAGGCCGAGCTGGCGGCGGCAGCGACCGAGATCGCGCGTCGTGAGGACCGCCTCTACGGCGGGTTCGGAGGCGCCCCCAAGTTTCCGGCGGCGACGACGCTGAGATTCCTGCAGGCGCCGACGGTACGGCGCAGCGCAGCGGATGCCGCGGCCGCCGCCGATCGCGCGATGGTTGCGATGGCGGCATCCGATCTGCGCGACGACGACGGCGGATTCTTCCGCTATGCGACCGGCCGCGATTGGACGGTGCCGCATTACGAGCGGATGTTAACCGACAACGCGCAGCTGCTCGATGTCGCCGTCGCCGCCGGAGACCAGGAGACAGCGCGCGGGATCGTCAGCTTCCTGCTCACTGTGCTCCGGCGCGGCGGCGGCGGGTTCGGCGCGGCGCAGGACTCCGAGTCGTGGATCGACGGTCAGCGCAGCGAAGGCGGTTACTACCAGCGGCCGATCGCCGAGCGCGCGGGACTGGAGCCGCCTTCGGTCGACGGCAAGGTCATCACGGGGTGGAACGGACTCGCCATCGCCGCCCTCGCTCGTGCGGGCGCGGCGTTCGGCGAGCCCTCGTGGGTGGATGCCGCGGCGGAGGCGGCGCCGTTCGTGCTCGAGACGAACAGAGGCACTGACGGACAGCTGGTGCGCATGTCGCTTGATCGGATTGCATCGGCAGCCGTCGCGACAGTTGCCGACCTCGCGCTGCTCGCGGAGGGACTGTTCGCGCTCGCCATGGCCACCGGTGATGCCACGTGGGCGGCGCGGGCGCGAGAGGTGCTCGACGACACGCTGGCCGGGCGGACGGATGTCGACCCGGTACTGGCCGAACAGAACGTGACGCTCGCCCCCGATCAGACCGACGGCGATCTGCCCTCCGGAGCATCGGCTCTGGCATCCGCCGCGCTCACTGCCTGGCGTCTGGGGGCGGGCGCGTCGTATCAGGAGGCGGCGGCAGCGATCGTGCGCGAGCACGCCGCTCGTGCGGTGGCGCAGCCGTTCGCGCACGGAACCCTGCTGCTCGTCGCTGCCGGACTGGCCACTGCGCCGCGTCAGGTCGTCGTGGTGTCAGAACAGCGAGACGGTGCGCTGGCGCGAGCGGCCCGTCAGACGGACGCTGAAGTCGTGGCGGTGGTCAGCCCTGCTCAGGCGCAAGCGTTCGCCGACGCCGGCTTCGACCTCTTCGAAGGGAAGTCGCACGCGGAGCTGGCCTATGACTGCCGCGCTTTCGTGTGCCGCTTGCCGACGGCAGACCCGCGGGAACTGGCCCGCGGGCGATGAGTCAGTGAGAGTCGGAATCGTCCGACGGTGATGGAGAATTCTCGCGCATCAGCGTCGTGCGCATCGCGAATCGCGTCGCGCGCGTGCGCGAGGGCTTCGACGTAGACGCGGTACCAGAGTCTGGCCCGATTTCCCCGGGCCGCAGCGTAGAACAGTACGATCGCGGCGCTCGGAATCACGAACACGCCAACGGCGAACCACGGTCGCCAGCTGCTGAAGAAATCGAGCTCGGCCCCGGCGATCGCGTACCAGATCGTACCCGTCGACAGCATCACGAAACTGACCAGCGGCCAGCAGAACCGGAGCGGGAACCGCGCCAGCGCGGCGAGATAGATTCGCCAGGACGCGGCCACGCAGTGCCAGAAGCCATTCTGCGCGAGGGTGCGCTCGAGCACCTTCTCCAATCGAGGGGAGGCCTTCTCTGCGGTGATGTTCATGGCGCGCGTGGACATGAGCTTCTCCCATTCGTCTACACGCTGCGTCAGGAAGTTCGGATCCAGGGGGCTACGTCGGGGGTCTGCCGCGAACTCCTCGGCCGCGGCGCGGATCGTGAACGGATCACGTGCCAGCTCTTTCGGCTCGCCGACGCCCTTGACCACGGCGCTGAGCATGATCGCCAAGACAGCCGCGCCAGCGAGGAACGTCAGTACGCCCGCGATCTGGCGCCCCTCGTCGACGTTCTCGCTGAAGCTTTCGAAGAAGAACGACGCCGAGATGCTGACGAAGAGGCCCGAGACGAGGGCGCCGAGTGCGGGGACGATAATCGTCTGATATTGATTCTCCGCCAGGCGGATGTGCGCGAAGGTCTTCTGCTTCGGCGGACGGATGGTGCGCAGCAGTGCCAGCTCGGCGACGCCCAGAATCAGGAAGAGCCCGATCAGGAGCCCTCCGACGCCGATCAGTATCGTCGTGTGCATAGTTCTCCTTCGGAATGCCGTGCAGAACTATACCCAGGTGGGCAGCCAGTTGTGGACGAGCCAGAACTCGTAGGGCACGTTCATGCCGGTCCACACCGGGTAGAAGAACGCCGAGACCAGCACGGCGGCGGTGAGAAAGATGATCACGGTGCGCTCGCCCGATTGGCGCCGCTCCAGACGATCGCTTCGCCGCCCGGCGATCGCCCGCAGCGCGAACACCAGCGCGAGCACGAGAAACGGCATGACCGCCACGGTGTAGAACTGGAAGATCGTGCGTCCGGGAATCAGCAGCCATGGCACGTAGGTCACGGCGAGACCCACCAGCGGCATGGCGAGCTGCCAGGGTTCCGGCTGCCGCTGAATGAGGCCGCGTACGACGCGGTACAGGAGGTACAGTGCGGCCGCGACGCCTGCGTACCAGATGAGTGGATTGGGAATGCTCGAGATCACCGAGATGCAGTGGTCCGTGCCGCAGCTGGCATCGTCGTCGACCCACACCGCGGTCGGCCTCATCAGCAGCGGCCACTGCCAGGCTGGGCTGGCATACGGATGCCCCGAGCCCAGGCTGATGTGGAATCCGTAGATGCTCTGGTGGTAGTTCCATAGCGCGATCAGGGGGTTCGCATCGCTGTCTCGGTCGTAGCCGCCTGCGGTCACCAGCCAGCCTGTCCAGGTGATGAGATACGTCACGAATGCCACGGGAACCAACAGCAGGAACGAGACAGCGCCCTGTCTGGCAGCGGCATCCATCGGCCAGAAGACGATTCCGGCGCGACGGCGGGCGAGAGCATCCGAGATCACAAGATAGATGCCGAGGCCGGCCAGAGCATACAGCCCCGACCACTTGACGGCGGTCGCAGCGCCCAGCGCGAGGCCGGCCGCGAGAATCCACGGTCGACGCCAGAAGACGCGGCCCCACAGTTTCTCGCGGTCGTCGGGCGTCGTGTATTCCGCATCTCGCATACTGCGTGTTCTGTCGTACAACACGAACAGAAATCCGAGCAGGATGAAGAACGTCAGCGCGCCGTCGAGCATCGCGATACGGCTCATCACGATGCTGAGTCCGTCGATCGCGAGCAGCCCCCCGGCCACGGTCGCGGCGACGATCGACCGGGTCAGCGCGTGAGCGACGAGGTAGACCACGAGCACCGTGGCCGTGCCCAGCAGCGCTGTCGTCAATCGCCAGGCTTCGCTGGAGCCGGGCCCGAAAACACCCATGCCCAGAGCGATGATCCACTTGCCCAGGGGTGGATGGACGACGAAGCTGCCGATCCCGCCGAGCGTGCTCGTATCGCCTCGGAGGAATGCATCGTTGGCGCCGTCGCCCCAGGTTCCCTCGTAGCCGAGAGCCCACAGCGACCAGGCATCTTTGACGTAGTACGTCTCATCAAACATCAGCTCGTGCGGGTGCCCGAGATTCGCCAGGCGCAGCACGGCGGCAAGCGCCGTGACGAACAGCGGTGCGAACCAGCGCAGGACGCTGGAGTCACGCAGCATCCGATCGCGCAAGCGTCCCCACGCCGTCAGGCGCTCGGCCGGGGGAGGCAGCAGAGGCACGGGCGCAGTCACGGCACAAGCCTAAGTGTTCACGCATAGGCTGATCGTGTGATCATCCTCGCGGCGACTCCGATCGGCAACCTCGGCGACGCGTCTGGGCGCCTCATCGAAGTATTGGAGAACGCCGAGGTCATCGCGGCCGAAGACACCCGAACGACGCAGCGGCTGCTGCGGGCGCTCGAGATCGAGAACCGCCCTCGTCTGATCGCACTGCATGACCACAACGAGAAGCACAAAGCTGCTGAACTGGCAGCACTCGCTGCTGACGAAGACATCGTCGTGGTCAGCGATGCAGGAATGCCGGCCGTCAGTGATCCCGGATACGGTCTGGTCGCAGCGGCGGTCGACGCGGGAGTCACGGTCACCGCCATCCCTGGTCCGAGCGCCGTACTGACCGCGCTGGCGATCTCGGGACTGCCCACTGACCGATTCACCTTCGAGGGATTCCTGCCGCGCAAACCGAGGGAGCGCCGTGCGGCTCTGGGAAACCTTGCCGCAGAGCCTCGCACGATGCTCTTCTTCGAATCTCCGGCTCGGCTTGCGTCATCCCTGGCCGACATGGGTGCGGCTTTCGGCGATGATAGGCGGATCGCCGTCTGCCGTGAACTCACCAAGTTCTATGAAGAGGTGCGTCGGGGAACCGCTTCTGAACTCGCCGCGTGGGCTGAGCACGGCGTGAAGGGCGAGATCGTCGTGGTCGTCGAGGGCGCGGCGCCGGTCGCGGTATCCGCCGAGGATGCCGCAGCTTACGTGCAGGCGCTCGTCGACAGCGGCATCCGCCTGAAAGACGCCTGCTCCGAAGTAGCCGCCGCGACAGGTCTCAGTTCTCGCGACCTCTATCAGCAGGCCCTTGCTGCACGCCAGAAATGACCGTTCCAATGACCGACTCCGCGCTCGCCGCCGCCTACGACGCCCGCGCGGCCGAATACATCGATCGGCTCGGGGACATCGCCCAGATGGAGACAGCAGACCGCGCCCTCATCGCGGCGTGGCGCGACGCGACCGATGGGCCGCTGCTGGACGCCGGCTCCGGCCCCGGCCATTGGACGGCGTTCCTCAGTGACGAGCACCACGAGGCGTGCGGCATCGACCTTTCGGCGCAGTTCGTCGCCTCTGCGAAGGGGCGGCATCCCGGCATCCGGTTCGAGGTCGGGTCGCTGCGCGAGATGCCCTATCCGGATGACGCGTTCGGGGGCGTCCTCGCTTGGTACTCGCTGATTCACACCGCACCGGATGACCTGCCCGAGATGATCGATGAACTCGCACGCGTGCTGCGCCCCGGCGGCAGCATCCTCATCGGATACTTCGATGGCTCGTCGCGCGTCCCATTTGCGCATGCTGTCGCACCCGCGTACTTCTGGAGCGCCGAGGAGCTGACCCGGATGCTAGCGGGTGCGGGACTCGACGCCGTCGGCAGCGAGCGGCGCGAGCGCGCCCCGCGCGAGCCCAGCACCCGCGCGCACGGCGCGATCATCGCCACCCGCCGTCCGCCGAGCCCGGCGACGTAACCAGCCCAGCGATCCGGCCTAGAATTGACCACATGCCCGCAGGCGAATCCTTCTACATCACCACGCCCATCTACTACCCCTCTGATGTGCCGCACATCGGTCACGGGTACACCTCGGTGGCGGTCGACACGCTCGCCCGCTGGCACCGGCAGTCAGGCGACGACACCTGGATGCTGACGGGCACAGATGAGCACGGACAGAAGATGCTTCGCGCCGCGGCGGCGAACAACATCACTCCGCAGGAGTGGGTCGACAAGCTCGTGACCGAGAGCTGGTTTCCGCTGCTGAAGACGCTCGATGTCGCCAATGACGACTTCATCCGCACCACGCAGGAACGGCATGAGAAGAACGTGCAGGTGTTCTTCCAGCGGCTGTACGATTCGGGCTACATCTACGCCGGTGAGTACGAGGCGCTGTATTGCGTGGGCTGTGAGGAGTTCAAGCCCGACAGCGAGATCGTCGACGGCACCGGTCCCTTCGAGGGGCTGAAGGTCTGCGCGATCCATTCCAAGCCGTTGGAGCTGCTGCAGGAGAAGAACTACTTCTTCAAGCTCAGCGAGTTCCAGGATCGCCTGCTTGAGCTCTACAAGACCGAGCCTGACTTCGTGCGCCCGCACTCGGCGCGCAACGAGGTCGTCTCGTTCGTGAGCCAGGGGCTGAAAGACCTCTCGATCTCGCGTTCGACATTCGACTGGGGGATCCCGCTGCCGTGGGACGAGTCGCACGTCATCTACGTGTGGGTCGACGCTCTGCTGAACTACGCCACCGCGGTCGGATACGGCAGCGACGACGAGAACTTCCAGCGCCGCTGGCCCGCGTACCACGTGGTGGGCAAAGACATTCTGCGCTTCCACGCCGTGATCTGGCCGGCGCTGCTGATGGCGGCGGGCGTCGATGTCCCCCGGGGCGTCTTCGCGCACGGCTGGCTTCTTGTCGGCGGCGAGAAGATGTCGAAGTCGAAGCTCACCGGTATCGCCCCGACCGAGATCACCGACGTGTTCGGCTCTGATGCGTACCGTTTCTACTTCCTCTCGGCGATCGCCTTCGGTCAGGACGGATCGTTCAGCTGGGAAGACCTCTCGGCCCGTTACCAGGCCGAGCTCGCCAACGGCTTCGGAAACCTCGCCTCGCGCACGGTCGCGATGATCGAGAAGTATTTCGACGGCGTCGTGCCCGAGCCTGCCGAGTACATCGATCAGGATCTCGCGATCCAGAAGACGGTGGCGGATGCCGCGGCTGCGGCCGACGCGGCGATGGAGCAGTTCCGCATCGATGAGGCGATCTCGTCGATCTGGACGATCGTCGACGAGCTCAACGGTTACATCACCGAGAACGAGCCGTGGGCGCTCGCGCGCGATGATGACAAGCGCGCTCGCCTGGGCACGGTGCTCTACACGTGCGCTGAGGGTCTGCGCGCACTCGCCGTGCTGCTGTCGCCGATCATGCCGCAGTCGACGGGCAAGCTCTGGGAGGCGCTCGGCGCGCAGAGCCTCGGCGGATTGCAGGCCCAGCCGCTTCGTGAAGCCGGCTCGTGGGGGCTGCTGGCGCCGGGCACGCGCGTGCAGGCGCTGACGCCGCTGTTTCCTCGCGTGGAGTCGCAGGCTTGACCGACAACCCCAGTCAGTACGTTCGCGAGCGGGCCTCCGCGGGTCGTAAGGATCTGCGGTACCCGGCCGCTCCCGAACCGCTGCAGGTCGGGGTGTATGACAACCACGCGCACCTCGAGATCACCGACGGCGATGAACCGCTCTCGCTGAAAGAGCAGCTCGACCGGGCTGGGGCGGTGGGTGTTCTCGGCGTCGTGCAGGCATCGGGCGATATCGAGTCATCGCGCTGGGCGGTGGAGGCCGCGGCATCCGATCCGCGCGTGCTCGCGGCCGTCGCGATCCACCCGAATGATGCGCCGGCCTACGCCGAGGCTGGGCAGCTCGACCACGCGATCGGTGTGATCGATGAGCTCGCGGCGCACCCGCGCGTGCGGGCGATCGGCGAGACCGGGCTGGATTTCTTCCGCACCGAGGCTGAGCGTCAGGGCCCACAGTTCGAAAGCTTCGAGGCGCACATCGCCCTTGCGAACAAGCATGACCTGGCGATGCAGATCCACGACCGCGATGCGCATGACGCCGTGCTTGCGACGCTCGCCCGTGTCGGTGCGCCCGAGCGCACAGTGTTTCACTGCTTCTCCGGCGATGACGCGATGGCCCGCATCTGTGCCGATGCCGGGTACTACCTCTCGTTCGCCGGAAACGTCACGTTCAAGAACGCGCAGAACCTTCGTGACGCCCTTGCCGTGACCCCGCTCGATCGTATTCTGGTCGAGACGGATGCTCCGTTCCTCACCCCCGTGCCGCTGCGGGGCCGGCCGAATGCGCCTTACCTGATTCCGCACACGTTGCGCTTCATGGCTTCCGAGCTCGGACGCGATGCCGACGAGCTCGCCGCGCGGATCGCTGAGAATACCCGGCGGGTATACGGCGCGTTCGCGGACTGAGGCTCAGGGCGCGGCGCCGTTCTCATCCGCGATCGAGCGTGCGTTGACGATGTGCGAGATCGGCTTCCACACCAGCACGAGCGTGATCGCAGCCCCGGCGAAGGCGAACCACCACGGTGCCGTCAGCCCCCAGAACTGGGCGATCACACCTCCGACTGCCTGCCCGATCACGATTCCGCCGAACACCCCGACCATGTTCACCGACGCCACCCGTCCCTGGAGCGCGGAGGGGACGAGCCGCTGCCGGACGGTCGTCGAGATCGTCGCCCACACGAACCCGTATGCGCCGAACACGAACATGATCACGAGGGCTACCCAGCCGGCCGTGGTGAGCGTTCCGTAGCCCACCGCACCCATGTTGAGATGCTCGGTGGCGTAGAGAACGAGAACGCCCCAGGGGGGCGGCCCACGTGATGTTGAACGTCAGGATGATGAGCACGAGCATCCGCACGGGGCGGTTGTGCCACATCCAACGCACGCCCTCGGCGATGTCCGTGTGCACCGGTGTTCGCTTCTCGCTGTTTCGGGGAGGAATCGGAGTGGCCGACGTCCGCGCGATCAGCACGACCGCGAGGCTGACGCAGACGACCTCGACGAGGAACGGCCAGGCGGCGCCAGCGGCGAAGAGGAACGCCACAGCCAGGACGATCCCGATGTTCGCGCGATGCCGTCGCCGATATTGCTGGTCCAGGAAGACGCCAGCAGCCAGCGAAAATCGCGGCCCATCCGACGAGGCGCGATGAGTTCTCCGATCGGGGGCACCCGATCACATTAGCGGCATGGGGGACAATAGCTGGATGACTGTCACCCTGCTCGGCGCGACCGAGATCCGCCGTCTTGCCGCCGAGCTCGATGTGACCCCGACGAAGAAGCTCGGGCAGAACTTCGTCGTCGATGCGAACACAGTGCGAAAGATCGTTCACGTCGGCGGTGTCCAGGCGGGAGAGCGCGTCGTCGAGGTGGGGCCGGGCCTCGGGTCGCTGACCCTGGCGATCCTCGAAACCGGGGCGTCCGTCACCGCTGTCGAGATCGATCATCGCCTCGCCGCACGGCTCCCCGAGACAGCGGCCAGTCACGGCGTGCCAGCGGATGCTCTGACCGTCGTCGACGCGGATGCGCTGCACATCACGGAGCTTCCGGGCGACCCGACGGTGCTCGTGGCGAACCTGCCCTACAACGTCTCGGTACCGGTGCTGCTGCACTTCATGGAGACATTCCCGAACCTCGACCGCGGCGTCGTCATGGTGCAGGCCGAGGTCGGTGAGCGGGTCGCCGCCGCGCCGGGAAGCAAGATCTATGGCGCGCCCAGCGCCAAGGCGGCCTGGTACGGCCAGTGGCGTCTGGCTGGAGGGGTGTCCCGGCAGGTGTTCTGGCCCGTTCCCAACGTCGACAGCGTGCTGGTGGCGTTCGAACGTTCCGCTCAGCCGCGCGGCGATGAGCAGTTGCGCCGAGCGACCTTCCAGATCGTCGACGCAGCCTTCCAACAGCGCCGCAAGATGCTGCGGCAGGCGCTCGCCGCGGTGCTCGGCGGCACAGCGGGCGAAGCATCCGTCGTCTTGGAGAAAGCGGGCGTCGCTCCGACCTCGCGCGGCGAACAGCTCAGCATCGACGATTTCGTGCGCGTCGCCGAGGCGCTTCACGGCTAACCTGGGGGAGTGACTGAAACTGTGCGCTTCCCGACCGATGTTCCCGATATCCACCGTCCATATGCGGCGAAGCACGACCGCTATGAGCAGTTCGAGTATCGCCAGGTCGGCTCGTCGGGGCTCTACCTGCCGCCGATCTCGCTGGGGCTGTGGTGGAACTTCGGCGACAATATCCCGCTCGACAACCAGCGTGCGCTGCTGCGTCACGCGTTCGACCGCGGCATCACTCATTTCGACCTGGCCAACAACTACGGTCCGCCCCACGGCTCTGCGGAGAAGAACTTCGGCCGCATCTTCCGTGAAGACTTCCGCCCGTACCGCGACGAGCTGATCATCTCCTCGAAGGCAGGCTGGGACATGTGGCCCGGTCCCTACGGCAACCTCGGCAGCCGCAAGTATCTGATCGCCAGCGCCGAGCAGTCGCTGACCTCTATGAACCTCGACTACGTCGACATCTTCTACTCGCATCGGGTCGACCCGGTCACCCCGATCGAAGAGACCGTCGGCGCGCTCGACACGCTCGTGCGCCAGGGCAAGGCGCTCTACGTCGGCATCTCCTCCTACAGCGCCGAGCGCACCGCCCGGGCGGTCGCGGTCGCTCGTGAGCTGGGAACCCCGTTGGTCATCCACCAGCCGGCGTACTCGATCCTCAACCGCTGGACCGAAGCCGAGCTCAACGACACGCTGCGCACCGAGGGCGTCGGAGCGATCGCGTTCACACCGCTGGCGCAGGGGCTGCTGACCGACAAGTACCTCGGTGACGGCACAGCACAGCGCGCGCAGAAGCGCGGGTCGCTGTCGGACAAGCCGCTCTCAGCAGAGGGGCTGCGCATCCTGCGCGGACTGAACGAGATCGCCACAGAGCGCGGTCAGTCGCTGGCCCAGATGGCACTGCAGTGGGTGCTGCGTGACCCCGTGGTCGTCTCGGCGCTGATCGGGGCGTCGCGCACCGATCAGCTCGACGAGAACCTCGCCGCGCTCAATGGCCCGGTGTTCTCCGACGACCAGCTCGCCCGCATCGATGCGCTCTCCGACGGCATCGACGTCGACCTGTGGGCGTCGTCTTCGACGGCCTGAGAGTCCATGAGCCTGGCAGCGTTCCCCGACTCGGTGCACGTGCGCGCCCCGGGCAAGATCAATGTCTACCTGGGTGTCGGCGGGCGTCATGATGACGGATACCATGCCCTGGCGACGGTCTTTCAAGCCGTCTCGCTCTATGAGGACGTCACGGCGTATCCGGCGGATGATTTCTCGCTGAGTGTCTTCGGGACCGATGCCGCGAGCACGGCGCTGTTCGCCGACACCGTGCCGTTAGACGATCGAAACCTGGCCATGCGGGCCGCCAAACTCGTCGCCTCAGAGACCGGATACAGCGGCGGGGTGCACCTCGAGGTGCGAAAGAGCGTTCCTGTGGCTGGTGGCATGGGTGGGGGATCGGCGGATGCCGCGGCTGCACTGGTCGCATGCGATGCGCTATGGGAGACGGGCCTGTCTCCGCAACAGCTGGATGAGCTTGCCGGACGCCTCGGTGCCGACGTGCCCTTCGCTCTGCACGGGGGCACGGCCATCGGCACCGGCCGCGGTGACCGATTGAACCCCGCGCTCGCGCGCGGCCGCTTCGACTGGGTGCTCGTGACGAGCGACGAGGGGCTGTCGACGCCGGCGATCTACGCCGGACTTGACGACCACCGCGCCAGAAACGGTGCGCTCGCTGATGACCCTCCGCTGTCCTTGGATGTTCCGATCCCGGTACTGCAGGCGCTGCGCGCCGGTGACCCGCACGCCCTCGCACTCTGCATGCACAACGACCTCGGCACTCCGGCGCTGCTTGAGCGCCCCGTGCTGGATGACATCATCAACGAGGGGCTCGAAGCCGGTGCTCTGAGCGGCATCGTCTCAGGATCGGGGCCGACCGTCGCCTTCCTGTGCGACGCACCGGAGAGCGCCCAGTATGTGCAGAGCGACCTGACGGCCCGGGGGCGTACAGCTGTACACGTGCACGGGGCTGTCCCGGGCGCTCGCATCATCGCCCGCTGACATTCGCGCCCGGTTCGCGGCCGCCGCGCGCCTGAATCGACTCGGAGATGCGTCTTGCGGTGCAGGGGATACATAATGGAGTAGTTATGTGACCGTGCACATGCAAAGGAGGCATCTGCGATGGCAGCCTCTGGTGACCGTGCGCGGATTCCCAGCATACGAGACGTCGCGCGTCTAGCGGGAGTATCCCACCAGACCGTCTCGCGCGTTCTGAACGAGCATCCCAGTATCCGTCCGGCGACGAAGAAGCGCGTGCAGGACGCGATCGAGGTGCTCGACTATCGGCCGAATCTCGCCGCTCGTGCCCTGGTCACTAGCACGACGCGCACACTCGGCATACTGTCGGCCACGATCGGTGAGTTCGGGCCGACAGCGTCTATCGCGAGCATCGAGGACGCCGCACGAGCCGAGGGGTATTCGGTCTCGACATTGAATCTGCCCGAGACGACCCCCGAGGCCATCGGCGATGCTATTCGTCAGCTCGCCAGAGAGCAGGTCAGCGGAATCATCGCCCTTGCCCCGCAGGTGCGCGTCTTCAACGTGCTGCGCGGCATGGCGGCCGGCGTGCCGATCGTCAGCCTTCTGGATGCCTCCGGTTCGGATGGGTTCACACTGTCGACGGATCAGGTCGCCGGTGCCCGAGCGGTGACGGAGCACCTGATCTCGCTGGGGCACACAGATATCCTGCACCTGGCCGGACCGCAGGACTGGATCGAAGCCGAGTCGCGCATGCGCGGCTATCTGGATGCGCTGCGGGAGGCAGATCTGCAGACCTTCCCCCCGATTCGCGGCGACTGGACGGCCGATTTCGGATACTTCGCCGCCACGGAGCTTGCTCGACGCGCTGATTTCACGGCGGTGTTCGCCGCCAACGACCTCATGGCGATCGGTCTGATACACGGATTTCGTGACGTCGGAATCGATGTGCCGCGCCACGTGAGCGTCGTCGGTTTCGACGACATTCCGGTCGCAGCTCACGTCTGGCCGCCGCTGACGACGGTGCATCAGGACTTCCCGCTGCTGGGACAGCGGGCCGTGGAGATGCTGCTGGCTCAGATACGTGGGGAAAGCACGCCGACGTATGGTCCGGTGGCACCGCAATTGCGGCTGCGTTCGTCCAGTGCATCTCGATAAGGCAACGACAGGATGACCTCACTTGACACCGCTGTCTGAGAGGCGCATTATTGTGTGTCATGTGAACGGTCACATTGAACGTGACCGTCAAGCTATCAAGGAAGATTCGTGAGCAGCACAGCAACCATGCCAGCGGTGGCAGGACCGATTCTGGAGATGCGTAGCATCACCAAGGAGTTCCCGGGTGTCAAGGCGCTCTCCGACGTGTCGATCACCGTCATGTCGGGTGAGATTCATGCCATCTGCGGCGAGAACGGTGCCGGCAAGTCCACGCTGATGAAGGTGCTGTCGGGGGTCTACCCCTACGGCAGCTACGACGGCGACATCCTGCTCTACGGCGAGGAGCAGCGCTTCAAGGACATCGCAGCCAGCGAGCAGGCCGGCATCGCGATCATCCACCAAGAGCTCGCGCTCATCCCCGAGCTCTCCATCACCGAGAACATCTTCCTCGGTAACGAGATCTCCCGCTTCGGCGCCGTCGACTGGCGTGCGGCGAAGGAGCGCACGATCGAACTGCTCGCTCGTGTCGGTCTGGACGAGGATCCCGACGTCGCCATCAAGCACCTCGGCGTGGGTAAACAGCAGCTGATCGAGATCGCCAAGGCACTCAACAAGGACGTTCGCCTCCTCATCCTCGATGAGCCGACCGCGGCGCTGAACGAGAACGACTCGCAGCAGCTGCTCGATCTGATCCTGGGTCTCAAAGCCAAGGGCATCGCCTCGATCATGATCAGCCACAAGCTCAACGAGATCGAGCAGATCGCCGACGAGATCACGATCATCCGCGACGGCCGCACGGTCGAGACCCTCGACATCACCAGCGGCGACATCAACGAAGACCGCATCATCCGCGGCATGGTCGGTCGCTCGCTCGAGAGCCGCTACCCCGATCGCACGCCCGAGATCGGCGAGGTGTTCTTCGAGGTCAAAGACTGGGTCGTGCAGCATCCGACCGTCTCGGAGCGCATGGTCGTCAAGGGATCCAGCCTCAATGTACGCCGCGGCGAGGTCGTCGGCATCGCCGGACTCATGGGCGCAGGCCGTACCGAATTCGCCCGCAGCATCTTCGGGCGCTCGTACGGAACCTTCCTCAGCGGCCGGATGTTCAAAGACGGCGAAGAGATCGAGCTGCGCGATGTCGCCAGCGCCATCCGGCACGGCCTCGCCTATGTGAGCGAAGACCGGAAGACTCTCGGGCTCAACCTGCTCGACACCATCAAGCGTGCGATCGTCTCGGCGAAGCTGTCGAAGATCGCACACAACGGGGTCGTGGACGATCGCGAGGAGTACGCGGTCTCCGAGCGCTACCGCAAGGCGCTTCGCATCAAGACCCCGAACGTCGACGAGGGCGTCTCCAAGCTCTCCGTCGGGAACCAGCAGAAGGTCGTCCTGGCGAAGTGGATGTTCACCGACCCCGACCTGCTGATCCTCGACGAGCCCACCCGCGGCATCGACGTCGGCGCGAAGTACGAGATCTACTCGATCATCAACGAACTCGCAGCGGCCGGGAAGGGCGTCATCGTCATCTCCAGCGAGCTGCCAGAGCTGATGGGCATCTCCGACCGCATTTACACCATCTTCGAGGGACGCGTCACCGACTGCATCCCCGCTGACCAGGCCACCCCGGAGGCGCTCATGCGCAGCATGACCTCCACCAATCAGAAGGCGACCGCATGAGCACCAGTACGCCGGAAAGCCCCAAGCGCGGCTTCCACTTCAGTGACATCAAGAAGATGCTGGGAAGCAGCGGCAACTCGTCGCTGCGCCAGTTCGGAATCCTCGGGAGCCTCCTGGCGATCGTGCTGTTCTTCCAGGTCGTCACGATGATGCGAAACCCCAACGGGGCAACGCTCTCGCCGAACAACCTGATCAACGTGATCAACCAGTACTCCTTCATCCTGATCCTCGCGATCGGAAT
>NZ_JAJUFV010000017.1 GCF_029263575.1 Microbacterium sp. | reverse complement strand
GGGCGATCACGGCCATGTCGCTCCACGCGATGCCGTGCCGCAGATGCCAGTCGCGCAGCGTGCCCGCGATGCGATCGACCTCTTCGTACGGGGAGGCGGCGAGGAACGCCTGCACGGCGGGATCGGGCGTCTCGGGTGCGGGGCCCGGCGCCCGGCGGTGCTCGACACGGCCCGCGACACCGATCGCCTGGGTGACGGTGCGGGTGAGATCGGTCAGCGCCGAGGACTGCCGATGCGGGGTATCGAGCACGAACACCCGGCCGAGCACAGCCGACAGATCGTGGAACAGCTGCGGACTGGCCCCCCGGAACGCGCCGGAGGAGATGTCCGGATCGCCGAACGCCAGCACCGCGATGCCGCGCTCACGCAGCGCTCGCACGAGCGTGAGCCCGCCGCGGGTGATCTCTTGCGCGTCATCGATCAGCACGACACGCAGCGCTGCGAGCGGGCCGAGCACCGCCGCATCCGCTTCACGAACGATAGCCGCCGCCTCGCTGACAAGGTCGACCGCATCGCGGTAAGCCGTGCGCATTCCCGCCAGCACCGTGCGGTACTCATCGGCGAAGACACCGACGGCGCGCCATACCTCGCGCTCTGATGCCTGGAGCTCGGCGGGAAGCACGGCGAGCTCGGTGCATTCAGCCAGAAAGGCACGAAGCTCAGACCGAAACCCCTTCGAGGCCCGCACGCCGACGCCCAATGACTGCGGCCAGCGGGATTCGATCCCCTCGGCCTCGTCGTCGGCGTCGCCGACGAGCAGGTCGGCGATGATGCGATCTTGGTCAGCACCGGTGAGAAGCGCCGGTGGTTCGTCGCCGGCGTGCACCATCGCCCCACGTACGAGCTGAAAGGCGAACGAGCCCAGCGAGCGCGCCAGCGGGCCCGGAGTCGCCTGGCCGATGCGCACGCCGATGCGATCGCGCAGCACGGTCGCCGCCTGACGATTCGGCGTCAGAACGAGCACTTCCTCGGGCGCCAGGGCACCGTCGCCGATCAGCGCCGCGACCCGGCCGATGAGCGTGTGCGTCTTGCCCGTGCCCGGGGCGCCGATGATCACGCCGGATGCCGTGACAGGCGCATCGACCACAGCTCTCTGCCCGGCATCGTGTGTCATGGCATCCACGCTATCGGCAGGTTCCGACACCGACCGACGCCCACCAGACGGCGCCCGCCACCGACGTGTGCGCTCAGGGCGAAACCCGACGCCTCCCCCGACCTCGGTTCGCCCCCGCAGGGTAGAGTTGGCGCAGTCCCCGAACTTCAAGGAGCACGCGTGGAAATTCGCATCGGCATCGTCAACAACGGCCGCGAACTGAGCTTCGAAACCGACACCAGCGCTGACGACGTCCGCTCGCAGGTGGCCAGCGCCCTCGACCAGGCCTCGGCGCACGTGAGCTTCACCGATGTGAAGGGCAACACCTACATCGTGCCGACGGCGAACCTCGCCTACGTCGAGCTGGGCACCGAAGAGTCGCGCCGCGTCGGCTTCGTCGCCTGACCGCGATGTACATCCTTCTCGCGCTCATCGCCGCGTGCGCCCTCGGCATCGCCGTGCATTACCTGTTGCCGCACCGCACCCTGCGGGGCGTCGCGCTGGTCCCGGGCATCGCCACGGCCGCCTCGGCCATCGTCTACACCGCCCTGCAATGGATGGGCGTCGGTCAAGACAGCATCTGGCTATGGGTCGCGAGCGTCGGCGGGGCCATCGTGGTCTCGGCGGTCGTCGGCCTCGTCGTCACGCAGCAGCGTCGCCGGTCGGATGCTTCGCGCAAGGCCGCGCTCGGCATCTGACGTCGTCCGCTCTCAGGCAGCCAGACCCATCGCATCCATGCGGCGGGCGTGAGCTCCCATGAGCTCGGTGAAGACCGGCTCGACGCGGTGCTCTTCTTCCGCCAGGCGCTCGGGCCGCAGAGCCTGCTTCGCCACCAGCAGGGTGTCTCCCACCAGGCGGCGAGCCCACATCGACAGCAGCGAGCGCCATTCGGTGTCGCTCTCGATCGTCTGCGTGAGAATCACGACGATCTCATCGGTGGCGTCGTCCTCGCTGAGGATGTCGGCGACGCGGCTGCCGATGTCGCCGTAGCTGGAGGCCAGGGCGAGATAGAAGTCATCCAGCATTCCTGCGGTGATGTACACCGCCAGCAGCGTCTCGCGCGGCCGCACGCCGATCGTCTTACGCCGAAACGCGTCGAGGTGCTCCCGGAAGGGCAGCATGAGCTCGGTGGGGTCGTCGCCGCGTTCGTGGATGATGTCGAGGATGCCGCGGTGCTTGTCGAGCGCTGCTCCGGCCGCGCGCGACAGCGCCTCTTTCTCCGCCAGCTCGGGCGTCGCCCGGATGAGGCGCGTCAGCGTCTCGAAATACCCCAGCTGCAGATAAGCGGCCTGCCCGAGAAATCTGTCGAGCTCGGGCGCCAGCTCGGCGAAGTCGACCCGCGTCGCGTTTCCCATATCGCCGCGGCTGCGCAGCGTCAGCGAGCGTCGGGGCTTGTCACGTTGCCAGAACCACTTCACCACGACATTCACACTACCGGTGCGCGGCGCTCACGCCATCGCCGCCCGTCTGTCGCCGACGCGGAGCGGCCAGCATCGCCCCCACGATCAGTACGGCCGTCGTGATACCCGTCAGCGACCAGAGCGCCCCAGCAGACAGCTCGGCCGAGCCTGACACGAGATTCAGCACCGACATCGGCACGGCGTGTGCGATGACCGCCGGCCACACACTGCCGAAGCGTTCGACCAGCATCGCCAGGAAGACGCCGAGGGGAAGAAGAAGCAGCGTCGACACCAGTCCGATCATCGGCGACAACACCCCCTGGAGGATCATCGCGGCGTGCAGCGGAACATGAAACAGCACCCAGATGCCGCTGATGGCGCCAGCGCGAACCCACAGGTTCAACTCCGGCATGAGCTGCGGCAAGAACGCGCGCCAGCCGACCTCTTCACCGAGCGTGCTCAGAGAGAACACGATGGCGGCGGGTATGGCCAGAGCCGCGATCTGGGCGTACGACCCCCACGACAGCGGCGCCGCCACGCCGAACAGCACCGCAAGCCCCGCAGCGACGGCATAGATCGCCGCGATGCCGATCGTACCAACGGCCAGCCCGCTCAGCAGGGTGCCGACGCGCCGGGGGCGCAGCATCCACCACCGACTGACAGACCCGGGAGGCCGCACAATCGCGATCACGATCAGCGACACGACCGCGGGTATCCACCGTCCGATGAGCGTGAGCCAGTCGGGAAGCGTGACGCTGGAGAGCAGGAAGCCGACGCATACCGCCGTGATGATGGTCAGCGTCGCGAGCACGAAGATCGTGGCGGCCCGTCGCCTCGAACGCACAGGTACGGAAGACGGGAACGCGCCGGGTGAGAAAACTGACATACCCTCACGTTAGAAACCCGACGCGCCCGGCACCGCCGGGATGCCCCGCCGAATGCTTCGGGTTTCCCGGAACGCCCCTCGGGTAGGCTGGATGCGTCCTGCCGCTGGAGCAGGGCGCCGCGCCTGTGGCACAAGAGACGGCGTGGATCCGTTTCAATGGCGGCCGATTCCACGGCCGCCGGACAGGCACAGCACAACGTGACATCATTCGCTGATCTCGACATCGATCAGGACATCGTCGACGCACTCGCCGTCAAAGGCATCGTCGACGCGTTCCCCATCCAAGAGCAGACCATCCCCCTCGGCCTTCCCGGGCAAGACATCATCGGCCAGGCAAAGACCGGCACCGGCAAGACCTTCGGGTTCGGAATCCCGGTCGTCCAGCGGCTCGGCCTCGACCCCGAGCCGGGTGTGAAGGCACTCATCGTCGTCCCCACGCGCGAGCTCGCGGTGCAGGTGTACGAAGACATCGACCTGCTCACCAGCAACCGTTCCACCAACGTCGTCGCCATCTACGGCGGCAAGGCCTATGAAGGTCAGATCGACCAGCTCAAAGCCGGCGCCCAGATCGTCGTCGGCACCCCCGGCCGCCTCATCGACCTCGCCGGTCAGCGTCTGCTCGACCTGTCCGGCGCCGTGGAGGTCGTCCTCGATGAGGCAGACAAGATGCTCGACCTCGGCTTCCTCGCCGACATCGAGAAGATCTTCCAGAAGGTGCCAGCCGTGCGCCACACCCAGCTGTTCTCGGCGACCATGCCCGGACCGATCGTGGCACTGGCACGGCGTTTCATGACGAGCCCGATCCACATCCGTGCGAACGACCCCGACGAGGGTTTGACACAGGCCAACATCAAGCATGTCGTCTATCGGGCGCATTCGCTCGACAAAGACGAGGTCATCGCCCGCATCCTGCAGGCCGAAGGCCGCGGCAAGACCGTCATCTTCACGCGCACCAAGCGCGCAGCACAGCGCCTCGTCGACGAGCTCGGCGATCGCGGCTTCAACGTCGGCGGCGTGCACGGCGACATGGGCCAGGAGCAGCGTGAGCGCTCCATGGCCGCGTTCAAGGCCGGCAAGCGCGATGTTCTCGTCGCCACAGATGTCGCGGCCCGAGGCATCGACGTCGACGATGTCACGCATGTGATCAACCACACGATCCCCGACGAAGAGAAGACCTATCTGCACCGCGCCGGCCGCACCGGCCGCGCTGGCAAGACCGGCATCGCGGTGACCTTCGTCGACTGGGAAGATCTGCACAAGTGGGCACTCATCAACCGCGCCCTCGACTTCGGTCAGCCCGAGCCCGTCGAGACCTACTCGTCGAGCCCGCACCTGTACGAAGATCTGAACATTCCCGAGGGAACGAAGGGCCGCCTCACGACGGCGCCCAAGACCCAGGCGAACAAGACACAGCGCAGCCGTCGGCCCGAGAAGGCCGCCGATGCCGCAGCCGCACGCGGTACAGGCGACGGCAACCGACGACGCCGCCGTCGCCGTCGTGGCGGATCCGGTGACGGCGTCGGCTCGACCTTCACCGAGGGCACCTCGGCTGCGGCCGCTCCAGCGGCCTCAGAGTCTGCTCCCGCCGACCGCGAGGCCGAGGGCGCCGGAACGCACGACGGCAAGGGCGGCGAGCACCACGACGGCAAGTCCGCTCCGCAGCGCCGTCGCCGGCGTCGGCGCTCAGGCGGCGCCGCTCCGGCGGGCGCGTAACCGAGCTCAGTCGACGGCTTCACGGAGGAGACACACCGCCGGCAAGTCGAACCAGCGAAGCTGTTCGAAGCCGGCACTCAGTCTCTCGTCGACAACGCGCGAGCCGTCACCATCATCGAACGGATCCGGCAGCGACTCGAACAGAGCACGCGCCTCGGTGAGATATCCGGCGAGCGCCGACTCCGGAGCACGATTCTCGCGACGCGGAAATGTCAACCGTCCGGCGGCATCGTACGAAAGCTCGGACAAACCCAACGGCGGCTCGGTCACTCCAGACATGTGGCGCCACAGCCCGGTATCGGGTGAGAAACGATACTGCGGCACGAGCCGGTGGCCGAAATCGGCGATGAGCTCGACGGCGTTAAGAATGTACTGGAACACCCGGTCGCTGATGAAGTAGTTAAAGCTCACGCGCACCCAGCCCGGTTTGATGCCTTCGCAGCCGCCGACGATCTCACGCTCGAACGCGTGCGAACGCTCGGAGTCGATGCCCAGCAGGCGATGCCCGTACGGGCCTGCGCAGGAGCATCCGCCGCGCGCTTGAATTCCGAACAGATCATTGAGGATGGCGACCACCAGATTGTGATGCAGGTACCGACCTCCGGGCCCCGCCACGAGGAAGGAGACGATCGCAAGACGCTCAGCATTCGGATTGCCGAGGATCTCGACCGCGGGGTGTTTGCTCCAGGCGTCCAGCGCGCGACCTACGAAACCACGCTCGAGGTCGTGAATCGTGTCGACGCCGACAGCTTCTTTAAGATCGAAGACAAGACCCGCGCGGATCGATTCGATGATCGCCGGTGTCCCCGCCTCTTCGCGGCGCGGCAGGTCGTCGAGGTAGCGGTGATCGCGCGGATTCACATACGCGACAGTGCCGCCGCCGATCATCTCCGGAACCGAGTTGCTGAGTAGTTGACGGCGGAGCACGAGCACTCCTGGCGTGCCCGGCCCCCCGATGTACTTATGCGGCGAGAGGAAGACAGCGTCCGCCTTCGATGCATCTACATCGACATACGGCCCCGCGGCCGCATAGTCCCAAAAGGCCAGCGCGCCATGCGCGTGCAGCAGGTCGGTGATGCGTGCCATGTCGGTGAGGACGCCGGTGACGTTGCTTGCCGCGCTGAAGGAGCCGATCTTCAGCGGACGATGCGCATAGCGCCCCAGTTCCGCGGCGAGTCGGTCGAGGTCGACGTGGCCGTCGTCATCCTCCGGGATCGTCACGACATCCGCGATCGATTCTCGCCAGGGCAGCTCGTTGCTGTGATGTTCGTACGGACCGATGAAGACGACGGGGCGCTTCGCCTGCGGTATCTGAGCGCTCAAGTCGTACTCGTGATCGAGGTCGGCGGGCAGACGAAGACCGAGGATTCCGATGATCTTGTTGATCGCGCCGGTCGAGCCGTTGCCTGCGAAGATCACGATCGTGTCGTCGGTGCCGTGGACGCTCCGATGGATGATGGCGCGCGCGTCCTCGCGCAGCCGGGTGATCTGCAGACCCGTGCCGCTGGACTCCGAATGAGTGTTCGCGTAGTACGGGAGCACTTCGTCGCGGATGAAGTCCTCGATGAAGCTCAGCGCGCGCCCGCTCGCGGTGTAGTCGGCGTATGTCACGCGGCGCGGGCCGAAGGGACCGAGCATCGTATGATTGTCTCCGATCACGGCGTCGCGGATGCGTGCGACGATCGCAGGCTCTGACTTCATAGTCTCTGATGCTACTGCCGACACGGGCGCTCACGGGTAGTGCGGTGCCGTGCCGCTCGCACGCCCGATGATGCGCGCGACCATCGCATCCGTGGTGGTGTTCTCCCCCGGCACGTTGGGCTTTCCGGCACCGTGATAGTCGCTGGAGCCGGTCGTGATGAGATCGTGCTTCGCCGCCAGCTCACGCAGCACTTGCTTGCCCCGAGCGGTGTTCTCACGGTGTTCGATCTCGAAGCCGCCGAGGCCGGCGGCGATGAGCCGCTCGATGAAGGCGACCGGCATCATCCGGTCGCGCCCGCTCGTCACCGGATGCGCGATGATCGCCACTCCCCCGGCATTCGTGATCAGCCCGACAGCTGTCAGCGGATCGGGCGCGTAGTGCGGTTCGTAGTACCCCTCACGCGGGTGGAGGATGCCGTCGAAGGCCGCCGCCCGATCACGGACGATGCCCCGAGCGACGAGCGCATCGGCGATGTGCGGTCGCCCGACCGTCGCGTCACCGGTGGTCTGCGCCACGACGTCGTCCCAGGTGAGATCGTGGTCACGACCGATACGACGCACCATCCGCTCGGCGCGCCCGATGCGGTCACCGCGGATGCGCTCGGTCTCCGCGCGAAGCGCGGCATCCGCCGGGTCGAACAGGTAGCCCAGCACATGCACGCTGCGCCACTCGTGCTTGGCTGACAGCTCCATACCCGGCAGAAACGTCATACCCAGCTGGGCCGCCTGCGCGGACGCCTCAGCCCACCCGCTGGTCCGATCGTGGTCGGTCAGCGCCATTGTACGGATGCCGTGGGCAGCTGCCTGGCGCACCACCTCAGCAGGGCTCTCGGTGCCGTCGGAATGATTCGAGTGCAGATGCAGATCGCTCGGTCCGCGGAAAAGATGTGCATCTGCCATGCATCGACCATACTGCGCCGAGCACACAGTGACGCGGCAGGCGATTCACAGCGTGCGACCGTAGGCTTATGAGGATGTTTCGTCTGCTGGGAGTCCTGGTCACCGTGCTGTTCGCGATCGCGACAGCCATCGTCGTCTGGCCGCAGTTCTTCCAGCTCGAACAGACGTTTCCCTTCGCCCAGCTGATCGCGGTGCGCGGTGTCGTGCTCGGCGGATTTCTCGTGATCGCGGTCCTGGCGCTTCTGCTGCTTCTCGCCCGACCGATGCGGGGTTTCGCGGCATCCATTCTCATCGTCGCCCTGCTCGGCGCCGCCGCGACCGGCGCAGTCGGCGCCGTGCGCGGATTCGGCACCGGGTCGCTGCCGGAGAAAGCCGATGAAAGCATTCGGGTGCTGACCTGGAACACCGCGGGCGAAGCGGTCTCGGCCGAAGAGATCGCCGATGCGATCCTGTCGCAGCAGGTCGACGTCGTCTCGCTGCCGGAGACAGCGGAATCGGTCGGCGAACGCATCGCCCTCATGCTGCGTGAGCAGGGGCATCCGATGTGGGTGCACCACGTGCGGTTCGGCGACGTCCCCAACGGACCGCAGGCGTGGGAGACCACCGTGCTGGTGGCTCCCGATCTGGGCGACTATTCGGTGATCGACTCGTCCTCCGACGGCAGCAGCAACACCTCTTCCGTGCCGAGCGCGGTCATCATGCCGGTCGACGGCACCGGCCCCACCATCGTCGCCGTGCACGCTGTCGCCCCACGCGTCGAGGCGATGGAGCGCTGGCAGTCCGACCTGCGGTGGATAGCCAACCAGTGCCCGGCCGGCGACTTCATCCTCGCGGGCGACTTCAACGCGACCGTCGACCACATGGCCTCGCTCGGTGTGAACGGCGGCGACATCGGCAACTGCCGCGACGCGGCGAGCCGAACCGGCACCGGCGCGACCGGAACCTGGCCAGCGTCGTATCCGGAGGTGCTGGGTGCTCCGATCGATCACGTCATGGCCAGCGCGAATTGGGAACCGAGCGGGTCGCTCGTCCTCGACGCAGCCGGCAGCGATCACCGGGCGCTGGTCGTGCAGCTCGAGCCGGCGAGCTGACCTCTTGTTCACATGGTACGACGGTTCCTCTGGCCGCCGTCGTCGACTCACGCTATTGTCTGTAAAACTTCTTACTAGTTATTCTGGTGCCGCACTGTCGGCGCGGCACCGAGGAGCCACCGGAGACCAACGTCGCGATCTCCGATATCGCAGAGGGAGACCTGATGAAGAAGAGAACTCTTGCAGGCCTGGTGGCTGGCGTCGCGGTTGCCGTGATGCTCGCCCCGTCCGCGAGCGCCACCGTGTCGCACGCCCTGACGAGCACCCCGGCGCAGAGTGCCGCTGCCGCTGTCGAGTGCGCACCGGCGTGGTCGGCGAGTGCCGTGTACACCGGCGGCGATACGGTTTCGTACGACGGCCAGAACTGGTCGGCGCAGTGGTGGACGCAGGGCGAGACACCCGGAACGACCGGCCAGTGGGGCGTGTGGCGCAACGCCGTGCCGTGCGGCTCCGGCAGTCCCGAAGAGCCCGACCCAGACGAGCCCGATCCCGATGTCCCCGCCGACGGCACTCCCATCGAGAAGGCCGGAACCCTGCAGGTGTGCGGCACGATGCTCTGCGGCGAGAACGGCCAGCCGGTCCAGCTACGCGGCATGAGCACGCACGGCCTGCAGTGGTACAGCCAGTGCATCACTGACTCGTCGCTCGACGCCCTGGCCTACGACTGGAGCGCCGATGTGATCCGCCTCTCCACCTACGTGCAGGAAGGCGGCTACGAGACCAACCCCGCCTACTACACGAACCTCGTGCACACCCTCATCGAGAAGGCCTACGCCCGCGGCATGTACGTCATCGCCGACTGGCACATGCTGACCCCCGGTGATCCCTGGTACAACGTCGACCGCGCCAAGACCTTCTTCACTGAGATCGCCCAGCAGCACGGAGATAAGGGCACGGTGCTGTATGAGATCGCGAACGAGCCCAATGGGGAAGACGTCAGCTGGAGCGACATCCGCTCGTACGCGCACGAGATCATCCCCGTCATCCGCGCGCAAGACCCGGACGGCGTCGTGCTCGTCGGGACGCCCGGCTGGTCGTCACTCGGCATCTCGCAGGGTGGCGGCCCGGGTGAGATCATCGCGAACCCCGTGGACGCGTCCAACGTCATGTACACGTTCCACTTCTACGCCGCGTCGCACGATCAATTGTACGTCGACGCCCTCGACACGGCATCGGATTCTCTGCCGATCTTCGTCACAGAGTTCGGAGCGGAAGAAGCATCCGGCGACGGCGCGCTGAACTTCACCCGGGCGAACCAGTACCTCGACCTGATGGAGCAGAAGAACATCAGCTGGGTGAAGTGGAACTTCTCGGATGACGCACGCTCGGGAGCTGCCTTCGAGCCGGGCACCTGCGCCGCAGGCGGCCCGTGGAACGGCGCATCCCTCAAAGCAACAGGAGCGTGGGCGCGCGACAACATCCGCGCCGGCGAACTACCTGCGACCGGATGAGTTCTACGGGCAGGGCGGCACCTGGCCGCCCTGCCCGCGGAGTGAGAGACTGGAGGCATGAGCACCGCAGAAGGCGACACGACCGCCGAAGCCCCCGTCACGAACCGCAAGCAGCCATTCCCGCGCGGGTTCCTCGACACGATCTCGACCGGTTGGGCTGACCGCCCCGAGTCACTGCCCTCCGCCCGCCCGCAGGCCGCGTTCGCCGCCGCCCGGCGCGAGAAGGTCTCAGCCGCGTTCGATGGCAAGCGCCTGGTCATCGAGGCCGGTTCGCTCAAGCAGCGCAGCAACGACACCGACTATCCGTTCCGCGCGCACTCCGCATTCGCGCACCTGACCGGATGGGCCGCGGACAGCGAGCCCGACTCCGTGCTCGTGTTCGAGCCGACCGATGCCGGCCATGAGGTGACGCTGTACTTCCGCGAACGCGCCGACCGGACCACGACCGAGTTCTATGCGGATGCCACCGTCGGCGAGTTCTGGATCGGCCCGCGCCCTTCCCTCGCGGGTGTCGCCGCCGATCTGGCAGTCGCCACCGATCACCTCGAGGCGTTCCGCCCGTCCAACGACGATGTCACCGTGGACGACGCCGAACTCGCCCGCGTCGTCTCCGAGCTGCGCCTGATCAAGGACGAGTACGAGATCACCGAGCTGCGCCGTGCCGTCGAGATCACCGCACGTGGTTTCGACGACATCATCGCCGCTCTTCCGCATGCCGCACAGCATGCCCGCGGCGAGCGGGTCGTCGAAGGCGTCTTCCACCGGCGTGCCCGTGAGGACGGCAACGGCGAGGGTTATGACACGATCTCGGCATCCGGCCCGCACGCGTGCTACCTGCACTGGACGCGCAACGACGGCGCTGTGATCCCCGGAGACCTCATCCTGGTGGATGCAGGCGTCGAGGCCGACAGCCTCTACACCGCCGATATCACGCGCACGTTGCCGGTGAACGGCACCTTCTCTGACGTGCAGCGTCGCGTCTATGAGACGGTGCTGGAGGCCGCGGATGCCGCCTTCGCCGCCGCGCGTCCGGGCGTGAAGTTCCGCACGGTGCACGAGGCGGCGATGTCCGTGATCGCGAAGCGCACCGCCGAGTGGGGCGTGCTGCCGGTGTCGGCCGAACAGGCTCTGGATGCGGAGGCCGGAGGCCAGCACCGCCGGTACATGGTGCACGGCACGAGCCACCACCTGGGCATCGACGTGCACGACTGCGCCCAGGCGCGTCGTGAGATGTACTACGACGGTGAGCTGGAGGCGGGCATGGTCTTCACGATCGAGCCCGGCCTGTACTTCCAGATCGACGACCTGACCGTGCCGGAAGAGCTGCGCGGCATCGGCGTGCGCATCGAGGACGACATCCTCATGACCGCGGACGGCCCCGTCAACCTGTCGGCTGACATCCCGCGCACCGCGGATGAGGTCGAGGCGTGGATCGCGAGGGGCCGCGAAGCTTGAGCAAGCGCGGCGGCCTCGCGCGCCGACTGTTCTGGACGGGTTTCGCGGCCTACACGGCCGCGGCGGCCTGGGCCGAGTGGGTGCACTGGCGATCCAGTCATCGGCTTCTGGGGAACGCCCCCACCGTTGGGCACGAGGTCGTCGTCGTGCTGGGATACGGCAACCGCGGCGAACGCGCGAACTTCGTGAACCGATACCGGGTGCGTGCCGGCATCCGATCGCGTGACCGCTCAGCGGACAGCATCGTGATCATGTGCGGCGGCACGGTCGAGGGCGCCATACCCGAAGCGGAGATCATGCAGCGCTACGCCCGTGAGGAGCTGGGTTTCACCGGGCGCATCCTGCTCGAGGCGGAGAGCCGCTCGACGCAGGAGAACATCGAGAATGTGATCGGGCTGCTCGAGCACGCGGGCACCATCAAGATCGTCTCGAACTCGCCGCACGCCGAGGTGGCGCGCGAGTACCTCTGGCAGCTGCGCCCTGACCTGGCCCAGCGCCTCGTGCGCGCCGATGAGCACCGACTCGGTGAGATCATCCCGATGAAGATCGCCGCGGCGGTGCGGCTGCTCCTGTTTCGGCTACAGCAGCGCTGAATCCACGAGGGGCGCAAGTGAGGCGCCGATCTCGTCCGCGGGACGTTTGGCGCCCTTCACCTCGAAGGAGTGCCCGCCGCCTTCCACCCAGGCGATGCTCGCGTTCTGGCAGGTCGCGACGACCTCGTCGAGCTGAGACACCGGCTGGATGAACGGATCGTTCTTTCCCTCGATGAACAGCTGCGGCACGCTGATCCCCGGCAGGTGATCAGCGCGGAGCCTGTCTGGCTTTCCCGGAGGATGCAGCGGATACCCCAGGTAGATCAGCCCATCGACCTCGAGGCCCTCAGCCACCGCCATCGATGCCATCCGCCCGCCGTATGACTTCCCCGCCGCCCACACCGGAACATCGGGCTCCTGCACGCGGGCGTGAGACACCGCCTCGCGCCACGTCGCGATCGCATGCGCGGCCGGCCCCGGCAGTCGCCGGCCCTGCTCGCGGTAGGGGAAGGTGAAGCGCAGCGTGGAGAATCCCAGCGCGTTCAACGCGTCGGAGAGCCCGACGAGGAACGGGTGGTCCATACCGGCACCGGCGCCGTGCGCCAGTACGACGACGCCGCGCCCTGTGCCCTGACCCCACTCGGTGGAGACCGACACACGGCCCTTCGGCAGCTCGACGCTCAGGCTCACGCGTCGTCGCGCTTCGGCGTGCCTTCGTCAGGCGCGGCATCCGGTGCGGAAGGCGCGGCGTCCGGTGCGGGATCGGGCCCGTCTGCTGAGGGCGCAGCATCCGGTGCGGGATCAGACGCCGGCGCGTCGGCCGCGGGTGCGTCGGGAGCGATCCGCTCGCCGTAGCGCGGAACGGGATCGGCCGGGCGCGGCGGAATCACGTGTCCGCCGACCTGCTGCGCATCGGTGGTGTCTGGCTGGGCTGCGGGCGACTGCGGCACTGCACTCGTCTCAGACCCGGGTGCGATGCGCTCACCATACCGCGGGGGCTCGTCGAGGTTCACCGGCGGGCGCACGACCTCGGTGCGCTGCGCTTTGCCCAGCACCTCACGCGCCTTGGCCAGAGAGTCTGCCTGCACGGCGACCTCATAGTGGTCGGCGGCCAGTTGCGTCACGCTCGCATAATCCCGCCGGCGGCGCACAATCGCATACGTGATGAGGCTCAAGATCATGCCGAGGGCCACACCGATGAAGATGTACCCGAGGAACAGCTGCATCGGCACGTCGGGGTTGCCGATCACGAGGATCGCCGACAGCAGCAGACCGATCAGGACACCGTTGACAGCTCCCTGCCGGGCAGCGGTGGCGTAGCCGAGTCGCCCCGTGATGCGCTCGATCGTGCGCACTCCCTGACCGACGATCGCGATGTGGCGCGCCGGCACATCACCCGCGATCAGCTTGGACACGGTCTTCTGCGCGGCCTCGTAGTCGCGCACCGATGCGACGGTGTCGCCGACAGCGGCGCTGCCTGCAGGGCGGTTCAGCATGCTCATCTGGCCATTGTCCCATGCATAGCTCTCGATAAGCCGAGATCGGTATAGGCGCGGGCTACGCTGGAGGAGTGAGCACACAACGGGTTTTCGTCGCGCGCCTGGCTGGTTGCGCTGTCTTCGACCCCGTCGGCGACCGGCTCGGCAAAGTCCGCGATGTCGTCATCGTCTACCGAAGTACCGCGGCCCCGCGCGTGATCGGTCTCGTGATCGAGATTCCCGGGCGGCGGCAGGTGTTCATGTCGATCGGTCGGGTCACATCGATCCGCTCCGGGCAGGTGCTCACGACAGGTCTGATCAACGTGCGCCGGTTCGAACCGCGCCCCGGCGAAGTGCGCATTCTCGCCGAGATGCTCGGGCGCCGCGTCGAGCTCATCGAAGATCAGGGCCGGGCCGTGATCGAAGACGTCGCCATCGAACCCAACCGTCTCGGCGAGTGGAGCGTGAGCCAGCTCTTCCTGCGCAAGCCGAAGACGAGTGCCTCGCCGTTCGCGAAGGGCCCGACGACGTTCGCCGCCTGGAACGAGGTCGCCGAGAAGCGCACGCCTGGCGAATCGCAGTCGGCCGAACAGCTGGTCGCCTCGTACTCCGAGCTGCACGCCGCCGATCTCGCGACGACGCTGCTGGATCTGCCCGAGAGACGCATCATCGAGGTCGCCCGAGAGCTGCCGAACGACCGCATGGCCGACGCCCTCGAAGAGATGCCCGAAGACGACCAGGTGCGCATCCTCGAGCGACTGGGCGACGAGCGAGCCGCCGACATCCTCGATCAGATGGAGCCGGACGACGCCGCCGACCTGCTCGCTCAACTGCCCGAGAAGCGCACCGAAGAGCTGCTCGATCTCATGGAGCCCGAAGAGGCCGAAGACGTGCGCACGCTTCTGAGCTACGACCCCGACACGGCGGGCGGCTTGATGACGACCGAGCCGATCGTGCTTTCGGCTGATGCCACGGTCGCCGAGGCGCTGGCGCTGATCCGTCGCCATGAGCTGCACCCGGCCCTGGCCGCGGCGGTGTTCGTCACCCTTCCACCGTTCGAGACGCCCACCGGTCGCCTGCTGGGCGTCGTACATTTCCAACGGATGCTGCGCTACCCGCCGCACGAACACCTGGGCGCGATCGTGGATGAGACTATGGAGCCCGTCTCAGCGACCGCCTCGGCGGCAGAGACGGCCCGCCTTCTCGCCAGCTACGACCTCGTGTCGCTGCCGGTCGTCGACGCCGCGAACCGCCTGGTCGGCGTGGTGAGCATCGACGACGTGCTCGACTATCTGCTGCCCGACGACTGGCGCAGCCAGGATGCCGAGACCGATGCGCTCAAGGGCGGTGCGCTGTGATGGCACGATCTGACCGCTCAGCACTCGACGCTCCCCGCCGCAGCCGCGTCAGCGCACGCCAGCGCCCCACCTCGCGCGACCGCTTCGGCCGCTTCACCGAGTGGGTCGCCCGCGCCATGGGAACTCCCGCCTTCCTGCTCATCCTCACGGTGTTCTGCGTCGCCTGGATCAGCTGGAACGTGCTGATGCCGACCTCCCTCCGCTTCGATGACGCAGCCCTCGGGTTCACGGCGCTCACGCTGATGCTGTCGCTGCAGGCCTCGTACGCCGCGCCGCTCATCCTGCTGGCGCAGAACCGGCAGGACGACCGCGACCGCGTGCAGATCGAGCAGGACCGCCAGCGCGCCGAGCGCAACCTCGCCGACACCGAGTACCTGGCCCGCGAGATCGTCGCGCTGCGCATCGCGCTGGAAGAGCGCAACGCTCAGGCCGTCACACGCGATGTGCTGCGCCAAGAGCTGCGATCGATACTCGACGAGCTCGGCGACGATGACGACGAAGGCTCTGCCCCTGCCACCGATGCTGCGTCGGCGGCAGGACAGCGACCACCTGAGCGATGAGCGCCGCCGATCGTGTCCGTGCGGCGGTCGGCGCAGTCTCCGATCCGGAGCTGCGCCGCCCGATCGGCGATCTCGACATGGTGCGAGAGATCTCCGTCGACGATGGACATGCTCACGTCGCGATCGCACTGACGATCGTCGGATGCCCGGCCGCCGACCGCATCGAATCCGATGTGCGCCGTGCCGCGGCATCCGTCGACGGCATCGCCGATGTCACGATCGACTTAGGGGTGATGACGCCCGCCGAGCGCAAGGCACTGACGGAGAAGCTGCGCGATGGGCGTCCGGCCAGGCAGATGCCCTTCGGGCCCGATTCGCTCACCCGCGTCATCCTTGTCTCCAGCGGCAAGGGCGGCGTCGGAAAATCCACCGTCACCGCGAACCTCGCCGTCGCGCTGGCGGAGCAGGGCCTCGCGGTCGGGCTCGTCGACGCCGACGTGCACGGGTTCTCGATCCCCGGCCTTCTCGGCATCCCCGCCGGCACCCAGCCGACGCGCATCGACGACCTCATGCTCCCGCCGGTCGCACACGGGGTGAAGACGATCTCGATCGGAATGTTCCTCCGCGATGGCGATGCCGCCGTCGCCTGGCGCGGGCCGATGCTGCACCGCACCGTGCAGCAGTTCCTCACCGACGTCTTCTTCGGCGACCTGGACGTGCTGCTGATCGACATGCCGCCGGGAACCGGAGACATCGCGATCTCGATCGGACAGATCCTCCCCCACGCGGAGGTGCTGGTCGTCACGACACCGCAGGCCGCGGCATCCGACGTCGCCATCCGCAGCGGAGTCGTCGCCCGACAGACCGGCCAGCGTGTGATCGGGGTGGTCGAGAACATGGCCGCGCTGACCCTGCCCGACGGCACCGTCGTCGACCTGTTCGGCACCGGCGGCGGTGCGGCCGTCGCCGAGGCGCTCTCGCAACCCGATGAAGACGTCCCCCTGCTCGTGTCGATTCCGCTGAGCCCGCAGCTTCGCACCGGCGGAGACACCGGCGTGCCCGTTGTCGTCGGTGAACCGGCCGATGCCTCGTCTGTCGCGATCCGCGCGGTCTCGGAGTACATCGCACACCGCGGCCGGGGTCTGGCGGGGCGCTCCCTGCCGCTGTCGCTGTGAAAGACTTCTGAGGTGACCACCGATTCCCCGCCCCGTTCGATCCAGGTCGATGCGGAGTTGCACCGCGGAATGGTCGGCGATGCCGTCCTCTACGCCCTCACGCGGCCCCTGGCCGTCATCGCGTACACGGCCCTGCTGGCCGCGCTCATCGTCAACATCGTCGTGCTCACCATCACGGGCGGCGCCGGCGGCGCGCGGGCCGTCACCCTCTCGTGGATGCCCGTCGCGATCGTGGCGCTGATGGTCGCCTCGATCATGTTCACCCGTGCATCCGTGCGCCGAGCCATCACGACGGCCATGCCCAGCGGAACGACCGTGAGCGTGCAGGTGAAAGAGAAGAGCATCCAGCTCATCGCCGAGCGCGGCGTCTCGGACATGCCCTATACGACATTCACCGCCGTGCGTGTGGGGAAAAATGCCGCGCTGCTGCGTCTGCGGGGCGAATCCGTCGTCACCGCGGTGCCGCGCGCCCTGCTCAGCGACGAGGACATCGCGCTGATCCGCTCACGCATCTGAGCTCAGGTCGCCTCGCTGTCGAACGGGGGTGGCGTCTCTCGCGTGAACACGGGGCGCTCTCGTGGGATGCGCGGCGGAACCGGTTCAGCGGATGCCACGGCCGCGGTCGCCGTCGCCGTCGTTGCCGCGGCGGCGACAGGCGCGGATGCGGGTGAGTCGTCGAGGAGCGCGTCGCGGATGATGCGACGGGGATCGTACTGACGCGGATCGAGCTTTCGCCAATCGACATCGTCGATCTCGGGGCCCATCTCATCGCGCATTCTGGACTTGGTGTCGCGGACGTATTCGCCCACCCACCGAACAAGCCCGGCGAGCTTCTCGGCCATCACCGGAAGCCGTTCCGGGCCGATGACGATGGCAGCGATCACCCCGATGAGAACAAGCTTCTCGAAGGTGAGTCCGAAATCCATGTACATAGGCTACCCGCCGCGCCTGCCCGCTTCCGACAGGGCATGCGAATACTCTGGAAGCAGCAGGAATCTCACGGGAGCAGGGTCATGAGCGAGAACGACGCAAACGCACGTTACATCCGCGAGGCGATCATCGAGCCCGCCGCCATCGCCCGCGCGCGCACACACGCCGTCGAACTCGGCGCTGCGCCGATCAGCGCTGCCGTCGGTGCGCAGCTGGCCGTGCTCACGGCCGCGGTGGGGGCCCGTTCGATCGTCGAGATCGGCACCGGCGCGGGTGTCTCGGGGCTCTGGCTCATGCGCGGCGCACCGCAGGCCGTGCTCACCTCGATCGACAACGAGCCCGAGCATCTGGTCGCCGCTCGTCGCAGCTTCAGCGAAGCGAAGGTCCCCTCGACCAAGGCGCGGTTCATCACCGGTCGCGCGGCCGATGTGCTGCCGCGCATGAACGAGGCCTCCTATGACATCGTGCTCGTCGACGCCGACCCCGAGAACGTCATCGAATACGTCGAGCACGGGTTGCGTCTCGCGCGCACCGGCGGCATGGTGCTGGTGCCCCGCGTCCTCGCCGGTGGCAAGGCCGCTGATCCGGTGCAGCGCGATGAGGTCACCGCGGCCTACCGCTCGCTCATCCAGGAAACCCAGGAATCACCGGCCGTACTCGCGGCTCTCTCAACAGCCGGCGAAGGGCTCCTGCAACTGGTCAGCCTCAACACCGAGGGCATGTGAGCCGGCACGCATCCGGCGTCTGAGCGGGCCGTCGAAGACCGCAGACCCGTCGTCCACCGCAGACGAAGAGGGGCGGCAGATCCGTGGATCTGCCGCCCCTCTAGCGATTCGTCGAACGATCAGGCCACGACGCCTGCCAGCACGTCGTGCAGCTCCTTCGCTTCGGCATCGTTCACGGAGACGACCAGTCGGCCGCCGCCTTCCAGTGGAACGCGCACAATGATCAGTCGCCCCTCCTTCACGGCCTCCATGGGTCCGTCTCCGGTCCTCGGCTTCATCGCTGCCATCGTGGCTCCTTTTCCCTCGGTGGTATGCATCAAGTTTATCGGTATGCTTCCGCCCCTGCTCGCGTGTGAGAGAACAGCGGCTTAATTCGCCGTCACGGAACCTGCCAGAACTGCGTAGCCACCGCGTAGACGTGATAGATCCACACCCACTGCCCCACCAAGCACAGCGCCAGCACCGTCAGGCGATAGCTGCGCGAGCGCGGCACGGCGACCGCTCCCCACAGCGGTGTGAGGGGCATCAGCAGCCGGAACGTGCTCGACTGGGGAAAGAACACCGCCAGCAGATACAGCACGTAGCTCGCGCTCCACAGCCGCAGGTCGGCGCCCAGACGTCGCACCAGCGCCGCGAACAGCAGGACCGCAGCGGCCCCAAGCACGAGCAGCACGAGGGCGATCAGCCCCCACCGGCCGGGCATGCCCCACTGCGTGAACCAGAACTGTGCGGCCTGCACCCAGCCGTCGAACGGTACGAAGCCCCCGCCTGCGTCTGCGATCCAGTTGCGACGCCATGAGAGCTCGGTCGCCAGGTACGCACCCGGATCTCCCGTCACGATCCCGGCGATGACCTGCCACGCGAACCCGGTGATCGTCGCCAAGAGACCGAGCGCGACGATGTGCACGATCTCGCCGACCGGCAGCGGGTCCTGACGGCGGCGAATCCAGCGGAGGATGCCGTAGAGCCCGAGATACAGCGCGAAGGCCAAGATGCCGGGGCGTGTGAACGCCGTGACGAGGATGACCGGATAGACCCAGCCGTAACGGCGACGCGCGACGAGGTCGAGAGCGATCAGCAGCAGCAGCACGAAAAGCGCCTCCGCGTAGCCGACCTGGAAGAGCGCGGCCAGCGGGCCCCAGGCGAAGAAGGTCACCGCCCACAGCGCCGCGGATGAGCCGATACGGCTGTGCAGCAGCCGATACAGCGCCACGCAGGCGAAGAACCCAGCGACGAGCGTGACGATCAGGGCACCGGCTCCCCAGGACCCGAACGGGAGCCCCACCAGCTGCGCGGCATAGGCATAGACAGGCATGAATGCCCAGGCGTTCTCGGCCACCTGGCCCGACGCTGTCAGCGGAAGGTCGGCGGGATACCCTTCATACGCCACGAGCCAGTACCACTGCGCGTCCCAGCCCAGCACGAAGCTGCCGATGTTCGCGTCAGCCCCGAAGCGGGAGAACGGTCCCGACAGGTGCGCGGCGAACTGCAGGAGGGCCGTGGTGACCAGTCGCGCGGTGACATAGATCACCGCGATGCGCACGATGATCGGCGTCCGCGCCCACCACCGTGCGGCAGCGATCAGCGCGCGGTGAGCCACGCCCGCAAGCCCTGCTCGACCGCGGTGATCTGCGCGATCGGCACGCGCTCCTCATCATGGTGGGCGAGGTGCGGATCCCCGGGGCCGTAGTTGACCGCCGGGATGCCCAGGGCAGAGAAGCGGGCGACGTCGGTCCAGCCGTACTTCGGGCGCGGGACCGCGCCGACGGCCGCGACGAACTGCTGAGCGATCGGCGCGTCCAGGCCTGGCCTGGCGCCATCGGCCGAGTCGGTTATCTCGACGTCGAAGCCGTCGAGCACGCCGCGCACATGAGCCTCGGCATCCGCCGCCGTCTTGTTGGGGGCGAAGCGGTAATTGACCTCGACCTCACACAGATCGGGGATCACGTTTCCCGCGATGCCGCCGGTGATGCGCACGGCGCTGAGACCCTCGCGGTAGGCCAGCCCTTCAACCTGCACCTCTTTCGCGCGGTACTCCGCCAGACGCGACAGGATCGGCGCGGCCGCGTGGATGGCGTTCTCGCCGATCCACGCGCGTGCGCTGTGAGCACGCACACCGCGGGTGCGAACGACCGCGCGCAGGGTGCCGTTGCATCCGCCCTCGACCTGCCCGTTGGAGGGCTCACCGAGAATCGCGAAGTCAGCGGCGAAGAGATCCGGTCGATCGGCAGACAGCAGATTCAGGCCGTTCAAGGACGCCGCGACCTCTTCGTTGTCGTACCACATCCAGGTGATGTCGACCACGGGTTCGGTCAGCTCCGCCGCGAGCCGCAGCTGCACGGCGACGCCCGCTTTCATATCGACCGTGCCGCGACCCCACAGGTGCGGCTCACCATCGATCTCGATGTCTCGCGTCGGAACGTTGTCGTTGATCGGCACGGTGTCGATGTGTCCGGCGATCACGACGCGCTGATCACGGCCCAGATTCGTGCGGGCGACGATCGTGTTGCCATGACGGATCACCTCGAGGTGCGCACACTCGGCGAGCGCGGCCTCGATGGCGTCGGCCAATCGGGCTTCGTCGCCGGAGACGCTAGGGATGTCACAGATCGTGCGAGTGAGGTCGACGGATGACGCGGTCAGATCGAGCAGCATCCGTCCAGCCTACGGCGCACAGCTGTCGAGTCGAAGACCGGTAGCGTATGAGTCATGAACAACGAGCGCACTGTATGGGGTACCGGTCTGACCACGATTGCCGCCGACGGCACGGCGCTCGACGCGTGGTACCTGCATGTGGGCACGGGCGAGGCGCCGGCATCCGACCTCGATGAGCTGTCCGGCTACGTCGGGGCCGACGAGCGGCGCGCGGTCACGATCGACACGATCCAGCTGCAGATCGACCTCGACGCCGCCCCGACTTCCACCGCCGACGCATACCTGCGCCTGCACGCGCTCTCGCACCTGCTCGTGCGCCCCAACGACGTTAATCTCGAGGGCATCTTCGGCCACCTGCCGAACGTGGCGTGGACCACAGCCGGCCCGATGCACCCCGCCGACGCCGCTCGGTTGCAGCCACAGCTGCGTCGGCACAGCATCCAGGTGCAGAGCCTGGACAAGTTCCCACGTCTGACCGACTACGTCCAGCCCGAGGGCGTTCGAATCGGCGACGCCGCACGCGTACGGCTGGGCGCGCATCTCTCCCCCGGCACCACCGTGATGCACGAGGGCTTCGTGAACTTCAACGCCGGAACGCTCGGCGCTGTCATGGTCGAGGGCCGCATCTCCCAGGGCGTCGTGGTCGGCGCGAACAGCGACATCGGCGGCGGCGCTTCCATCATGGGCACGCTCTCGGGCGGCGGCACCGTTCGCGTATCGATCGGCGAGCGCACTCTCCTGGGTGCGAACGCGGGGCTCGGTATCGCGCTCGGCGACGACTGCATCGTCGAAGCCGGCCTCTACCTCACCGCTGGCACCAAGGTCGTGCTGGCTGATTCTCCGACCACAGCCGACGGCGGCAAGCGCATCGTCAAGGCAGCCGAGCTCTCGGGACATAACGGACTGCTCTTCGTGCGCAACTCCGTCAGCGGCGCGGTCGAGGCTCGTCAGCGTCAGGGCGTCGGCGTCACCCTGAACGAGGCTCTGCACGCCTGAGGCCCAGTGCCTGGTAGTATTGAACGGTTGTCCAGATTCGTCTGAGACAGCTGCGTCGTCGACACGGGGTCTTCTCGACCGAAGCGAGCTGCACAGCTCCTCCACCAGTTGGCGTTTCGAACGGCGAACCTCTGCGCACTTCCTGTGCGCGGTCGCCCACCCTACGAACCATGCGCGCTGCGGCGCGCTCACGGAGTACCACTATGCCTACCTTCCTCGAACTCGGCGTACCCGCACGCCTGGCCGACTCACTTGCCGCAGAGGGCAAGACCGAGGCCTTCGCGATTCAGCGCGACACGCTTCCTGATTCGCTTGCCGGACGCGATCTGCTCGGTCGCGGCCGAACCGGCAGCGGCAAGACGATCGCCTTCGCGATCCCGCTGGTCGCACGCCTGAGCGCTTCGAACACGAAGACGCGCCCGCAGCATCCGCGCGGCCTGATCCTCGCCCCCACGCGTGAGCTCGCAACCCAGATCGCCGCGACCGTCACACCTCTCGCTGAGACCGCGGGCCTGCGCGTCACCACGATCTTCGGCGGCGTGAGCCAGCGTCCGCAGGAGCAGGCTCTGCGCAGCGGCGTCGACATCGTCGTCGCGTGCCCGGGACGCCTGGAAGACCTCATGAAGCAGAAGCTCGTCTCGCTCGACGCGGTCGAGGTGGCTGTTCTCGACGAGGCCGACCACATGGCCGATCTGGGCTTCCTCCCCGGCGTCACCCGCATTCTCACCGCGACACCCGCGGGCGGGCAGCGACTGCTGTTCAGCGCGACGCTTGATCGCGGTATCGACGCGCTTGCGAAGCGCTTCCTGTCGAACCCGGTCAGCCACGAGGTCGATGAGGCGAGCGTGCCTGTCGGCGAGATGACCCACCGCGTGCTCATGACGACCGGAACCGAGCACAAGACCTCGCTCGTGCGCGATCTCGCCTCGGGCACGGGCCGGCGCATCCTCTTCACGCGCACCAAGCACCAGGCGAAGAAGCTCGCCAAGCAGCTCACAGCCGCCGGAATCCCCGCGGTCGATCTGCACGGCAACCTGTCCCAGAACGCGCGGGAGCGCAACCTGACCGCGTTCTCCGCCGATCCCGCCGACGGCGGCGTACGCGTGCTCGTCGCCACCGACGTGGCCGCACGCGGCGTGCACGTCGACAACGTCGACCTGGTCGTGCACGTCGACCCGCCGATGGAGCACAAGGCCTACCTGCACCGCTCGGGACGTACCGCGCGTGCGGGCGCCGCCGGCACCGTCGTCACCGTCGTACTGCCCGAACAGCGCCGCGATGTGAAAGACCTGCTGCGCAAGGCGAAGATCGCAGCCGACCTCGAGCAGGTGAACGCCGACATCGTCGACGAGCTCGTCGGCGAGCGCGCCGCCTACGTCAAGCCCGCTCCTCCGCAGCCCCAGCAGCGCCAGCAGCCCAAGAAGCCGCGCCAGCCGCAGCAGGGCGGCGCGCCGGCCTCTGGCGCGCCCGCTCGCCGTCGCCGGCGCCCCCAGAGCGGACAGAGTCAGAACGGCCGTCCGCAGGGCGCTCAGGGTCAACCCGCGTCGCAGGGGCAGCGCACCGGCGGTCAGCGTTCCGGCGGTCAGCGCTCCAGCGGCGGGCAGCGCTCCGGCATCCAGGTCGGTCAGCGGGTCGACACGCGGCGCTCGCGTCGTGCCCAGGGCGGCGGGGGCTACGCAGGGCGCTGAGCGGGCGACACAATGTCGATCCGCTGAGGCAGACCGCTGCGACCGAGGACGGGCAGCAGCGCTTCCCTCAGATCGGATGCCTCGACACCCGGTGAATCGTGCACCTCGACTCGGGCGATGAGCAGCGTACCGCGCAGCTCATCGTCAACCGCGTCGATGCGACACGACACCACCTGAGGAAGGCTCTCGAAGGCTCGGCGCATGCGCAGCGGCGAGACCAGCTCGCCGGCCGTATCCACTAATCCGTCGGCACGTCCGTGCAGGTGGAGACCTGCGGCGCTGACCTCCCCGGTGTCACCGGTCGGTGTCGGTTCGTCCGCCAACGGGGTGTCGACGATCACACGATGTTCGTGGTCGACGAGCAGGCGCACCCCGGCCAACGGCTGGAATCCCTCGGGCGGCAGCCGGACAGCGAACGTGCCCGTCTCGGTCGTTCCCAGGCAGTCGATGACTCGTGCCCCGGTGCGCACGCGCATCTCCTCCGCGAGCTCATCTTGCAGGCGTGAGGACCCGGAGACGATCAATCGCAGATGCCCGCTATCGAAAGCGCCCGCCCGTACCGCGCGTGCCAGCTGCATGGGAACGCCCGTGACGCAGGACGGCTGATGGTCGGCCGCCATCGCCACGATCTCATCGGACGGCGACTGGGCGCCGAGCAGCACGGTCGCGCCACGCAAGAACCCGGCGACGACCGCGCTCAATCCGTGTCCGTGATCCAACGGCGCCAGCACGAGAACGGGTCCCGCAGGCCAGTGGATCCGTCGGTCGAGGTCGGCCAGCGGGATGAGGGCGCGAAGTCGAAAGCTCCGGCGTCCGGTGACGCGTGGCGTGCCGGTGCTCCCGCTGGAGAGAATCATCAACTGACCTGCGGCCCTCGCAGGTTGTCGGCCTCCGTCCCACAGGACATCCCGCGCGGGGTCCAGAAGATCGGTGAGCCGCAGCTGGTCTGCGACAGCATCTCTGTCGTGCTGGCTCAGCCGCCGGCCCAGCGGAACCGCATCAAGCCCGGCAGCCAGCGCCGCCGCGAGCAGGACGACGCTGGCGGCGCTCTGGTCGATGCCGATGCCGACCCGGCCGCCAGCCTCGCAACGATCAGCGAGCGCGGCCGCGGTCGCGTGCAGCGCCCGGCGCAGGCGCGCGTAGCTGATCTGCTCCGCGCCGCGCACCAGCGCGATCTTGCGTTCGTCGCGCAGTGCCCCGAGCTCGATCGCCGCCGGCAGCGAACCCCCATGCATCCGAAGAATGCGTGCGGTGCGCCACGGATGCCGCAGCACGCCGACCCGGCAGATCAGAGAGCCCATCGCGGCCCCGGAGGAGACGCCGCGCAGCGTCACGCTGTCGGTCACCGGCGCACCGTCCTGCTTTCGTGCGACGCGAGCAGACGATCGAGCGCCGTGGGCCACAGCGCCAGAAGCGCAGCTACCGGCGAGAGCCACCACGGCCCATATGTTCGACGCCGGGTGACGATGGCGCGCGCGATGAGCCCGGCCGCATCGACCGGTCGCATCGCCGCACTCCGTGCGTAGGCCGGTGTCGGAGCGATCATCTCCGTTCGGACGAGCGGCAGTCGAACGAGCGAGACCGTCACCTCGGGCGCGATCTCCTGAGCGACAGCGGCGAACCACGCATCCGCCGCCGCTTTGGAGGCGCCGTAGACAGACCAGCCCGCCGCGGGAACGACCGCGCTGACCGATGACACAGCCACCACGCTGCCACCGCCGCCGCGCTGCATCGCGGGGATCAGCACGCGCATCAGCGCTACCGGCCCCAGTGCGTTCACGCCGAATAGGCGCTCGGCATCGTGCCCACGGTCCGCGTACTGTGCGAGCGTGCGGTGGATGGAGTGTCCCGCGTTAGACACCACGACCGCTGGCGGTCCGTGCTCGGCGATGAGCGCGCGGGCGGCGTGCTCGACGGCATCGCGATCGCGCAGATCCAGCCGAATCGCGTGCGCCTCACCGCCGCGATCGCGGATCTGCTGCGCGATGACCTCGAGTGCCTGCGTCGAGCGCGCGATGAGCACGACGCGTGCTCCGGCCGCTGCGAACCGGCGCGCGCACTCTGCCCCGATTCCCCGGGAGGCTCCGGTGATGACCACGAGACGCCCCGCCATCACACGTCGCACACGTGCGCCGTGTGGAGGACGCGGGCGCATTCCGAGCATCCATTCGAGAAGGCTCATATCCACCGTCGTGACGCCGGAGCGCTGGTGGGCAGAGACACGGACGTCGGCATCGCCGGCGGTTTCTCAGCGCGTCGGGAAGTGCCGTTCGCCGGCGCCGGTGTACAGCTGCTGCGGGCGGCCGATCTTGGTCTGCGGGTCGAGGTTCAGCTCGCGCCACTGGGCGAGCCAGCCGGGCAGTCGTCCGATCGCGAACAGCACCGTGAACATGCGGGTCGGGAAGCCCATCGCCTTGTAGATGACGCCGGTGTAGAAATCGACGTTCGGGTACAGGCGACGCTCTTTGAAGTAATCGTCGGCCAGCGCGATCTCCTCGAGTTCCTTCGCGAGGTCGAGCAGCGGGTCGGTCACGCCGAGCTCGCGCAGCACCTCATCGGCGGCTTCTTTCACGAGCTTCGCGCGCGGGTCATAGTTCTTGTAGACGCGGTGCCCGAAGCCCATGAGCTTCACACCCTCTTCTTTGTTCTTGACCCGCTCGACGAATCGCGCCACGCCCTGACCCGACTCCCGGATCTCGGCGAGCATGCTGAGCACGGCTTCGTTGGCGCCGCCGTGCAACGGGCCGGAGAGCGCCTGGATGCCGGCCGAAATCGAGGCGAACTGGTTCGCGCCGGTCGATCCGACCAGACGCACCGTCGAGGTCGATGCGTTCTGCTCGTGGTCTTCGTGCAGAATCAGCAGCAGCTCGAGAGCCTTCGACATCACCGGGTTGACCTCGTAGGGCTCGGAGTGCACGCCGAAGTTCAGCTTGAGGAAGTTGTCGACGAAGCTCAACGAGTTGTCAGGGTAGAGGTAGGCCTGGCCGACGCTCTTCTTGTGCGCGTAGGCGGCGATCACGGGGAGCTTGGCGAGCATGCGCACCATGTTCAGCTCGACGTGCTCGGGGTTGTTGGGGTCGGTCTGACCCTCGTAATAGGTCGAGAGCGCCGCGACCGCGGACGACAGCACCGACATGGGGTGCGCGGTGTGCGGAAGCGCCGAGAAGAAGTGCTTGATATCTTCGTGCAGCAGCGTGTGCCGACGGATGCGGTCGTCGAAATCTGCCAGCTCCGCAGGCGAAGGAAGCTCGCCGTAGATGAGCAGCCACGCCACCTCGAGGTAGCTGCAGCTCTTCGCGATCTGCTCGATCGGGTAGCCGCGATATCGGAGGATTCCCTGATCGCCGTCGATGAAGGTGATGTCGGACTTCGTGGAGGCGGTGTTGACGAAGCCGTAGTCGAGACCGGTGTACCCGGTCTGCTTGGTCAGCGTCGAGAAGTCGATGCTGTCAGCACCCGCCGTGCCACGCAGAACGGGGAACTCCGCGGTGTTGCCGCCGATCGTGAGAGTCGCTTTCTCCTGCTGATCTCCCGCTGAGCTCACGCGGTCCTCCTTGTACATCGTGATCGACCGTGTCGGTCTTCTTCGTCGAGGCGTGCGCCTCGCGCGGTGCGTGGTTGCACCGCGAACGAATCGCCATTACAGCCTAGTGCTCACATTGGCCTACTGTGACATCCGCCAAGAGATGCCGGTGGAACGTCGTCGAAACCTACAGCGCGGATGCTGGCCTGACCGACGGCGCAGCCTCGCGCAGACGCCGCGCGCCCTCGGCGACCCGCTCCAACGGTGCGGTCAGCGACAGCCGCACATGGCGGGCACCCGCCGCCCCGTAGAACAGTCCGGGCCCGGCGAGGATGCCGATATCAGCCAGACGCTGCATCGATTCCCACGCATCCCGACCCTCGGTCGCCCACAGATACAGCCCGGCCTCAGAGCCCTCGATGCGGAATCCGGCGGCTTCCAGCGCGGGGCGCAGCAGATCTCGACGAGCACGGTAGAGCTCTTTCTGCTCGGCCACGTGCGCGTGGTCACCCAGGGCCGCCGCCATCGCATGCTGAACCGGCGCCGGCGGCATGAGTCCGAGGTGCTTTCGAGCAGTCAAGAGGTCGCCGATGATGCGCGCGCACCCCGCTACGAAGGCCGCCCGGTAGCCGGCGAGGTTGGACTGCTTGCTCAATGAGTAGACGCTCAGCAGGCCCTGTCGGCTCCCTCCGCTCGCACGGGGATCGAGCACGGACGGCACCGGCTCGTCCGCCCACAGGCCGTCCCAGCCGAGCTCGGCATAGCACTCGTCGCTCGCGAGCACCGCCCCGAGCTCTCGAGCGCGGGCCACCGCGACGGCGAGCTCCTCGGCAGTCCATGTGCGACCGTCGGGGTTTCCCGGCGTGTTGATCCAGATCAGCCTGGCACCTTCGGGCCACGCTGCCGGATCGTCTTCTGCCACCGGCGTCGCCCCGGCGACCCTGGCCCCGACTTCGTACGTCGGGTAGGCGATGCGGGGGACCACGACGATGTCGCCCTCGCCGAGCCCCAGCAGAGTGGGAAGCAAGGCTACGAGCTCTTTCGATCCGATCGTCGGCAGAACGTTCTCGACCGTGAGGTCTGTCACACGGCGTCGCCGTGCATACCAGTCGACGATCGCCTCGCGAAGGGCGGGCGTGCCGACCGTCTGCGGATAGGCGTGTGCGTCTGTCGCCTCGGCCAGTGCGTGCCGGACGACGTCGGGGGTCGGATCGATCGGCGACCCGATGGACAGATCGACGATGCCCTGCGGATGCTCTGCCGCGCGCTGCCGGTACGGCACGACCGCATCCCACGGATAGTCGGCGAGATCGCGGACACCCACGGCGACTACTCGCTCTGCGGGGGCAGAGCGGCCACGATCGGATGGTCGTACTTGATGACGCCGACCTTCGCAGCCCCTCCGGGCGAGCCGACCTCGTTGAAGAACTCGACGTTGGCCTTGTAGTAGTCGGCCCACTCTTCGGGCAGGTCGTCTTCGTAGTAGATCGCCTCGACGGGGCACACCGGTTCGCAGGCGCCGCAGTCGACGCACTCATCGGGGTGGATGTAGAGCGAACGTTCGCCCTCGTAGATGCAGTCAACGGGGCACTCGTCGATGCAAGCGCGATCCTTGACATCGACGCACGGAAGGGCGATCACATACGTCACCCCTCCAGTCTACGACGGGTTCAGGGCGCTCTCTTCGCGTGCAGGGGTTTCACGTGCTTTGCGCTGCGGCAGCGCGGGCCAGGCGACAGCCAGCAGGCTAATCCCCGCGACGAGATAGATCCAGATCTGCCCGTAGATCGTGTTCGGCACGACGACGGATCCGCCCGGCCCCGTGCCCGACATGATCAGCAGCATCCCTAGCATCCCGACCGCTGTGGCCAGGGTCGACAACCGGTCGTGGGTCAGTGCGCGCACGGCGACGAGCAGTGCGGCACACGCGATGGCTCCGATGATGAGCCCGACGGGGATGACACCCCAGAGCAGGCTGTGCGCCATGGTTCCGGCAATGCCGTAGACAGCCCCTACAAGGGCCGCCGCCACACAGGACAGAACACGCGAAATCCACATACGCACCCTGTGATCTTACGCGCAGCGCGCGCTCACACCGCCCAGCCGACGAGCCGAAGCAGCGCCGCGACGGCCGCCGCCGCGATCACCACTACGAGGAACGACTGCCGCAGATACAGCAGCCCTGCAGCGACCAGCACCGCCGGAACGCGCGCGTCGACGACGACGGCCTGGCCATCTCCCAACGTCTGCACGGCGACGAGGGCGGCGAGCAGTGCGACCGTCAGCAGATCCGAGATGCGCGCCGGCCGCGGCGCCTCCAGCAGGTGGGCGGGAATCAGATACCCGAATGCCTTGAGCGCGACGCATGCGCACGCGGCCAGCAGCACAGCACTCCACACGCTCATGCGCTCGCTCCGTTCATCGGTGCGCGGCGTTCAGCACGCTCACCGCTGAACCAGTTGAACCACCCCACGACGATCGCCACGACCGCGGCCACGATCACCGGCAGCCCGGGCATGATGACGGGCGTGAGCGACGCGGCGACGACAGCACTTGCGGCGCCGACGACGACCGCTTGACGTTTCTTCAGACGCGGCCACAACAGTGCCAAGAAGGCGGCGGCTGCCGCGGCATCCAGCCCCCAGGCCCTGGGGTCTCCCAGCACGTCACCGATCAGCGCCCCGACGAGGGTGGTGAGGTTCCACCCGACGAAGACGCCGATGCCGGTGACCCAGAAGCCCAGGCGACGAAGCGGTGCGGTGCTCTGCGAGATGGCCACGGCCGTCGACTCGTCGATCGTGACGTGCGCGGCGGCGACGCGGCGCCAGAAGCCGGTACCGATGATCGGCGACATCCGCATGCCGTAGGCAAGATTTCGCACTCCCAACAGCACAGCCGACGCGATCGCCGACGGCAGCGCGACGATCCCGCCGGCGCTGAAGACGCCGACGAAGGCGAATTGCGATCCCCCGGTGAACATCACGAGGCTCAGCACGCAGGTCTGCCAGACATCGAGCCCGGATGCCACGGCGAGCGCGCCGAACGAGATGCCGTAGGCGCTCGTGGCCACGGCGACGCCGATGCCCTCGCGCCACGCCTCACGTCGTGCAGTCACGGAACTCCCTTCGTTCACTTCAGTGAACACCTGACCACCATTGTGAACGTCCATTGCCCTCTCGTCAAAGCGAACGACCGTTTGCCATAATGAACAGATGGAAGAGTTGGGATCACGCATCGGTCGGGCGCTGCGTCGCGAGCGAGAATCGGCGGACCTCAGCATCTCCGAGCTCGCCCGACGCGCCGGCGTCTCCAAGGCGACCGTCTCGCAGCTCGAGAACGGCACGGGAAACCCCAGCGTCGAAACACTGTGGGCGCTGGGGGTCGCGCTTGATGTTCCATTCGCCGTGCTCGTGGTCCAGCAGGCGAACGCGCCCACGCTCATCCGCGCCGACGATCTCGCCGGTGTCCCATCGGCCGCGGCCGCCTACAGCGCCAGTC
>NZ_JAJUFV010000016.1 GCF_029263575.1 Microbacterium sp. | reverse complement strand
GTTGCTCGTAGATCGCAGTCCACGTCGTCAACGGATCATCGCCGACCAGGAGCGGCCTGCTCCCGCCCTTGATGCGTGCCGCGACGGCCTCCGGTGACACCGTGAGAAAGACGACGGGATGGGGACGCAACAGCTCACGCGTCTGCGCTGAGGTGACAGCCCCGCCGCCCAGAGAAATCACTCCCCCGCCCTCCAGCGCCTCGCTCACGGCGATGCGCTCGAGCCGCCGAAAACTCCCTTCCCCGTGCTGGGCGAAGATCTCGGGGATCGGTCCATGCTCGCGGGCGATGCTCTTATCGGTATCGGTGAATACGACGCCGAGTTGTTTCGCGACTCTGCGGCCGATGCTCGTCTTGCCCGCGCCCATGGGGCCGACGAGCACGACGGTCATCGCCTCAGGAGTGCTCATCGTGGGCGATCAGCGCTGCCTCTGATGCGGGAGCCGTGCGCAACACCGCCGGGATCGCGTCAAGGTAACTCTGCAGATTGCGCCGAGTCTCACCGATGCTGTCCCCGCCGAACTTCTCCAGAACGGAGTTCGCCAGCTCGATCGCGACCATGGCTTCGGCGACGACACCGGCTGCCGGAACGGCACTGATGTCTGAGCGCTGGTGATGCGCTGTCGCCGTCTCACCGGTGGCGACGTCGATCGTGCGCAGCGAGTGCGGCACTGTGGCGATCGGCTTCATTCCGGCGCGCACGCGTAGTACGGTGCCGGTCGTCATACCGCCCTCGGTACCCCCAGCGCGGTCGGAGGCGCGTGTGATGCCATCCGCTGCGGCGAAGAGCTCGTCGTGGGCCGCGGATCCACGCCGACGCGTCGTCTCGAACCCGTCGCCGATCTCGACGCCCTTGATCGCCTGGATGCTCATGACGGCTTGGGCGAGGCGGCCGTCCAGTCGACGATCCCAGTGCACGTGCGAGCCGACCCCCGGCGGGAGCCCGTAGGCGAGCACTTCGACGATGCCACCGAGCGTGTCTCCGCTCTTGCGCGCATCATCGACTTCGGCGATCATGCGCTCGGAGGTCTCGCGGTGGAAGCACCGCAGCGGATCGGCGTCGAGCAGCTCGACATCGTCGGGAGTTGGAAGGGCCGCATCGTCCGGAACACGAACCGGACCCATCGAGAGCGTGTGGCTGACCAGACGGATTCCGAGCTCACCGAGGAAGGAGCGCGCTACGGCGCCCAGAGCCACACGCGCCGCCGTCTCACGCGCGCTGGCGCGCTCCAGGATCGGGCGCGCTTCGTCGAAGTCGTACTTCTGCATGCCCACGAGATCGGCGTGGCCCGGGCGTGGGCGCGTCAGCGCCGCCGAGCGCCCGCGCGAGCGGTCGGTGACCTCGGTGGGCTCGGGGCTCATCACCTCGGTCCATTTCGGCCATTCCGTGTTGCCGATGCGCAGCGCCACGGGACTGCCCATGCTCTTGCCATGGCGCACGCCGCCGGAGATGGTCAGCTCATCCTGCTCGAACTTCATGCGCGAACCGCGACCGTAGCCGAGCTTGCGCCGGGCGAGGTCGGCTTGGATCGCCTCGGAGGAGATCGGGACGCCCGATGGGAGTCCCTCCATCACAGCAATGAGTTCGGGGCCGTGCGATTCGCCGGCAGTCAGCACGCGGAGCATTGCTCTAGTCTCCCATGAGCGCCGTGTACATCTCGTCACGCACTCGGGCCTCATCGGGTAGCTCGATCAACGGGTCGCCATGCACGAACACCCGCACCTGCCGCACGGCCTGGTTGAAGAGCATCGCCAGTCCGGAGATCGCCCCGGCGCTGTTCCAGACACTCGCCAAAGCAGACGGCCAGGGAGCGTACGCCGCATCGAGCAGCACGCCGCCGGTCGCCGCAAGCGGCCGGGTCACATCGGCATCCAGCACCGTGCCGGTGGGCAGCGTGGCGATCGTCGCATCAACATCGGATGCCGGTGACAGAAAGTCGGAGACGGCGACGGAGACCCCGAGTCGTTCGCCGAGCCGGGCGATCTCCCCCGCGCGTTCCGGCCGGCGCGCACGAAGGTCGACATGCTGAGCGCCCATCTCCGAGGCGGCGACCAACGCCGACGCAGCCGTTGCGCCAGCACCGAGGATGCGCGCCGACGCCAGCGAGCGGATCCCGTTCTCAGCCAGTGCGTCGATGATCCCGCCGACGTCCGTGTTGAACCCGTGGAGGGCGTCGGCGAACAGCAGCGTGTTCACTGCCCCGGTCAGCTCCGCGTGGCGATCGTGTCTGGTCGCAGAGCGGAACGCCACTTCTTTGAGTGGCATCGTCAGCGAGAGTCCGCGCCATGTGGCATCGCCCTGGGCCAGCTCAGCCGCGAAGTGCTCGGCATCCACGTGCTTACGCCCATATTCCCAGTCGAGCCCGAGAGCGCGGTACGCGGCCGTGTGCAGCGCGGGCGACTTACTGTGATCGATCGGCGCACCCCAGACGGCGAGACGTGCGGTCATGGCGTCAGCATCCTTGATCGGGGTTCTCGCTGCACCACTCGATCCAGGTGGCGACCGCCTTCTCGTGCTCACTGTATGTCACGGAGAACACCGTCTCTCCGGTACTCGGGTTGATCGTGACGAAATAGAACCACGGGCCGTCGACGGGGTGAATCGCGGCATCGATGGCGGCATCGCTCGGGTTCGCGATGGGGCCCTTCGGCAATCCGACATGGACGTAGGTGTTCCAGGGGTTGTCGTCGTTCTGTGCCTCTTTGGAGGTGCTGAGCTTGCCGGCGTGCAGCTCGCCGTAGCCGTACTGCGACGTGGAATCCATCTGCAGCTTCATCCCGTCATCGAGGCGATTCTGAATCACTCGCGACACCTTCGGGAAATCGTCGAGGCGACCCTCGCGTTGAATGATCGACGCGATCGTCAGCACACGCTGCTCGTCGCCCGCTTCCACACCGGCGGATTCAAGTGACTGGCGAGTGCGGTCAACCATCCGCTGGATGATCTGAGTGGCATCCGCGTCGGGGTCGAAGGTGTAGACGGCGGGAAACAGCCAGCCCTCGAGACTGTCGGCTTCGACGCCGAAAGTGCTCGGGTCCGCAGCCGCCGCCTCGAGGTCTTCGATCGGGATTCCGATACTCTCCGCGATCACCGGCAGCGATGACTCGACGGTTCCGCCCTCGGGGATGCTGACGGAGTTCTCCATCTTGTTCTCGGGGTTTCCCAGGGCTTCCAACGCCGCTGCGGCGGTCATCTTCTTCTGCAGCGAGTACACACCGGGGTAGAACGTGAACGATGGGTCGTTCTCGACGAGATAGTCATAGAAGACATTCTCGGTCTTCGTGACGCCGGCTTCGTACAGCGCGGTGGACACGGGCGAACCCGTGTCACCGGAGCGGATCGTGACGATGGCCTCTCCGGTGGCCATCCCGGGCTCCCAGTCCTTCGGCTCGCCCCAGCCGAAGATGTCGTTGACCTGTTCACCGTACGTGTTCATCACCCATACGCCGCCGGCCACAACACCGCCGATCAGTGCGAGAACGATGATGAGCGCGACGAGGCAGCCGGTGCGGCGCTTCTTCTTGCGGCCCTTCGTGCCGGTCTCGTTGTCTTGCTCGTGTTCGGAGGCGAAGAGATCGTCCAACGAATTCGCCGGGCTCTTCGCGGCCGCAGGAGTTGCGGGCGTCGGCTCAACGGCTTCGGCGGACTCTGGCATCTGATCGGTCCTACTGGACGACTCTGGCAGCGTCGACGACTCTGGCAGCGTCGACGGCTCTGGCGGGGTTGACTGCTCGGCCTGCCCGGGCGACTGTGCCGCCTCGCGTCGGGCACGCCGCGAACCAGGAGCCGGCGGCGCGGAATCGACGCGCGGGGCGCTGTGCGACGGCGTGGGCAGATTGGCGAAGAGATCACCGGATTTCTCCGATGGATCGTCGCCGGGTGTCTCACGATCGGGCATGTTCAGACGGGCTCCTCATCCGTTGGAACCACGAAGCCGGCGGGGGCGCCGGTGCTCTTCTCCGTGTCGATCGCGTGCTGGAGCAGAACCACCGCCGCGACCTGATCGACAATGCTACGAGATTTTCGTTGTGACCTTCCAGAAGATCGCAGCGCCGCATGCGCCGTGACGGTACTGAGACGTTCGTCGATGAGACGCACCGGGATGTCGGTGAGTCCCTGCAGGTCGGCCGCGAACTCGCGGGCATCGACGGTGGATGCTGTGTCGGTGCCCTGCAGATTGACCGGCAGGCCGACGACGAACTCGATCGGCTCATACTCACGCGCGAGCTCGCCGATGCGCGTGAACGACTCTTCTGTTCGCGGCACGGTCTCGACAGGAACCGCGAGCATGCCGTCAGGGTCGCAGCGCGACACGCCCACTCGCGCCTTCCCCACGTCGATGCCGAGCCGCACACCGCGGCGAAACTCGCTCACGCGCCGCGCAACTCCTCAGCCACGGCATCCAGAGCCGCCTGCAGCGCGGATGCGTCAGCGCCACCGCCCTGGGCCACATCATCGCGACCGCCGCCACCGCCGCCGAGCACGCCGGCGGCGCGCTTGGCCAGTGCGCCGGCCTTCGCTCCCGCGGAACGTGCGGCCTCGTTCGTCGCGACCACGACCACAGGGCGCCCGGACACGACGCCGCCCAGTGCGACGACCGCCGCTTCAGAGCCGAGCCGCTCACGTACGCTCAGGGCGAGCCCGCGGACATCGTCAGCAGAAGAGACGTCTCCGACGGAGACCGCGGCAACACGGTAGACACCGACGCGCTGCGCCGATTCGGCAATAGCCGGAACCCGTCCCTCGCGCTCCTTCGCCTCGAACTGGGCGATGCGCTTCTCCGCTGCCTTGAGGTTGGCCGCGATCTCGGCGATGCGCTCTGGCAGCTGCTCACGCGGAGTCTTCAACGCTCCGGTCAGCTGCGACACGATCGCCCGCTCGGCAGCGAGCTCTCGGAACGCGTCATGCCCCACGAGCGCTTCGATACGCCGATTGGATGCGCCGACAGAGGCCTCACCGACAACGCTGACGAGACCGATCTCGGAGCTCGAAGCGACGTGCGTTCCCGCGCAGAGCTCCCGCGACCAGGGTCCGCCGATATCGACCATGCGCACCACGTCGCCGTACTTCTCGCCGAACAGCGCCATGGCACCTGCTTCTTTCGCCTCGTCGAGAGAGACGATGCGGGTGGTCACTTCCAGCGCGTCCTGCACGGCACGGTTGGTGATGTCCTCGATCTCGGTCTTGGTCTCGGAAGACAACGCCTGCGACCACGCGAAGTCGAAGCGCATGTAGCCGGCGCGATTGAGCGAACCGGCCTGCGTCGCACTCGAGCCGAGAGTGTCACGAAGAGCGGCGTGCACCAGGTGCGTCGCCGAGTGAGCCTGCCGGGCGGCCCGACGATTGGCTGCGTCCACGACGGTCGTGGCGCGGTCATCGACAGCCACCACCCCTGTTTCCACCTGAACCGTGTGACTGATCAGGCCCGGGACAGGGCGCTGCACATCGAGCACCTCAAGCGAGAAGCCCGATCCGACGATCGTGCCCTTGTCGGCAACCTGCCCACCGGACTCGGCATACAGCGTCGTCTCGGCCAGAACGATCTCGGCGACCTGACCCTCAGACGCGGAAGTCACCGGCTGACCGTCCACGAGGATCCCCAAGACGGTCGACTCGATATCGAGGTCGGTGTAGCCGGCGAAGCGCGTCTCCCCCCGTGCACGGAAGTCGCGATAGACCGAGACATCGGCAAGCTGGCGACGGCGGCTCTTGGCATCGGCCTTGGCACGCGTCCGCTGCTCGAGCATCAGAGCGTCAAAGGCCTCGCGATCGACCTGCAGGCCCGCCTCATCGGCGATCTCCAGTGTGAGGTCGATCGGAAAGCCGTACGTGTCGTGTAGCAGGAATGCCTCCGACCCGGCGAGTGTCTTCCTCTCGGTCTTCTTCGTCTCGTCGAGAGCGAGATCGAGAATCGTCGAGCCCTGTGCGAGGGTGCGAAGGAAGGTCTCTTCCTCGGCGTTGGCGAGGGCCGACAGACGATCCCAATCCGTCTCCAGCACCGGATACGCCGTCTTCATCGCATCGCGGGAGGCTGCGAACAGCTCCGGGAAGACCGGAGCGTCCACGCCCAGCAGGCGCATGGAGCGCACGGTGCGGCGCATCAGCCGACGCAGGATGTAACCGCGTCCGTCATTGGCCGGCTTCACACCGTCAGAGAGCAGCATGAGCGAGGAGCGAACGTGATCGGCGACGACACGGAAGCGCACGTCGTCGTCGTGGTCTTTTCCATAGGCGCGGCCGGAGATCTCCATGGCGCGATCGAGGACCGGGCGAACCTGATCTGTCTCGTACATGTTCTCGGCACCCTGCTTGAACATCGCGACGCGTTCCAGGCCCATGCCGGTGTCGATGTTCTTCTTCGGCAGAGGGCCGGCGATGTCGAAGTCTGTCTTCGAACGCACCTCGGAGAGCAGCTCCTGCATGAAGACGAGATTCCAGATCTCGGTGAAGCGAGTATCGTCGACGAGCGGTCCGCCGTCCGGCCCGTATGCCGGTCCGCGATCGATGTAGATCTCAGAGCAGGGGCCGGCGGGGCCCGGCTGCCCGGTGTGCCAGTAATTGTCTTCACGACCCATGCGCTGGATGCGGGACGCGGGCAGGCCGGCGATCTTCTGCCACAGCCGGTCGGCCTCATCATCCGTGTCGTAGACCGTCACCCAGATGTCCTGCTCGCGGAACCCCAGGCCGCCATCGGCCTCGGACGTTGTCAGCAGTTCCCAGGCGTAGCCGATGGCGCCCTCTTTGAAATAATCGCCGAAGGACCAGTTGCCGAGCATCTGGAAGAACGTGCCGTGGCGTGCCGTCTTGCCGACTTCTTCGATGTCATTGGTGCGGATGCACTTCTGAACATCGGTCGCGCGTGGGTACGGCGCCGGGACGACGCCGGTCAGATAGGGCACGAAGGGAACCATGCCGGCGATCGTGAACATGACCGTCGGGTCATCGCTCACCAGAGACGCCGACGGGACGACCGTATGCCCGTTCTTCTCGAAGTAGTTGAGGTAGCGTTGCGCGATTTCCGCGGTTTTCATAGGGGTGAGGCTGTCCTTGTATGAGACGAGGTGGGCGCTGTGGAAGCCAGGCGCCCGGAGCTGTTCTTCAGTTGCCGGTCGTGCTGTCGAGGCGCGCTTCCTGCGCGCGATAGGCGTCGTTGAACGCCGCGGTGAATCCGGCGATGCGCGCGTCGACGTCTGCGAGGAGATCGTGCCCTCGCGGGTCTTTGCTCACAAAGTGCGCGGCGATGAAACCGCCCATGACCCCGATCAAGAACCACAGAAAGGTCTTCATTTCGTCACCCTCACCTTTCGAACCGCCGATGCGCGGTCTGTCCATCGTATGCGCAAACGACAAGAGGCGCCGGGAATCCCGACGCCTCTTGACTGGTCGCTGCGCGACTTGAGTGGTTCGCGTCTCGTTAGCGAGCTGCGTAGTACTCGACGACGAGCTGCACTTCACAGGTCACAGGGACCTCGGCACGCTTCGGACGGCGCACCAGACGGGCCTGGAGCTTGTCGAGGTCGACCTCGAGGTAGCCAGGAACGGGCGGCAGAACCTCGGCGTTGCCGCCGGCTGCTGCGACCTGGAACGGCTCGGTACCCTCGCTCTTGGGCTTGACGTGGATGAGCTGGCCCGGCTTCACGCGGAAGGACGGGCGGTCGACGAGCTGGCCGTCGACGAGGATGTGACGGTGCACGACCATCTGGCGCGCCTGCGCCGTGGTGCGAGCGAAGCCGGAGCGCAGCACGAGAGCGTCGAGGCGCATCTCGAGAAGCTCGACCAGGTTCTCACCGGTCAGGCCGTCCTTGCTGCGGGCTTCTTTGAAGACGATCTGCATCTGCTTCTCGCGGATGCCGTACTGCTCACGCAGACGCTGCTTCTCGCGCAGACGCACTGCGTAGTCGCTGTCGGTCTTGCGCTTGGTGCGGCCGTGCTCGCCCGGAGCGTAGGGACGCTTCTCGAGGTAGCGGGCGGCCTTCGGGGTGAGCGCGACGCCGAGGGCGCGCGACAGACGCACCTTGCGACGGTTCTGGGACTTCGTAACCACGAAGCATTCCTTCCGATGACGTGGACGTGTCTTTCACGCCTCACGGACGTATCTCCGTCGCTCTGCCTGGAAAGCGCACGCCGGGGCGCAGAACAGGTGGGTGTGAGCGAGGGGATGCCTGAAAACTGAGTTTCGAGCCGCTCAAGTCTAACAGATCGCCTCGGATGAACGTCAGCGGTCACCGAGGATACGACGGATGCGCTCCAGGCGAGCAGAGATGTCGCGCTCGGCCCCCAGTGGCTTCGGTGAGTAGTAGCGCCGGCCGTCGAGTTCATCGGGAAGATACTGCTGCGGCACGATGCCGTTGTCGTTGTCGTGCGGAAACACATACCCCGCGCCGTGGCCGAGCCGTTTCGCGCCGGCGTAGTGCGCATCTCGGAGGTGCGTCGGCACTCGACCGAACGCGCCGGCGCGCACATCAGCGATCGCCGCGTCGATGCCGGCATAGGCCGCGTTGGATTTCGCTGTCGTCGCCAGATAGACCGTGGCCTCGGCGAGCGGGATGCGCCCCTCCGGCATGCCGATAAAGGCGACGGCGTCGGCTGCAGCGGTGGCGATGACAAGCCCGTGTGGATCGGCGAGCCCGATGTCTTCGGATGCGGAGATGACCAGGCGGCGCGCGATGAATCGCGGGTCCTCCCCCGCTTCGATCATGCGTGCAAGATAGTGCAGCGCGGCATCCGGATCAGAGCCGCGAATAGATTTGATGAAGGCGCTGATGACGTCGTAATGCTCGTCACCCTGCTTGTCGTAACGCAGCAGAGCGCGGTCGACGGCCTGCGCGACGTGGTCTTCGTCGATGGTCGCCACGGCGGTGTCGTCATCGGCCGACGACATCGCCACAGCGGCCGCGGCCTCGAGTCCGGTCAGCGCACGGCGCGCGTCGCCGGATGCCAGGTGCACGAGTGCCGCGCGGGCGGAGTCGGCGATCGCCACCGTGCCGTTGAGCCCGCGCGCGTCGGTGACAGCGCGGTCTATGAGAGTGGCGATGTCTACGTCACCGAGCGGCTGCAAGGTCAGCAGCAGTGAGCGTGAGAGCAACGGAGAGATCACGGAGAACGACGGATTCTCTGTGGTCGCGGCGATCAGCACCACCCAGCCGTTCTCCACACCGGGCAACAATGCGTCCTGCTGAGCTTTTGTGAACCGGTGGATCTCGTCGAGGAACAGGATCGTGGTCTGCCCGTACAGATCGCGCTGGGTGATGGCCTCTTGCATGACCTCGCGGACGTCTTTCACCCCCGCTGTGACCGCGGAGAGCTCGACGAAGCGTCGTCCGGATGAGCGTGCGATCGTCTGCGCGAGTGTTGTCTTGCCCGTGCCAGGCGGACCCCAGAGGATGATCGACACCGCCCCGGGCGATGACGATTCCGGATCGGCCAACGCCACGATCGGCGACCCGGCGCGCAGCAGGTGCTGCTGACCGGCGATCTCGTCCAACGACACCGGGCGCATCCGCACAGCAAGCGGGGTCTGTCCCGAGAGCAGAGGTGCGGATGTCATGCATCCAGGCTAATGCGCTCCGCCGACACTGCGAGAATGCACAGCGGCCCCGACGGCACCGGTAGGCTCGCATTCGACGCTCGCGCAAGGCGTCGGATGAAGGAGGCACTCATGGCACGTCGCGGACCGAAGCTCGCTCAGCGCTCACGTACTGATGCTGAACGATCCCGTCTGTACGCCGCCCGCACCGCGTGGCATGAGGGCCAGATCAGCCGGCGCATCCGCGATAACACTGTGGCTGGGATCGTCGGCGGGCTCATCGTCGTGGCTGCCATCGCCAGCCAGTCCGTTCATGCCGCCGTAACTGCCCCGGAACCCGAGCCGACCGAGTCCTCCACACCCGGGCCGCTCGAGAACCCGTTCACCGACATCTTCGGCGGCGACGCACAGGCCGAGTAGTCGGCATCTCACTCATCGTGTACACGAATGTGAGGGATTCGCCCCACACATGTAACACGCGACGCCTCTGCCTGAAACGGCGCTGAGCCACGCTGGACGAGAGTCCAGTACAGAGCTCATCCGATGCATTCGTGGAGGTTGTCCGTGTCCTATCTCAAACCCGCCGAACTCGTCACCCGAATGGTTGATACCGGCGCCTACAAGCTTCAGCTTTCTGCGCGTGACACTCTCATCCGCGCATTCATGGGCGCGGCGCTGCTCACGCTCGGCGCCGCGTTCGCACTGACGGTGGCCACGAATACCGGTGAGCCTCTTCTGGGCGCTGTGCTGTTCCCGATCGGGTTCGTGATCCTGTATCTGTTCGGCTACGACCTGCTCACGGGCGTATTCACACTCGCGCCGCTCGCCGTGCTGGACAAGCGCCCGGGGGCGACGGTGGGCGCAATGCTGCGCAATTGGGGCCTGGTGTTCCTCGGCAACTTCGGTGGTGCGTTCATGATCGCCGTCCTGATGGCGATCTATTTCACCTACGGATTCTCCGCTGAACCGAGCCCGGTAGGCGAGGCGATCAGCGAGATAGGACACGGCCGCACCGTCGGCTATGCCGATCACGGTGCCGCGGGCATGCTCACCCTCTTCTTCCGCGGTGTGCTCTGCAACTGGATGGTCTCCACCGGCGTCGTCCTGTCGATGGCCTCGGACAGCCTCGTCGCGAAGGTCCTCGGAATGTGGCTGCCGATCTCGCTGTTCTTCTACATGGGTTTCGAGCACTCCATCGTGAACATGTTCTTGTTCCCCTCCGGACTCCTGCTCGGTGCTGATTTCACCATCATGGACTACCTGCTCTGGAACGAGATCCCCATGGTCATCGGCAACCTCGTCGGCGGGCTGGCGTTCGTCGGGATCCCGTTGTATCTCACGCATGGGCGACCCGCTGCACGAAGGGTGCGTCCGGCCCGTGGCAAGCAGCTGATCGCAGCGCGCCCGGTTCCGGCGGCAGCGACTGGGGACGAGGCGGCCGCTGACGTCTCGCCCGACTCGCAGAAAGAGCCAGTCAGCGTTCTCTGACAGTGAGCCAGGATGCCCCGGTGAGACCGAAGCTCACCGGGGCATCCTTTTGGATTGACCGATTCAGCTCTGGCCGGATGCTGCGTGAAACCGCTCGACGATCACCTGAGCGATTCGAGCATCCGGGGCCAAGGGCGCCGAGACGAAGTCGGCGCCGGCCTTGTCGACCAGAACGGCGAAGAAGCCGGGGGCGAGCACGTGGCGCGCCGCGATCACGCGACGCGCTCCCGCCGTGCGCGCCGCCGCGACGGATTCGACGATGCGTGGCGACGCGGCCGATGCGAATCCCACGGTGACAGGCGCAGAAATGCGCGCGCGCAGACGCGCGGCGACCTCATTCACGTCGTCTCGCGCGGCGGGGTTTGTCGACCCAGCGGCGGCGAGCACGATGAGGTCATCGGCGCTGACACCTCCCGGAGCCACCGAGTCGATGCGGTCGATGAGTATGTCGGCGATCAGCGGGTGCGTGCCGAGCGGCGGAGTTTGGCGGACGTTCGCGTGTGCCTGCACCGCCTGTGAGATGTCGACCGCGGTGTGATAGCCGATAGAGAGCAGCAGCGGCACGACGATGACGTCATCGCGCGGTGCTTCGCGCGCGATGACGTCATCGATCTGCGGCTGCTCCACGTCGACCACGGACGCAACGACGCGAACGTTCGGAAGCAGGGTGCGGACGTCCTCGACCACGGAGCGGATGGCTGCCTGACCGGACAGGTCGCTGGTGCCGTGCGAGCATGCGATCAGGGTGGTCATCCGGATTCCTCCACACTCAGGCGGTAACCGCGTTTGACGACGGTCTTGATGATGTCGGTATCACCGAGTGCTTCACGCAGCCGGGCCACGGCCATCTCCACTGCATGTGCGGTTTGGATCGTCCCCGGCAGTTCGTGTGCGATCTCGTCTCGCGAGAGCACGGCGCCGTCGGCGTCGAAGAGCGCACCGAGAAGTCGAGCGCCGGTGCGCGAAAGCGGGGTGAACCTTCCCGCGACGACGACCCCGCTGCTGCGCATCGAGAGCCTGCCCGCGGTGGTTGCAACCCAGGGGGCCGCTCCCCCGACGTCATAGTGTCCGATCACGCAGCGCGCGAGAGATCCGAGCCGCCCACGAGCGGCGATCATCGTGGGAAGTCCTGCGTCCGCCAGCGGAGAGGCGGTGATGGGGCCGACAGCAGCAAGCAGTACGCGGCCGCGGTCGACGCGAGCACGGATTCTCTCAAGCTCGCTCTGCCGCCGGGCGGCTGCGATCCACGCCGAAGCGCCGGGAGCCGAGGTGAACAGGACTGCATCGACGTCGCCATCGGCGGCCTGGACAATGGTGCGTTCAACGCGCTCAGGCTCTTCCGGCGGACCCCACCGATAGACCATGAGTCTCACGACGACGGCGCCCGCGGATGAGAGTGCCTCGTCGAGTCCGTCGGATCCGGCGCCGTGGTGCTGTACGGCGACCCGCTTGCCCGCCAGCGTCGTCGAACGCAGGTAGTCAGCTACTTCTGCCGATGTCTCCGATCTCGCAACCCAGTCAGCGACGAAACCGGCCTGCTGAATCGCGCCGTGCGCTTTGGGACCGCGCGCTATGAACACAGCTGACCGGAGTGCGCTCGTCAGCTCTTCAGCGAGGTCGTTCTCGTGCGCGGCATCCATCCAACCGCGAAATCCGACGCCCGTTGTCACGACGACGACGTCTGGCGGGTTCTCGATGAGCGTACGCGTACGCGCAAGCAGTTCCTCATCATCGGTGTGCGAGAGGATGCTCAACGCGGGCGCGCGCTGCACCTGAGCACCTCGCCGTTCCAGCGCGCTGGCAAGGTCACCGGCGCGTCGATCGGCGGCGATGACGATCGAGCATCCCGATAGTGCGCTGCTGGCAAGAGTCGTCGAACTCACGAAAGGTGAACTCCGGAGTGTGAGCCATCGCGGGTAAGAAGGCCGGCGCGGGCGACATCTCCGAACACGATGACGGCGGGATTTCGCACCCCGACCGATGCGCTGACGGCGACCACCTCGCCGAGAGTGCTGTGCGTTGTGCGCTGATGACGGGTGTGCCCGCTTTCCACGATCGCGACGGGCAGATCATCGCGGATGCCGTGTGCGAGTGCTGCCCCCACGAATTCCGGCAATGCGGCCACACCCATCAGCATCACTGTTGTCACGTCGGCGTCCGAGAGCGACTGCAACGTGGTGGCCGATACCTCGCCTTGCCCGTTGATGACATGCAGGGACGATGCGGTGCCCCGATGCGTGAGAGGGATGCCGGCTGCCTGTGGCACCGACGTGACGCTGGAGGGGCCGGGCGTCACCTCGACGGGCACACCAGCGAGCTGGCATGCGATGACCTCCTCCCCACCGCGTCCGTACACGAAAGGGTCGCCTCCCTTGAGCCGTACGACGCGCTTGCCGGCGGTCGCGTGCTCCACGAGAAGTTCGTTGATCCTGTGCTGCGGTACGGGGTGGTGGCCCGGCCTCTTACCGACATCGATGATGAGTACGTCGGTGTCGAGTTCGGTGAGCACCTCGGCTGTCGGTCCGAGTCGATCGGCGATCACGACATCCGCCTCGGCTAGCAGGCGCCTAGCGCGCACGGTCAGCAGATCGATGGGTCCCGGACCCCCGCCGACAAGATCGACGCGCCCGACGCCCGAGGCGCGTTGACGCCGCAGCGGCAGTCGGCCCGCTTCCAGCAGGCTCTCGATCCCATCGCGCACGCCGGCCGCACGTCGTGGGTCGACGCTGACCTCGCTGGCGACGCCCACGACGACGTCCCCGGACGTGCTCTGTGCCGTCATCCTGGCGCTGCCATGGGCGCCCGCCGAGGCGTTGATGCAGAAGATGCGGCGCTGGTCGCTCAGCCGCGCGACAGCGCGATCTACCGCCGGGTGACCGGTGGCGGTGTGCACGAGCCACACATCCCCCAGATCATCGTCCACGAATGCGCGCTCCCGCCACTGCACGGAGTGCTTTTTCACGAGCGCGGCCGTGCGCGGTGACAGCTCCGGAGCCACTATCTGCACCACCGCACCATCTGCGACGAAGCGGCCGAGCCGCCGTGCGGTGACGTCGCCTCCCCCTACCATCAGCACGCTGCGCCCCGCGAGGGAGAGTCCGAGCATCGTCGTCATGTCAGTGCTCCTCAGTGGTGTTCGTCGCTCCCGGGCCCGGGAGCAGCAGGATGTCATCGCCGTCGCGCCGCACCGGCCACACCGCCAGATGCCGAAGTTGCTTTCCCTGTGCGTCGAGGCACTCGCCCGTGCTCAGGTCAAACACCTGCTTGTGCATCGGCGAGATGACGATCTGCGCATCCCCGCGTGTGCCGACGATCCCTCGGGACATCACATGAGCACCGCTGTACGGGTCGAGGTTCGATACGGCATGGACCGCACCGTCCGGTAAGCGAAACAGAGCGATCTGCACGTCTCCGAGAAGCACCGCACTGCCTCGCTCCACGACAAGATCATCGATCGCGCACACGCGCACCGGCGTCGACTGCTCGGTCACCAATGTCATGAGCGCACCGCCAATGTGGTGCCCGCGATGACCACGGAATTTGACGCCCGCTCCTCGGCGGTGGCTGGCCGGAGCTGACCCCGCGTGGGCACATAGGCGAGTGAGGGATCAGGCACGTCTGCCGCGTTGATGAAGGAACGGAAACGCGCGAGCTTGTCCGGGTCGCGCAGAGTCGCCGCCCATTCGTCTTCATAGTTGTCGACGTGTCTGGCCATGGCTGCGTCGAGATCGGCGCAGATGCCGAGACTGTCTTCGAAGATCACGGCTCTGAGTCCGTCGATTCCGCCGTCGAGCTCCTCGCACCATGACGCGGTGCGCTGCAGACGATCAGCCGTGCGGATGTAGTACATGAAGAAGCGGTCGATCGCCTGGACCAGTGCCTCGTCCGACAGATCCGAGGCGAGCAGTTCTGCGTGTCTGGGCGTGAAGCCGCCATTGCCGCCCACGTACATGTTCCACCCGGTCTCGGTGGCGATGACCCCGACGTCCTTGGATCGCGCCTCAGCGCATTCCCGCGCGCAGCCGGAGACCCCAATCTTGAGCTTGTGCGGCGCCCGCAGGCCGCGGTAGCGCAGCTCCAACTGCACCGCCATCCCCACCGAATCGAGTACCCCGAAACGGCACCAGGTCGACCCCACGCACGACTTCACCGTGCGCAGCGACTTGCCGTAGGCCTGGCCCGATTCGAAGCCGGCGTCGACGAGTCGCTGCCAGATGATCGGCAACTGCTCAAGGCGTGCCCCGAACATGTCGATGCGCTGGCCGCCGGTGAGCTTGGTGTACAGGCCGAAGTCCTGAGCGATCTGTCCGATCGTCACGAGGCCGGCCGGTGTCACCTCGCCGCCGGGCATCCGCGGCACCACCGAGTAGGTGCCATCCTTCTGCATATTCGCCATCACGTGATCGTTGGTGTCCTGCAGGCTCGCGTTCTCGCCGTCGAGCACATGATCGCCGACAAGGACGGACAGGATGCTGGCGAGCGCGGGCTTGCAGATGTCACATCCGCGTCCCCGGCCGAATCGCTCGATGATCGCGCTGAAGGTGGTCAGCTCGGCGACACGCACAGCATCGAACAGTTGCCTTCTCGACATGTCGAAGTGCTCACAGAGCGCGTGCGAGACGTCCTGACCGAGCTTGGTGAGCTCTTGGCCGACGACCTTTTTCACCATGAGGACGCACGATCCGCAGGTAGCGCCCGCTTTCGTGCACGCTTTCACTGCGTTCGCGTCCGTGCATCCTTCTTCATGCACTGCCTCACGGATACGGCCGGCGGTCACATTCGAACACGAGCAGACCACTGCCTCGTCAGGCAGCTGGCCGCTCGGCGCATCGACACCGCCCTCCGGCATCAGATACGCCACCGGATCCGTGCCGAGCTGTGCGCCGATAAGTGGACGGAGGGATCCGTAGGCGGACGCATCGCCGACCAGGATCCCGCCGAGCAGGGTCTGCGCGTCGTCCGAGAGCACCAGCTTCTTGTAGACGCCCGCCACCGGGTCGGAGTAGACCACATCCAGCGCCCGATCGGTTCGCGCGAAGGCATCGCCGAAGCTCGCGACCTCGACGCCGGAGAGTTTCAACTTCGTGGACTCGACGAATCCGGGGAACGTCGCCTCGCCACCGACGATGAGCGTTGCCGCGACCTCTGCCATTGCATATCCGGGCGCGACGAGACCGACGCATCTGCCATCGAAGTTGGCGACCTCGCCGATGGCCAGGATCGCGGGGTCGCTCGTTCGACAGCACTCGTCGATGAGCACACCGCCGCGCGGGTGCACCGAGAGCTGCGCGCCCCGCGCGAGCTCGTCACGTGGGCGCACGCCGACGGTGAAGACCACCACATCTGCTCGGTGAAAGTCGCCGTTCTCGAACTCCAGAGCTGTGACCGCACCGGAGTCATCCGGATCCAATCGCGTGGTGCGCGACTGGATCCGCACGGCGATGCCTTTGGCCTCGATGAGTTGTCGCAGCATCGAACCGCCCGCGAAATCGAGCTGTGCGGACATGAGCCGGTCGGATGCCTGGACCACCGTGCTTTCGATATTCAGCGCCTGTAAGGCCCCCGCTGCCTCCAGCCCCAGCAGCCCCCCGCCGATCACAGCACCGCGCAGTGTGCGCCCCAGTTCTGCCTGGCGCCGCGCAACGAAGCGTCGCATTGACTGCACATCGTCGAGCGTGCGGTAGACGAAGCATCCCGGCAGGTCGGAGCCGTCGACGGCGACCCGCGCGGCATACGACCCCGTGGCGAGGATGAGACGGTCATATCGGAATTCACGTCGGGATCGGGTCCTCACCGAGCGAGCGGCGCGATCGATGTGGATGACACGGTCATTGCTGATGAACTCCACACGATCATCCGCGAAGACATCGGGGGCCAACGCTAAATCCTCCGGGGCGACACCGGAGAAGTAACTGGTGAGACCGACCCGGTCATAAGGCGCACGGCTCTCATCTCCGATGAGGGTGATGCGCACAGCGGAGTCGGCGCGGGTGAGCACGCTCTCGACGAATCTGTGCGCGACCATACCCGCGCCGACGACGACGATCTCCGCGACTTTCGTGTGATCGATCACGAGCGCTCCTATCGTTCGGGGATGTCCAGACACTATGAGCGGCGTGTTTCGCGGACGTTGTGACTCGTGTTACGTGCAGCGAACGTTCTTCTCACAAACGTGTAACGGTGTTGTGAGATCCGAGTCTCTTTCCAGAGCTGCCACGCGTACTAGGCTGAGGATCGTCCTTTCCACCTCACGCGGGCTGACCGCGCAAGGAGCACATCGTGTCTGCCACCGACTCTTCGAACATCGACCCTTTGAGCACCGACTCTTCGAACATCGACCCTTCGAGCACCGAGTCTCCGAACGCCGAGTCTTCGAAGCCCACTCCCCCCGTTCCCGCGCCGCCGCGGGTTCCGATGCCGCCTCGCAACCCCGTGCCGGCGAAGCCAGCTGCACCTGTGATTCCGGTTGCCGCGGCGGATTCAGCGGATTGGGGTCGCGTAGCCGAAGACGGCACAGTCGAGGTTCGCGAAGGTGATGCCTGGCGTGTGGTGGGTCAGTACCCCGACGGCACGCCGACAGAGGCGTTGGCCTATTTCGTCCGCAAATACGATGAGCTCGCCTTCAAAGTGCACACGCTCGAGCAGCGGCACCAGAGCGGTGGCGCGTCGGCGGCCGAGTTGACGACGCAGGCGAAGCACCTCGTGACCGAGGCGACGGATGCCGCGGCCGTCGGTGACCTCGTATCGCTGCAGGCCCGGCTGACGACTCTCACTGACGCCCTCGCCGAGGCGAGCAAGATCGAAGCCGAGCAGGCGAAGGAACTCGTCGACAAAGCGATTGCGGATCGAACAGTGCTCGTCGAGAGCATCGAGGAGATCGCCGCACGTGACCTGTCGAAGGTGCAGTGGAAGCAGATAACCGAGGAAGTGACCGGTCTGTTCGATGCGTGGCAGGCTCAGCAGCAGAGCGGGCCGCGCCTTCCCAAGGGCGTCTCGCAGCAGCTCTGGAAGCGTTTCCGAGACGCTCGGTCCGTCGTCGACAAGCAGCGTCGCGCCTTCTACGCTGAACTCGATGAAGCGCACAAGGCCGCTCGTGACCGCAAGACGCAGCTGATCGAGCGCGCCGAGGCGCTGGCACCCAAGGGTGTCGACGGCATTCCCGCCTACCGCGGACTGCTGGAGGACTGGAAGGCATCCGGTCGCGCGGGGCGCAAAGCCGATGACGCGCTCTGGGCACGTTTCAAAGCGGCCGGCGACGAGCTGTACGCAGCTCGTGCTGAGCAGGCCGCGGCTGATGAAGCCGAATCCGCGCCGAAGATCGAAGCACGTCAGGCGCTGCTCGACGAGGCGAAGGCCGTTGCCGACGAGTCGAACATCAAGCAGGCGCGCGCCCTTCTCACACGCATCCAGCAGAAGTGGGATGACATCGGACGCATCGTCCCCCGCGACAAGGAACGTGCGCTCGATGACAAGCTCCGGGTCATCGAACAGGCGCTGAAGTCTCGCGAAGAGGTCGACTGGAAGCGCAACAACCCCGAGACCAAGGCACGGGCGAATGACATGAACCAGCAGCTGGTCGACGCCATCGCAAAGCTCGAAGCTGAGAAGGCTGCAGCTGACGCCGCCGGTGACACCAAGGCGGCCAAAGCGGCTGCTGAGGCGTTGGAGGCTCGTCGCACCTGGTTGAGCGCGCTCGGCGGCTGACGGTTATCCACAGGTCGCTGCGGCGGCTTGCAGGGCCCGGCACACTGGCAGTGTGCATGATTCGCTGTTCTACGTGCCGGGGGCACAGCTGTCTCAGCCTGAGCTGAGCGCCGCGCGGCTTGATGGACTCGTCTTCGAGCTCGGCGCCGGATACATGCCGGCTGACCTGCCCGAAGGGCCGAGCGCGCGTCTCCGAGCAGTCGCGGCGATGATGATTCCCGGCTATGCCGCGAGCGGATCCACGGCGGCCTGGGTGCATGGCGCCGGCGACGCTCCCCCATCGCAGCACCACTTCCAGCGCGCTGTCGAGCATCGCCCTCGCGTCACTCGCATGCGCCATGTCGTGGTCCACGAAGGCCTCCTGCCATCCGACGACCTCGTGACGATCGGCGAGATCGCGGTCAGCACGCCACTGCGCACCCTGACAGACCTCGTGGTCGGCGCCGACCGCTATCCCGAGTACACGGTATGGATGCAGCGTATGGCGCGCATCACACCCGATCTTGTGCCGCTCGTTGCCGAACGGCTGGTCGCGCGTGGGCGGGCTCCTGGGCGTCAAGCCGCCCGGACCCGGCTACAGCGCCTGGCAGAAGACGTCGCTCAGGAAGAGGTGACGCGGTAGACGTCGTAGACCGCGTCGATACGCCGCACCGCATTGAGCACCCGGTCGAGGTGCACCGAGTCTCCCATCTCGAAGACGAACTTGCTGATCGCCAGCCGTTCGTTCGTCGTCGTCACCGATGCCGAGAGGATGTTCACGTGGTGCTCGCTCAGTACCCGCGTCACGTCTGAGAGCAGGGCGGCACGGTCGAGCGCCTCCACCTGGATCTGAACGCGGAAGACGCTCTTGGTCGTCGGTGCCCACTCGACCTCGACGAAGCGCTGCTCGTCGGCACCGAGAGCTTTGACATTGACGCAGTCGGAGCGGTGCACGGAGACACCGCTTCCGCGGGTCACGAATCCGACGATGGGGTCGCCAGGCACCGGAGTGCAGCACTTGGCGAGCTTGACCAGGATGTCGGCGGCGCCGCGAACCAGAATCCCGGAATCGCCCGCGCGGGGCTCGCGCGCGGTGGGCCGTCCCGGCAGGTCGATGGCCCCGGTGCTGGTATCAGCATCCGCGAGACTCGCCGTGACCTTCTCGAGTACCGACTGCGTCGAGACATGGCCCTCGCCGACAGCCGCGTACAGCGCTGAGACATCTTCGTAGTGGAGCTGCTGCGCGACCGCGGCAAAGGACTCCTGGCTCATGAGCCGCTGCAAGGGCAGGTTCTGGCGGCGCATCGCGCGGACGATGGCTTCTTTACCCTGCTCGATGGCCTCTTCACGACGTTCTTTGGTGAACCATCCGCGAATCTTGTTTCGCGCCCGTGTGCTCTTGACGAAGTTCAGCCAATCCTGGCTGGGCCCAGCGTCGGGGTTCTTCGATGTGAACACCTCGATGACATCGCCGCTCTTGACGACGGTCTCCAGCGGAACCAGGCGTCCATTGACCTTGGCCCCCATCGTGCGATGCCCGATCTCAGTGTGCACGGCGTAGGCGAAGTCCACCGGCGTCGCACCGGCGGGAAGACCGATCACGCGTCCCTTCGGCGTGAAGACATACACTTCCTTGGCGCCGATCTCGAACCGCAGCGAGTCAAGGAACTCACTGGGATCAGCCGTCTCCGCCTGCCAGTCGGAGATATGCGCCAGCCAGGTCATCTCGGTGTCGCTGGGTCCGGCGACGGGTTTCCCGCCGTTCATGCGCTCTTTGTACATCCAATGCGCAGCGACGCCGAACTCGGCTTGCTGATGCATCTCATGGGTGCGGATCTGAATCTCGACCGTGCGGCCGCCCGGTCCGATCACCGTGGTGTGCAACGACTGGTAGAGGTTGAACTTCGGCGTCGCGATGTAATCCTTGAAGCGCCCGGGAAGCGGCGTCCACCGGGCATGAATGGCGCCCAGAACCGCATAGCAGTCGCGCACCGAGTTCACGAGCACCCGAATGCCGATGAGATCGTAGATGTCGTCGAACTCGCGGCCGCGGATCACCATCTTCTGATACACCGAGTACAACTGCTTCGGGCGGCCCCCGACCTTACCGCGGATGCGCAGATCGTGCAGGTCTTCGTTGATCGACTGAATGACCTGCTGCAGGTACTTCTCACGCTGCGGGGTGCGCTGTGCGATGAGCGAGTTGATTTCAGCGTAGATCTTGGGGTGCAGAACGGCGAACGAGAGGTCTTCCAGCTCAGACTTGATGGCTTGGATGCCCAACCGGTTCGCCAGCGGCGCGTAGATCTCCAACGTCTCGCGAGCCTTGCGCTCGGCCTTCTCCGGTGGAACGAAGCCCCACGTGCGCGCGTTGTGGAGACGGTCGGCGAGTTTGATCAGCAGCACACGGATGTCTTTCGACATCGCCACGATCATCTTGCGCACCGTCTCGGCCTGTGCGCTCTCACCGTACTTGACTTTGTCGAGCTTGGTGACCCCGTCGACGAGCATCGCGACTTCGTCACCGAAGACCTCGGTGAGCTCGGAGAGGGCGTACCCGGTGTCTTCTACCGTGTCGTGCAACAACGCGGCAGCGATCGCACGCGGCCCCAGCCCCATCTCAGCGAGGATCTGCGCGACGGCGAGCGGGTGCGTGATGTACGGCTCACCGCTCTGACGCTTCTGAGTCGCGTGCTTCTCGCTGGCGACCTGGTACGCGCGACTGATGATCGCGAGATCGCCCTTGGGGTGATTGACCCTGACGGTGCGGATGAGGTTGTCGAGGTCGTTGATCCGGGGCGCACGCGAGAAGATGCGAGGAACGAGCCGTCTGAGACTCGATCCCTGCGTCTGCGTGTTCGCCTCCGCCATCACTTCACCTCCGGGTCACAACATAATACGCAGGCTGGCAGGGGCAGGTCGCCGCTGCCGTGCGGATCACGCCTCTACACGTGCGCGCTCACGCAGTTCGCGAACCCGGTTGTCTCGTTCGACGATCGTCGGCTCCTTCTCGCGGAACAGCGAGTACAGCGGGGCGGCTACGAACAGTGTCGAGTAGGTCGCGACGATGATGCCGACGAAGATCGATAGCGAGATGTCTGTCAGCGTCTCCGCACCCAACCAGAAGGCGCCGATGAACAGAATCGCACCGACGGGCAGGGCCGCGACGATCGAGGTGTTGATCGAACGAACGAGCGTCTGGTTGACGGCGAGGTTCACAGACTCACCGAAGGTGCGGGCAGAGTTCTCCCCATCTTCTGTGGTGTTCTCTCGAATCTTGTCGAAGACGACAGTCGTGTCGTACAGCGAGTACGCCAGAATCGTCAGGAAGCCGATCACGGCCGCGGGTGAGATCTCGAACCCAGCCAGGGCGTAGACACCGACAGTGATGACGAGCACGTCCAGCAGGCCGATGATCGCCGCCGCCGACATCTTCCACGTGCGGAAGTAGATCGCCAGAATCAAGAAGGTCAGCGCGAGGAAGATCGCCAGACCCCACAGCGACTGTCGAGTGACGTTGTCGCCCCAGGTCGCGCCGATGAACGACGCCGTGACCTCGTCGGCTGGCACCTCGTACGCATCGGCCAGTGCCGCGGCGACGTTCTGTGTTTCCTCCGAGGTCATCTGCGATGTCTGCACGCGCACGTCGGTGCCGTTCACAATCGCCACCTTGGCGGCCGCTTCTGGCACGACCCCCTGCACGGCATCGGTCGCGAGCGCCTGGTCAGTGCTCTCCGGCGCGACGACGGTGAACTGGGAGCCACCCGTGAACTCGATGGAGAACTGCACCGGACGCAGCAACGGCACGAGTGCGGATGCTGCGACGAGTGCGATGGCGATGATGAACCACAGCCGCCGCTTGCCGACGAACGGGAAGGACGTCTTGCCCGTGTAGAGGTTGTTACCGAACTCATTCATGGAAGCCATCAGCGGTCTCCCTCGCTTCCGGCATCCGTGGTGTTGTCTGCGGTCAGAACTGCTGCACGCTTGCGCTCGGCTATGGTCTGTCGGCGGTCGGCTTCGGCTCGAGACCGGGTGTTCTTCGCAGCACGACCGACTGATCCCGAAGAGACCTCGCGGTACTGCGACCGGGTGTGGTACACCGCACCGAGGACATCAGGAGCGAGGCCTGAGAGCTTGTGTCCCCCGCCGAAGAACCGCGTGCGGGCTAGGATCTGCATCACCGGGTGCGTGAAGATCACGAAGATGAAGACGTCGATGAGCGTGGTGAGCCCGAGTGTGAACGCGAAGCCCTTCACCGTCGAGTCAGCGAGAATGTACAGCACGACCGCGGCGAGGATGTTGATCGACTTGGAAATGTAGATCGTGCGCTTCGCTCGGCCCCAGCCGTCTTCGACGGCACTGGTTATCGATTTACCGTCGCGCAACTCGTCACGTATTCGTTCGAAGTACACGATGAACGAGTCGGCCGTGAACCCGATCGCGACGATGAGACCCGCCACGCCTGCCAGCGACAGGCGGAAGCCGAGTCGCCACGCGAGGATGCAGATGATGATGTAGGTGAGGACCGCCATGACGGCGATCGACGCGATGATGACCGTGCCGAGAGCACGATAGCTCAACAGCGAGTACACCGCGACGAGCGCGAGGCCGATGAGCCCGGCGATGAGACCGATCTGCAGCTGCTGCGTGCCGAGCGTGGCCGAGACCGTGTCTGAGCTGACGGTGGTGAAGCTTAGCGGGAGCGCCCCGTACTTGAGCTGATCGGCGAGCGTCTCGGCGGTCTCCTGCGTGAACGAGCCCGAGATGCTGGGCTTGCCGTTGAGGATGACGCCGTTCATCTGGGGTGCCGAGATGACGGCACCGTCGAGCACGAAGGCGAACTGGTCGCGAGGACTCTGGCTGGCGAGCTTGTTCTGGTACAGGCGCTGGCTGATGTTGCCGAAAACCTCGGTTCCCTCAGTGTCGAGCGTCAGCTGCACCGTCCATGCGCCAGACTGCGGATCGCGGCCGCTGGTGGCATCGTCGATCGCGTCGCCGGAGAGCTCCATCGGGCCGAGGATGAACTTGGCCGTGCCCGCTGCGTCGCAGGTGATCAGCGGCTCGTCCTCGGGAGCGTTGGACGGGTCGTTCTGCGGATCGGAACAGTCGTAGGCGAGGAGCTCTGCCTGCAGCTTCTCGGTGATCCATGCCGGGTCGCTCGCATCGGTGGGCTCAGGCGTCGGGACGGCATTTGCACTCGAGTCCGGAGACGGATACGGCGTGGTGTTGCCATCTTCCCCGGTGAACTCGGTCGCCGGGGCCGTGCTCACGATGACAGGACGGAACTCAAGCTGAGCACTCGCCTGAATCCGCTCGCGCGTCTCGGCGTCTGCGTTGCCTGGAATCTGGACGACGATGTTACGTCCGCCCTCGGTGGCGATGTCGGCTTCGGCGACACCCGAGGCGTCAACGCGCTGTCGGATGATCGCAGCAGCCTGATCAAGCTGCTCCTGAGTCGGGTCGGCGCCGTCTTCCGTAACGGCGCCGAGGATGATCTGCGTACCGCCCTGAAGGTCGAGTGCGAGCTCCGGGGCCCACGAGCTCTTGCCGAAACCGTAGACGCCGAGAGCGTTGATGCCGAACAGGCCTGCTGTGACGAGCAGGAGCGCGAGGAGGACTTTCCAGGCATGACGAACTGGTGAAGAAGAGGCCACGTACGTTCAGCTTTCTAGGCGGCTGGCGGGCGGTCGGAAGACTACTTGTTGTCGGAGTCGCGCTCGAGGCGTGCCCGAGTCTCCTCGGGAGTCTCGTTGGGCGCGGGAAGCTCTTCATTCACCGCGAAGGTGTCTTCGTCGATCTCGGCATCGGCGTCCGCATCCGCGCCGTCGACGTCGACTGCGGTGTCGGCAGCGTCGTCCTCGGTGGGATCGACGATGCGGAGGATCGCCTGGCTGTGCACCTCGATGACGGTGCCAGGAGCGATCTCGATGAGAGCAGGCTCATCGAGATCATCAGCGTCGTAGGCGACGATGGTGCCGTAGAGCCCGCCCTGAAGAAGAACCTTGACGCCGGGAACGGTCTTGCGGGCCTTCTCTTCCTGTTGCTCCTTCATCTGCTTGTTGCGCCGACGGGTGTTGAAGATCATGAACACCAGCAGGACTGCGAGAAGACCGAAGAGGATGAGTTCCATCAGGAAGTGCCTTTCAAATGCGCGCGCCATCGGTGGGTGCGCCAGGGTCGGGGGGAAGCCTCCAGCGATTATAGGTCATCGAGCAATGCTGGCTGGTCCGGATGCTGCAGACCGAGGTGCGCGTACGCCTCGGGAGTGGCCACTCGACCGCGTGGTGTGCGCCCGAGGAAGCCGATTCGAACAAGGTACGGCTCCACGACGCTTTCGACGGTCTCGGCCTCTTCGCCGACCGCGACAGCAAGGGTGCTGAGTCCGACTGGGCCACCGCGAAAGCGGCGAACGAGGGTGTCCAGGACCGCACGGTCGAGGCGGTCGAGGCCGATCGGATCCACATCATAAAGCTCCAGGGCGAAGCGCACGTCATCGAGGGATGCGGCGCTGACATTGCCGTGCACGAGCGCGTAATCGCGTACGCGCCGAAGGAGGCGATTGGCGATACGGGGTGTGCCGCGGGAGCGCCGAGCGATCTCGGCGCGAGCATCAGCCGGCAGCGACACGCCGAGCACGTGCGACGATCGCTCGATGACCTGCTCGAGGTCGCGATCGTCGTAGAATTCGAGATGACCGGTGAAGCCGAATCTGTCGCGCAGCGGGTTGGGCAACAGACCCGAGCGCGTTGTCGCTCCGACCAGGGTGAACGGTGCGAGATCCAGAGGAATGCTGGTGGCGCCCGCACCTTTGCCGACCATGATGTCGATGCGAAAGTCTTCCATCGCGAGGTACAGCATCTCCTCCGCGGACCGCGCCATGCGGTGGATCTCGTCGATGAAGAGTACTTCTCCGGGAACCAGGCTCGACAGCAGAGCCGCGAGGTCACCGGCATGTTGAATGGCAGGACCGCTGGAGAGGCGGAGTGGGCGCTCGCTTTCGTGTGCGACGATCATCGCAAGTGTCGTCTTGCCGAGCCCGGGAGGGCCAGCCAGAAGGATATGGTCCGGTGGGCGGTGCTGAATACTCGCGGCGTCAAGCAGCAACTGCAACTGGCCCCGGACCTTTGGCTGCCCGACGAAATCTCCGAGACTGCTGGGGCGCAGGGCGCCCTCGATGGCGAGTTCTGCGTCGTCGAGCGGTTCAGCCGCGTCGCGACCCTCAGCCACGGGCCGCTCCGGCCTTCGCCGGCCCGAGGGCGGCAAGGCTCTGACGCAGCAACGCGGGCACCGAGGAGCGGTCGGCCTCGCTCGCGCCCTCAGCGGTGGATGCCGCAGCCTCTGCCGCGACCTTCTCCGACCACCCCAGCCCCACCAGCGCCGTCGTGACCTGATTGATGACATCGGCGGCGCCGTCGGAGGCACGAACGGCACCGGGCGCGGCGGGCGGCTGGAGCTTTCCTGCGAGTTGTACCACGATGAGCTTGGCTGTCTTCGGTCCGATTCCCGATACGCGACGGAACGGGGCATCGTCATCGTCTGCGACAGCCGCGGCGATCTGGTCGACTGTGAGATGGCCGAGGACCCCGAGCGAGGATTTCGGGCCGACGCCGGTGACGCTGAGAAGCTGCGTGAACACCTCGAGCTCAAGCGGGGTCTCGAACCCGAAGAGCGTGAGAGCGTCCTCGCGGACGATCAAGCTGGTGTGCAGTCGTATCTCAGCGCCAACCCGTGCGGTGTGGGCGAGATCTGCCGGAACGAAGACGAAGAATCCGACGCCGCCGACTTCGACGACCACATGGTCGGCGCCGGTCGAAAGCACAGGGCCACGCAGCGAAGAGATCATGCCTCCAGCCTACGAGGTGGATCGTATGTATGTTCGAGCGACACGCTCGGCATCGGCCCAGGCACGCTGCGCCGGAGTGAGCGCATCGGTACCGGGTGCGACAGCACCGCCCCGGCGCCAGGCGTGACACAGCGCGATCGCGAGGGCATCGGCTGCATCCGCCGGCTGGGGCGGCGTGTCCAATCGCAGAATACGGGCGACCATCGCCTGCACCTGCTTCTTATCAGCCGACCCGTAACCGGTGACAGCTGCCTTCACCTCGCTCGGGGTGTGGGTAGCGGCGGGAAGGCCCGCCTCGGCTGCCACCAGCAGCGCCACGCCGCTGGCCTGGGCCGTCCCCATGACCGTGTGGCTGTTGTGCTGCGCGAAGACGCGCTCGACGGCGACGGCATCGGGCCGATGCTGGTCCAGGACTGTGCGGATACCCTCGGCAACGGCCGCGAGGCGTTCGCCGACGGAGGCATCAGGAGCCGTGCGCACCACGCCGACATGGACCAGGGTGCCGCGCCGCGCGCGATCGACATCGACCACGCCGACACCGCAGCGCGTCAAGCCAGGGTCGATGCCCAGTACCCGCACAGAAGGAGCCGCCACTCCCCCAGGCTAAGCGCTGAGGAAGTGGCGGCTCGGTCGGCGCGCCTACTCTTCGTCGTTCTCGAGCTCGGCCTGCACCTCAGGGGTGAGGTCGAAGTTGCTGTAGACGTTCTGCACGTCCTCGCTGTCTTCGAGAGCGTCGATGAGACGGAAAATCTTGCGGGCGGTGGGTGCGTCGATCTCGACCTTGAGGTTCGGCACGAACTCGACATCAGCGGACTCGTAGTCGATACCGGCCTCCTGCAGAGCCGTGCGCACCGTCACGAGGTCACTGGCTTCGGTGATGACCCCGAAGTCCTCGCCGTGCGGCTCGATCTCTTCGGCCCCGGCCTCGAGCACGGCTTCCATCACGGCGTCCTCCGTCGTGCCTTCAGAGCCGACGACGATGACGCCCTTGCGCGTGAAGTTGTACGCGACGCTGCCTGGATCGGCGAGGTTTCCGCCGTTGCGGCTGAGGATCGTGCGCACCTCTGCTGCCGCGCGGTTCTTGTTGTCCGTCAGACACTCGATCATGAGAGCGACGCCGTTCGCGCCGTACCCCTCGTACATGATCGACAGGTACTCGACGGCTTCTCCGCCGATACCGGCACCGCGCTTGACAGCACGATCGATGTTGTCCTTCGGCACAGACATCTTCTTCGCCTTGAAGACGGCGTCGTACAGCGTGGGGTTTCCCTGCAGGTCAGGACCGCCGAGCTTGGCCGCCACCTCGATGTTCTTGATGAGCTTGGCCCACGACTTCGCGCGCCTCGAGTCGATGACGGCCTTCTTGTGCTTCGTCGTTGCCCACTTGGAATGCCCGGACATATATCTCCGCTCGTTTCGCGTTTTGCGCCCCTCAGTCTACGCGGTCTCTCGTCCGCGCCCCGAGGCGCGGTTTCACCCCTCCAGGCTGGTGCTCCCTGACCGTGCCCTGGCGGCATCCATCGCGGGGGTGTTCGGAAGAGCGACGGGGCGGTCCATCGCGGCATCCGGCCTCCAGGATGTCCACCCCTCATCCATTGGCCAGGCTCCGGCGGAGATGAACTCCTGACCGGCGATATCCGCGAGCGTCCGCACGGCATCAGCCTGTTCCGCTGTGAACCGGCCGTGCTCGACGATGGTCTGGAGCTCATCGGCGTCCTTGAGCCAGATGTCCTCACTGCCCGGATGCTCGGCGTCGATCCAGAGGTCGAGCACGAGGTCTCGCGTGAAGATCGTCGGCGTCTCGCCGCCCAAGCGCCGGTGGGGTAGCTCGAGATTGACATAGGCGCCATCCGGCGTGCCGTCATGGCGCTGGAAGAACCAGATCGACCAGGGGCGACCGCTGGGCGCGACCCTCAGCACCCCCGGGCCGGTCCAGCTCGTCTCGGTCATCTTCCACGGTGCGCGGAACCGCTCTTCGAGCGGGATATCGCGGTGCCTGCGGCCATCCGAAGGGGCAGGTTGCAGACGTGCTGAGCCAGAGGGGATCCAGACGACGAGTCCGCGCCCATCGTCGCGGATCACCCGGGCCGTCTCGATATGGCGTCCATACCGCCACAGGAGCTCTTGGCCTTCTGCGAAGCGCGGCGCGGTTTCGGCAGACGAGAGCACCGCGCTAGGGAACAACGTGTCAGCATGTGCGACGCGTTGCTCGTCGGCGGAGTCGAGCAGCGCGAGTGCCTCGCGCAGTGCCAATTCTCGCGAGGCGATGCGTTTCCAGGGCTGTCCCCTGCGGCTGAGCAGGGTCAGAGTCCCTCCGCTGGGGCTGACAGCGGTAGAACCGAGAGGAAGACGCATACCGAGACGCTATCGCGCGGATGCCGTTGCGCTGCGCACGCGCGCAAGCACGTGCCTCAGGAAGTACTCGTGAAAGCGCGCATCTCCCCCGACTTCCGGATGAAAACTCGTGCCCAGAAGGTTCCCCTGGCGCACAGCGACGATCGTGCGATCCGACAGCGCCGCAAGCACCTCGACGTCAGCTCCGGCCCTTTCGACGATCGGGGCACGGATGAAGGTCGCGTGCACGGGTTCTTCGCCCAATGCCGGTACGGTCAGCTCGGCCTCGAACGACTCCGTCTGTCGACCGAACGCGTTGCGTCGTACTGCGATGTCGAGACCACCAAAGCTCTGTTGTCCCTCGGTCCCATCGATGATGCGGTCGGCGAGAAGAATGAGTCCGGCGCATGTGCCGTACACCGGCAAGCCCGTCGAGATGGCCTCGCGAATCGGCTGCTGGAGGCCGAACTGACGTGAGAGCTTGTCGATCACCGTGGATTCGCCGCCGGGAATCACCAATCCATCGACCCGGCCAAGCTCTTCCGCACGGCGTACCCGCACGGTTTCGGCTCCGAGGCCCTGCAAGACGCGCTCGTGCTCACGCACGTCGCCCTGCAGGGCGATGACGCCGACGCGTGGACTACCAGCCACGCTCGGCGAGCCGATGCGGGGCGGGCAGATCGGCGACGTTTATGCCGACCATGGCCTCGCCGAGGCCGCGGGAGACGTCAGCGATCACCTTCGGGTCATCGTAGAAGGTCGTCGCCTTCACGATGGCGGCCGCGCGCGCAGCAGGATCGCCCGACTTGAAGATGCCGGAGCCGACGAACACGCCGTCCGCTCCGAGCTGCATCATCATCGCCGCATCCGCCGGTGTCGCGACTCCGCCCGCGACGAACAGCACGACCGGGAGCGAGCCGGTCGCGGCGATCTCGGCGACAAGCTCATACGGGGCCTGCAGCTCTTTGGCCGCGACGTACAGCTCGTCCTTCGGCAGGGCCGTGAGCGCAGCGATCTCGCCGCGAATCTTACGGATGTGCTTCATGGCCTCGGAGACATCGCCTGTGCCTGCTTCACCCTTCGAGCGGATCATCGCCGCACCCTCGTTGATTCGGCGCAGCGCCTCGCCCAGGTTGGTGGCGCCACAGACGAACGGGACGGTGAAGTCGTACTTGTCGATGTGATTGACATAGTCGGCCGGCGAGAGCACCTCGGACTCGTCGATGTAGTCGACGCCGAGTTCCTGCAGCACCTGCGCCTCGACGAAATGTCCGATACGAGCCTTGGCCATGACCGGGATCGACACGGCGTCGATGATGCTGTCGATCATGTCGGGGTCGCTCATGCGCGAGACTCCGCCCTGTGCGCGGATGTCAGCGGGCACGCGCTCCAGGGCCATGACGGCGACCGCGCCGGCGTCCTCGGCGATCTTCGCCTGCTCGGCGGTGACGACATCCATGATGACGCCGCCCTTGAGCATCTCGGCGAGACCGCTCTTGACCCGGGGGGATCCGGTCGTGGTTTCCTGCGCTGAAGTCATGGGTAAACCTTTCGAACTAGTCAAAACAGCTTTTGATCTATGTCAAAAGATAGCACCGCCGACGACACCCCGTAGACTCATATGACGAGAGGTGACATGAGCGAGCAGATCACGGGTTCGACGGCGACCGATATCGCCACCAGCGTGCGCGAGCTGCATGATCGCGGCATTCTTCCTGCCGGCAGCACGTTGCCACCGGTGCGCGAACTCGCCTCCCGTCTCGGCGTCAACCGCAACACGGCTGTGGCCGCCTACCGTCAGCTCGCGCAGGCGGGTCTCGTCGTAACACGCGGGCGCGCGGGGACGATCCTCGTCGAGCATGACGTCGGCGCGCAGGAGGGATACGCCGCCGACACGGTGCTTCGCGATGTGGGAACTGGGAATCCGGATCCGACGCTCATTCCGGATCCATCGCCCGTGCTCGC
>NZ_JAJUFV010000015.1 GCF_029263575.1 Microbacterium sp. | reverse complement strand
GCGCTCAGACGGTACTCGACAGTGGAGGTCTCACGTTCGGTTGTAGCGTTCATCTCGGTGCCTCCTCGGGTATCGGCGTCGGTTTGTGATGTGCTCAATACAACCACGCGAAGCTGTATGGCATGCCGGGAAGGCGGCGTGTTTCGCTCACCGCGTACGCACGGCGCGCGAGCATACCGCCGGTGGGGAGTGTCTGCGCGCCGTGATCGGCATGCGCGAATAGAATTGATCTTTGTGACCGCCGAGTATTCCGCACATCATCTTCAGGTACTTGAAGGCCTCGAAGCGGTTCGCAAGCGACCCGGCATGTACATCGGCTCCAACGGCTCACCGGGCCTCATGCACTGCCTGTGGGAGATCATCGATAATGCCGTGGATGAGGCCGTTGCCGGAAACGGCTCTCGGATCGAGGTCATCTTGCACGCCGACGGCAGCGTCGAGGTGCGCGACCGTGGGCGCGGCGTGCCCGTGGACATCGAACCACGCACGGGCCTGAGCGGGGTCGAGGTCGTCTTCACCAAGCTGCACGCGGGTGGAAAGTTCGGCGGCGGCTCGTACGCGGCTTCCGGCGGTCTGCACGGTGTCGGTGCTTCGGTGGTCAACGCGCTGTCCGAACGGCTCGATGTCGAGGTCGACCGTGGCGGTAAAACCTACGGCATGTCGTTCCACCGTGGTGAGCCCGGAGTCTTCACAGACGCCGGTGACAAGCGGCCGGACGCACCGTTCACACCGTTCGAGAAGAGCAGCGAACTGCAGGTCGTCGGCAAGGCACCGCGCGGTGTCACCGGAACGCGCGTGCGTTACTGGGCCGATAGGCAGATTTTCACAAAGGATGCCGCCTTCCAACTGGGCGAGCTCGAAACGCGCGCACGACAGACGGCCTTTCTCGTTCCGGGGCTCGAGATCGTCATTCGTGATGAGCGTGGGGTCGCTGGCGAGGAGGATGCGGATCCGACAGAATCGGCCTACCTCTACCAGGGGGGAATCTCCGAGTTCGTCGACTATCTCGCGATCGACCCTCCCATCACCGACACCTGGCGCGTCCAGGGGACAGGGACTTTCACCGAGACGGTGCCGGTGCTGCAAGCTGACGGCCATATGGTCTCCACCGAGGTCGAGCGCGAATGCCGCGTCGACCTGGCGATGCGCTGGGGCACCGGCTACGACACGGTCACGCGTTCGTTCGTGAACATCATCGCCACGCCCAAGGGCGGCACCCACCAACAGGGTTTCGAACAAGAGCTGCTGAAGGTGCTGCGCGCGCAGGTCGATCAGAACTCTCGCCGGCTCAAGGTCGGCAACGACAAGGTCGAGAAGGACGATGTGCTGGCCGGGCTCACCGCGGTTCTCACCGTCGAGGTTCCCGAGCCGCAGTTCGAAGGACAGACCAAAGAGGTTCTCGGCACGCCAGCTGTACGCCAGATCGTCGCCCAGGTGCTGCGCAAAGAGCTCGGCGCTCGGTTCGCGTCGAACAAGCGCGACGACAAGAACCAGGCCAGCCAGCTGCTTGAGAAGGTCGTCTCCGAGATGAAGGCGCGCGTCTCTGCGCGCGCCCACAAAGAGACTCAGCGACGCAAGAACGCGCTGGAGTCGTCGTCTCTTCCCAGTAAGCTCGTCGACTGCCGATCGAACGATGTCGAGCGAACCGAGCTGTTCATCGTCGAGGGTGACTCTGCTCTCGGAACCGCGCGCCGTGCTCGCAACAGCGAGGTACAGGCGCTGCTGCCCATCCGAGGAAAGATCCTCAACGTTCAGCGCGCATCGATCGGTGACATGCTCTCCAACGCCGAGTGCGCAGCCATCATCCAGACGATCGGCGCCGGTTCCGGTCGCACCTTCGACATCGAAGCAGCACGTTACGGAAAGATCATTCTGATGAGCGATGCCGACGTGGACGGCGCGCACATCCGAACGCTGCTGCTGACGCTGTTCTTCCGGTACATGCGGCCGCTGATCGAAGAGGGACGAGTGTTCGCCGCTGTTCCGCCGCTGCATCGTGTGATCGTCATTAACCCTGGTTCGAAGCCGAACGAGACGATCTACACCTACAGCGAGCAAGAACTGCATACGCTGCTGACCAAGCTTCGCCGGTCGAACAAGCGCTGGCACGAACCGATCCAGCGTTACAAAGGCTTGGGCGAGATGGATGCCGATCAGCTCGCGAACACCACGATGGATAAGTCAGGAAGGTTGTTGCGCCGGGTTCGGGTAGAGGATGCCGAGGCCGCAGGCCGCGTGTTCGAACTGCTGATGGGCAACGAGGTCGCGCCACGCCGCGAGTTCATCGTCGACTCGTCAGACCAGCTCTCGCGGGAGTCGATCGACGCCTGACAGCGGCGTCGCTGCCCGCCACTGTCCCGATTCGGCGTAGTCGGGCTCGCTTGGCGTCACGCGTGTCAGGGAACGCGTCAACCGCCGAGGAGCGTGCCCACCGAGCCGATCACGGCGTCCAGCAGCTGTCCCGAGGCATCCCGCTTCGCACCGGTCTCCGGGAGTGTGCGCGCTGAACCGTCGCTACCCACCGCGAGGGCGTTCGACGGGCCGGCCCACGCCAGTCGCAATCGATCTTCGCCCTTCAAGAACGCATGAGCTCGCACACCACCGGTGGCGCGGCCCTTGGCAGGGAACTCGGTGAACAGTGAGACCTTCGCGCGGCCGGTGTCGGTTCCCGCGATCGTGCCGCCAGCGCCTGAGATCGTCACGACGACCGCATCGTCGGGGCTCGTCACGACCGAGAACGCGATGACCTCCGCGTCGGAAGAGAGCTTGACCCCCGCCATGCCGCCGGCGGCTCCGCCCTGCGGACGCACCGCGGATGCAGAAAAGTGCAGCAGGCGCGCGTCGGAGGAGATGAAGACGAGTTCGTGCGTATCGGGGGCGGGTGCCGCACCCACGACCGCGTCGCCGGGCTTCAGGCCGATCACCTCGGTCTCGGGTCGCACAGCGAGAGCGCTCGGCACGATGCGCTTGACGACACCGGCACGCGTTCCGATCGCGAACGGGGTGTCGTCGTCGAACCGCAACAGACCGATGACGCGCTCGCTCTTGTCCAGCAGGCCGACGTAATCACGCAGGGCGACGCCTGCCGACAGATGCACCGAAGAGGAGGGCGCCGACGGCAGATCGACGGGGGAGAATCGCAGCACGCGTCCGGCCGTGGTGACAGCTCCGATCTCGCTGCGCGTCGTCGTCGTCATCGTCGTCAGGACGGCATCGTGCTTGCTGCGGCGCGGCGCCGGCGACAGCGACTGGCCATCCGCAAGGTCGACGCGCACCGCTTTTCCCGTCGTCGACAGGACGACGACGGTCGGTGTGTCGGCAATCTGCAGGTCGACGGGCGTCTTCGAGCTGCGCGGCTTCGGGGGAGCGGCGTTGAGCAGCAGCGTACGGCGGGGGGTGCCATAGGCCTCTGCGGCGGCGTCCAGTTCACGCGCGACCTGCGCACGCAACAGAGCTTCGCTCCCCAGCAGTTCGCGCAGTTCGGCGATCTCGGCCTGAAGTTTGTCGCGCTCGGCTTCCAGCTCGATGCGCGAGAACTTCGTCAGACGCCGAAGCCGAAGCTCCAGGATGTACTCGGCCTGCAGCTCGGACAGATCGAAGATCTGCTGCAATCGGTCGCGAGCCTGTTCAGAGTCGTCCGATGAACGAATGACCTGAATGACCTCGTCGATGTCGAGGATCGCGATCAGCAGACCCTCGACAAGGTGCAGGCGCTCTTCACGGCGTGCGAGACGGAACCGGCTACGACGCGTGATCACGTCGATCCGGTGGCCGACGTAGACGCTCAGCATCTCTTTCAGCCCGAGCGTGCGCGGCTGCCCGTCGACAAGGGCGACGTTGTTGATGCTGAAGGAGTCTTCCAGCGGTGTGAGTCGGTAAAGCTGTTCGAGCACGGCATTCGGATCGAAGCCGGTCTTGATGCCGATCTGCACTCGAAGACCGTTTGCTCGATCAGTGAAGTCATCGACGTCACTGATGCCCTGGAGCTTCTTGGCCTGAACGGCGTCGCGAATCTTCTCGATCAGTCGTTCCGGGCCCACCATGTAGGGGAGCTCAGTGACGATGATGCCGGTGCGTCGCGGCCCGATCGGCTCCACGGACACTTTGCCGCGCACGCGCAACGCGCCACGTCCGTTGGCATAGGCGTCCTTCACGCCGTCGAGACCCATGAGGATGCCGCCAGAGGGGAAGTCCGGCCCCGGCACGAACTCCATGAGTTCTTCTGTCGAGGCATCCGGATTCTCAAGCAGGTGTGTGGCGGCGGCGACGACCTCGATGAGGTTGTGCGGCGCCATGTTCGTCGCCATGCCGACCGCGATACCGCTCGCGCCATTGACCAGCAGGTTCGGGAACGCCGCCGGCAGCACGGAAGGCTGCTGGAATTGCCCGTCATAGTTCGGGACGAAGTCGACGACGTCCTCATCCAGGCTCTCGGTGAGTGCGAGGGCGGGCGGGGCGAGCCGCGCCTCGGTGTAGCGAGACGCCGCGGGACCGTCATCGAGTGAGCCGAAGTTGCCGTGACCGTCGACGAGCGGCACACGCAGGGCGAAATCTTGCGACAGGCGCACGAGGGCGTCATAGATCGCGGAATCGCCATGCGGGTGAAGCTTTCCCATGACCTCGCCGACGACACGGGCGCTCTTGACGTGGCCGCGATCCGGGCGGAGCCCCATCTCTGCCATCTGATAGAGGATGCGTCGCTGCACAGGCTTCAGGCCGTCACGCGCATCGGGCAGCGCGCGGGAGTAGATCACCGAGTACGCGTACTCGAGGAAAGACCCCTGCATCTCGTTGGACAGATCGATGTCCTGGATTCGCTCCTCGACGGGCTCGGCGGATTCGGTGCTCGGCATGGACTTCCTGAGTGGTGCGGGGCCTGTGAAAGACTGATCGGGTGTCCTTCATATTACCGGCCACCCCTGCGTCATCCCGGAGCCTGACCGGGGTGGCGGGCGACCTGATCGCGAGTCTGCAGGGCAGCGACGGCGCACTGCGACCGGCTCGATCGGTCGTGTTGATCGTGCTCGACGGCTTGGGCGCGATCCAGTTGCGCGGGCACGCCGGACACGCACGGCATCTGACGTCCGGAGTGGGGAAGAAGGATGTCGCGTATTCCGTGTTTCCCACCACCACGGCGGCGGCTCTGACGAGCGCGCTCACCGGTGTTGAGCCGGGCATACACGGACTCGTCGGGTACAACGTCCTCGATCATGAGAGCGACGTCCTCGTCAATCAACTCTCGGGGTGGGATGGCCACGGCATTGACCCCACTACCTGGCAGCCTGAGCCGACTGTCTTCGAGCAGGCTGGCGATCTCGGCATCGCAAGCTTCGCCGTCGGCATCGCAGCCTATGCGAACAGCGGTTTCACCCGAGCCACGCTCCGCGGTGCGAGTTTCGTGTCGGCACAGACCCCGGCGGAACGCGTCGCAATCGCTTACCAACTCGCCGCGGATCAACCCGGGTCGCTCGTGTACTGCTACCTGCCCGAAGTCGATAAGGCCGGGCATAGACATGGGGTGGCGTCAGAGGGCTGGCTGCATGCGCTGGAAGAACTCGATGCGGCCGTCTCCGTGACCCCGCCGCGCGGTGTCGGTGTGTTGATCACAGCCGATCACGGCATGATCGATGTTCCTGCCCACCGGCACACGGTCCTGGACGGCGGTGACGCACGGCTGGATGGGGTGCGTCACTTCGGTGGGGAACCGCGCATGCTCCATCTCTATGTTGAAGCGGATGCCCTGCCGGATGCCGTCGTGCAGGCATGGCGCCGTGAATCCGGGCGAGACGCCGATGTGCTGAGCCGTGAGGAGGCGATCGGCGCCGGGCTGTTCGGCCACCGCGTGACCGAAGAAGCCCGTGCGCGTATCGGCGATGTCCTCGTTCTCGCGCGGGGCAACAGGGCGTTCTATGACGGAACAGCCGCCGACCAGCGCGGCCGCGGGATGGTCGGCCAGCACGGCGCCCTCACGCCAGAAGAACGACAGGTGCCCTATATCCGACGCGGTGCGTTCGCCGCGTGATGACGCGACCGCTCAGTCGTCTGTGCGGGCTCCGAAGACGATCTCGTCCCAGGAGGGCATTGCACCTCGGCGGCGGCGGCGTCCCGAGCTCTCGTTGCTCTGTCCTTCTCGAACGGGTTCTGTGCCCCGATCATCGGCCTGGTCGTCGGTCTCAAGCGCGTCGAAGAGTGCGATGGGGGTGTCGTCTCTGTGGTTCCCCGGTGTACCGGATGACGGAACATCGTCATCGACCAGCGGTGCGCTCTCGCGCTGTCCGCGGCGACGGCGCAGGGCCTCCAACAGATCGGCGGTCTCGGCACTCGTGACCGACTCATCGGGCGCGCGTTTCATCGCCGCATCCTGCACGGCCGGACCGGAACGCTCTGGCACCTGGAGCTCATCGCCGTCCTCATCGGTCGGCGGGAGCAGCCGGGGACCGAATGCGCCGGAGTCGAATCGACTGTCGTCCTTGTACGGCGATGCCGTGCGCTCGCTGTCTACCGCGCGTAGACGCGGAATGAGGCCCTCGGGCAACGACCCCTGGCGCGAGAGTTGGGTGGCGTCTGCGTTGAGCGGCGAGAGCGCGTTGTGCCGGGCTTCGAAGCTCCAGCGCGCGTCGTGGGCGACCTCGTTCGCGGTGAACTCCAGCTTGACGATCCAGCCGGATTCTTCCTTCCAGCTCGCCCAACGCTCGCCCGTGGCGCTGAGGTCGGCGAGTTTCGAGCGGATCGCGGCGCCGAAGGTCGGCTGGGCAGCAGGCTCGACCTCGCTCCCGATCAGGACGGGTACAGACAGTGCCTGGCCGATGACGTGTTCACGCTCGGCGAGGACGGGACCCTCGAAACGGGCGACCTCGTCAACGGCGATTCCCAGCAGTTCCGCGGCCTCGGCCGCGGTGAGTCCCGAGCGGATGTGTGCCTGAATCTCCCGGGGACTGGCCGTGGGCCGGGGAGCCTCGTCAGTCTGCTTGCGGCGGGCACGACGGATCTCACGCTGCAGCACCTCGTCGATGGCGAGAGCGAATCGGTCGCCCGAGCCGTTGGCGAGGATCAGCAGGTCGTCTTCGGTGCCGACGATAGTGACGTTTTCCATGCGTATGCCCCTCTGATGGGTGTTGGTTCATCGTGTCACGAAGGAGCTGAACAAGTCGGGAATACACCGGGCGTGCCGCGAGTTTGATCAGACGCACGCGAGGGCATTTGCGAAATCTCTTCACGTCGTGCAAACTATGCCCGCCGCATACCCGTCGGCGACCCGCCCACTAGCACCATGAAAGTGGAGACTTACCGCATGGCAACCGACTACGACGCCCCCCGAAAGAGCGAAGACGACTCCGAGTCGATCGAAGCCCTGAAGGAGCGTGTGCCGGACAAATTGTCTGGCACGACCGGCGACGAGGACGCCGATAACCCCTCGAGTTTCGACCTCCCCGGCGCAGACCTTTCTGACCTCGAGCTCGACGTCGTCGTGCTTCCTGCCCAGCAGGACGAGTTCACGTGCATGAGCTGTTTCCTCGTGAAGCACCAGTCGCAGCTCGATCACGATGGCCCGGATGGCCCGATCTGCAAGGAGTGCGCTGCCTGATAGCAGCCACGATCACGCTCGCGCCCCAGCCGGTCGGCTCGGGGCGCGTTGTCGTGTTAACGCGGCGCGTTGGCTCGGTGAGTGCTAGCGGGTGACGGATGCGGCCCGCTTGGCCGCATCGATCGCCGCGGCCAGTCGGTCAGGCGTACGCGTCGAAATCGTCCAGGCGGTGACCGAGTCGTTCGGATCGATGTTCTCGACGACGACGATGCCATCGATTCCGCCGCGAATCAGATGCCATCCTCGGGCAGGAAGTGCCGGACCCCGAGCCGCACGGGCTTGCTCACCGGTGACCGCGGTGATCTCGCCGAGCCACCGGGCGTCGATTCGGGCGCGGCCCGCGCGAACGATCGTCTCCTCGACATGAATCGTCGGTGACGCCGCTATGAGCACGGTGATCACGGCGACGCCGGCCGCGGCACCGATCAGCAGGGCGGGCAGCGAGCCCAGCGGAGTGAAGGTCAGCGCCACCATCGGTCCGACGACGGCAGCTGTCACCAGGAGCCACAGGCTCGGCGAAAGCCGTTCGCGGTAGCGAACGCGTGTGTCAGAGCGAAGGTTCTGCATTAGCCTCGTGGGGTGAGTGATTCTGTCGATCTCCCCATTATCGCCTCTGTGCTGCCGTACTACGCCCACCCCGGTGATGCCGGAGCAGACCTCGTGGCCGCTGAAGCCGTGCACCTCGGCCCCGGCCAGCGTGCGCTCGTGCCTACCGGGGTGCGCATCGCGCTTCCCGACGGCTATGCGGCATTCGTGGTGCCCCGTAGCGGGCTGGCCGCCAAACACGGCATCACGATCGTCAACTCACCGGGCACTGTCGATGCGGGCTACCGTGGCGAGATCAAAGTGAACTTGCTGAACACCGATAGCGAGATCGCGTACGATGTGGCGGTCGGGGACCGGATCGCTCAGCTGATCATCATGCCGGTCGCCAGGGCGAAGTTCGTTCCCGTCGACGAGTTGCCCGAAAGCTCGCGCGGCGCGGCTGGCTTCGGTTCCACCGGATATCAGGCAGGAGAGACGATATGACCGAAGAGATCACCCCGCCGACGTCGAAATCGGCGCCGGAGGACCGTTCCTCGGGCGGCCCCTTCGATGAGGCAGAGGCGAATCCGGTACGCCCGTACATCGATCTGGGCGGTATCAAGATTCTTCCCCGCGAAGGACTGAATCTCCGCCTCGAAGTTGAAGAGCAGACCAAACGCATCGTCGCGGTCGGCCTGGACTACGCCGATTCCTCCCTGCAGGTTCAGCCCTTTGCAGCACCGCGCACACTCGGCCTGTGGCACGAGACGCGCATGCAGCTTGTCGATCAGGTCCGTCAGCAGGGCGGCCGCGTGGAGGAGCGCGAGGGTCCCCTCGGCAAAGAGCTGCTGGCGGAGGTGCCGGCTCCTGCCTCAGAGGGATCGGAGCTTCGCCTCGCCCGTTTCGTCGGCGTCGATGGGCCGCGCTGGTTCCTGCGCGGCGTGATCGGGGGAGCAGCAGCCTCAGACCCCGACGCGGCCGCGCAGGTCGAGGATCTGTTCCGCTCGATCGTCGTGGTGCGCGGCGGAACGCCGATGCCTCCGCGTGATCTCATCCCGCTGAAGATGCCGGCCTCACCGGGCACGCCGTGAGCGAGGACGAACGCTCAGACGAATCGAGGCAGGCCGACGCAGAACAACCCAGCACATCCGATGTGCTCGGTGCGGCGCTGGGAAGCGCAGCGCGTCGCGCGGGGATCGATCCCCGTGGCGGTGAAAGCACGCAGAAGGTTGTCTGGTCGGCGATGGGCGGATGGCGCGGCATACTCGAGTCCGTCCTGCCGAGCCTGGCATTCGTGGTGCTGTTCACGATCCAGCCTGAACCGTTGATCCTCCCGTTGGGAGTGTCGGTCGGACTCGCCGCCGTGTTCACGGTGATCAGACTGCTGCAGAAGTCCCCTCCGGCTGCGGCTATCGGTGGCCTTGTTGCGGCGGCCGCAGCAGCCGCACTCGCGCTTTTCACCGGCCGTGGCCAGGACAACTTCATCCTCGGTTTCATCACGAACACCGCCTACGGCTCCGCTCTGTTGATCTCAGCCCTGGTCGGCTGGTCGCTCATCGGCCTCGCTGCGGGCTTCTTGACGGGGGAGGGAACCGCGTGGCGACGCGATCGCCGTAAACGTCGCGCGTACTTCTGGCTCACCATCGCCTGGGCCGTGCTCTTCGCCGCGCGCCTTGCCGTTCAACTGCCGCTGTACTTCGCTGGAGATGTCACCGCGCTCGGCACGCTGAAGCTCGTGATGGGATTGCCGCTGTTCGCGCCGATGATCGCGGTCACCTGGCTTGTGGTGCGCGCGCTGCATCCGAGCGCGTCGCGCGCAGAAGACATCTCAGAGGCGTGATAGATTTATCTTGACATCAAGATAAATTTGTGCGCTTTCGCAGAAGCGCCGCGAGGCGCAGAATGTTAGGTGTGCCTTGCTGGCAGCCAGCGTCGTAGGCGAGCAAGATGGAGTCGCCTGTCGCTCCCACAGACAAGAAGGAGACGGATTCGTGTCCACGGTGAACAGCTTCGGTGCCAAGAGCACCCTGACGGTCGGCAGCACCGACTACGAGATCTTCCGCCTAGACACCGTTCCGGGCCACGAGAAGCTTCCGTTCAGCCTCAAGGTTCTCCTCGAGAATCTGCTTCGCACCGAAGACGGTGCGAACGTGACCAAGGCTCAGATCGAAGCGCTCGGCTCCTGGGATGCCACGGCAGAGCCCAACACAGAGATCCAGTTCTCACCTGCCCGTGTGGTCATGCAGGACTTCACGGGTGTGCCCTGCATCGTCGATCTGGCCACCATGCGCGAAGCGGTGACGGCCCTCGGCGGCGATCCGAACAAGATCAACCCGCTCTCGCCGGCAGAGATGGTGATCGACCACTCGGTCATCGCCGATCTGTTCGGCACCGACAACGCCCTCGAGCGCAACGTCGAGATCGAGTACGAGCGCAACGGCGAGCGTTACCAGTTCCTGCGCTGGGGGCAGACCGCTTTCAACGACTTCAAGGTCGTTCCCCCGGGGACCGGCATCGTCCATCAGGTGAACATCGAGCACCTGGCGAAGGTCATCTACGATCGCACGAACAGCGGCGTGCTGCAGGCCTACCCCGACACCTGTGTCGGCACAGACTCGCACACCACGATGGTCAACGGCCTCGGCGTTCTCGGCTGGGGCGTCGGCGGAATCGAGGCAGAGGCGGCCATGCTCGGCCAGCCCGTGTCGATGCTCATCCCGCGCGTGGTCGGCTTCAAACTCACCGGCGACATCCCGGCGGGCGTCACGGCCACCGACGTCGTGCTCACCATCACCGACATGCTGCGCAAGCACGGCGTGGTCGGCAAGTTCGTCGAGTTCTACGGCGCCGGTGTGGCATCCGTGCCCCTGGCCAACCGCGCCACGATCGGCAACATGAGCCCGGAGTTCGGCTCGACCGCGGCGATCTTCCCGATCGACGACGTGACCACCGAGTACCTGCGTCTGACCGGTCGCGACGAGCAGGCCATCGCCCTCGTCGAGGCATACGCGAAGCTGCAGGGTCTGTGGCACGACCCGGCCAACGAGCCGGTCTTCAGCGAGTACATGGAGCTCGACCTCAGCACCGTGGTGCCATCGATCGCCGGGCCGAAGCGTCCGCAGGACCGCATTCTCCTCTCCGAGGCGAAGACGCAGTTCGAGCAGGACATCGTCAACTATGCCGAGCCGAGCACGTCGGAGTCACTGGTCGATCTCGAGTCGAAGCATTCCTTCCCGGCGTCTGATCCGGGCTCAGCCCCGGGGGACGAAGATCACGACACGCGTCCGGTGCATATCTCCAGCGGCGTCAACGGCACGTCCAAGCCGGTTCCCGTGACCACCCCCGATGGCGAGAGCTACATCCTCGATCACGGTGCCGTGACGCTGGCCGCGATCACCTCGTGCACCAACACCTCGAACCCATCGGTCATGATGGCCGCCGGTCTGCTCGCGCGCAAGGCGCGACAGAAGGGTCTCAAGCAGAAGCCCTGGGTCAAGACCACGCTCGGGCCCGGATCGAAGGTCGTCACCGATTACTACGAGAAGTCAGGCCTCGACAAAGATCTCGAAGGCCTCGGGTTCTACACCGTCGGCTACGGCTGCACGATCTGCATCGGCAACTCCGGTCCGCTCATCGACGAAGTCTCGGCAGCGATCAACGATCACGACCTGGCCGTCACCGCGGTGCTCTCCGGTAACCGCAACTTCGAGGGCCGCATCAGCCCAGACGTCAAGATGAACTACCTGGCCTCGCCGCCACTCGTCGTCGCCTACGCGCTGGCTGGGTCGATGCACTTCGACTTCGACAACGACCCGTTGGGAACCGACAACGATGGCAACGAGGTGTTCCTCAAGGACATCTGGCCGAGCCCGGCTGAGATTCAGGAAGTGATCGACTCGTCGATCTCGCGCGAGCAGTTCATCAACCAGTACGCAACCGTCTTCGACGGAGACGAGCGTTGGACGAGCCTGCCCACGCCTACCGGACCGGTCTTCGAATGGGATGAGAAATCGACGTACGTGCGTCGTCCTCCCTACTTCGAGGGCATGACGATGGAACTGACACCGATCGCAGACATCACCGACGCCCGTGTGCTGGCGACTCTGGGCGACTCGGTCACCACCGACCACATCAGCCCCGCCGGAAACATCAAGATCGGCACCCCTGCGGCGAAGTACCTCGAAGAGCACGGTGTGCGGCAGAAGGACTTCAACTCGTTCGGCTCGCGCCGTGGCAACCACGAGGTGATGATCCGCGGCACGTTCGCGAACATCCGCTTGAAGAATCAGCTGGTGCGCGCGGTCAATGACGGCAACGAGGTCGAAGGCGGATATACCCGTGACTTCACTCAGGCTGGCGGTCCGCAGTCGTTCATCTATGATGCAAGTCAGAACTACCAGGCTGCCGACACCCCGCTGGTGATCTTCGGTGGCAAGGAATACGGTTCTGGTTCCTCGCGCGACTGGGCCGCCAAGGGCACGAGCCTGCTGGGCGTGAAGGCCGTCATCACGGAGAGCTTCGAGCGAATCCACCGGTCGAACCTCATCGGTATGGGCGTCGTCCCGCTGCAGTTCCCCGCGGGGGAGAGCTGGGAGTCGCTGGGGCTCGACGGTACCGAGGTCGTCTCGATCACGGGCCTGGAGGAGCTGAACAACGGCACGACGCCGAAGACGGTTCACGTCACCGCTGCGCCGAGCGAACACTCGCCCGAGGGCAAGCAGACGGTCGAGTTCGACGCGGTCGTCCGTATCGACACCCCCGGTGAAGCCGACTACTACCGCAACGGCGGCATTCTGCAGTACGTGCTGCGTTCGCTCGTGTAATCGCTGAAGCGACAAGCGTCCCGTCTGGCATCAGCCAGGCGGGACGTTTCCGTGCCACGGGCACAGATGCGGCACGCCGCCGAGCTGAATGGTGCGGGGACGCCCGCGGCACAAAGCGCCCGTCCGGTGAGCTTTCCATCACCGTCGCTCGGAGTATTCCCGGCGTACCGCGGTAAGATCGAACCACTGTCGCCGTTGATTCTCGGCGACCGGACCAGACGTTCAGGAGGTGCCGATGCCCATTCTTCACGGCATCATGCGGCCAGAGGATCTCAACCCGCTCAGCGCCTCCCAGCTCGAGGAGCTCGCAGGCGAGATCCGAACATTCCTCATCGAGAACGTCTCGAAGACCGGCGGTCACCTCGGCCCGAACCTCGGCGTCGTCGAGCTCACGATCGCGCTTCACCGCGTGTTCGAATCTCCGGACGACCCGATCATCTTCGACACCGGACACCAATCATATGTGCACAAGCTGCTCACCGGCAGACAGGACTTCTCCGCGCTGCGCGTGCGTGGCGGGCTTGCCGGGTACCCTCAGCGGTCCGAGAGTCCGCACGATGTCGTCGAATCCTCACACGCCTCCAGTTCCCTGAGCTGGGCGGACGGCGTCTCGCGTGCGCTGGCGGCCACAGGGCGCGATGACCGCCATGTCGTCGCAGTCGTCGGCGACGGGGCACTGACCGGTGGTATGACGTGGGAAGCCCTCAACAACATCACCGACGACAACGATCGCAACCTCGTCATCGTCGTCAATGACAATGGTCGGTCCTATGCACCGACGATCGGGGGGATGTCGCGCTACCTCAACAAGGTGCGCACCGCAGCGGCCTACAAAGACCTGCATCACCGCTCCGACCGGTTTTTCCGGCTGTTCGGGCCGATGGGCCGTGCCCTGTTCCGCGGCGTACGCGGCGGAACGCACGGCTTCCTCTCACGTTTCACCAATAACGAGGCGCTGTATTCCAATCTCGACATCAAGTATCTGGGGCCGGTCGACGGCCATGACATCGGCGCGCTCATCGAGACGCTCGAGTTGGCGAAATCATACGGTGCTCCTGTCCTGGTGCATGCGATCACCGAGAAGGGGCGCGGGTATCAGCCGGCCCGCGAAGACGAGGCGGATCAGTTCCACGCGGTCAATCGCATCGATCCCGCGACGGGCGAGCCGCTCGCCAGCAGCGCGCGTGGTTGGACGGATGTCTTCTCCGAAGCGTTGGTCGATGTCGGCCAGCGCGACGAGAGTGTGATCGCGATGACCGCGGCGATGCTTCGCCCCACGGGCCTAGCGCCATTCGCCGAACGATTCCCCGATCGTGTCTATGACGTAGGAATCGCCGAGCAGCATGCCGTTGCCGCTGCAGCCGGTCTCGCGTTCGGAGGCCTGCACCCCGTCGTGGCGATGTACGCCACGTTCATGGGCCGCGCCTTCGATCAGGTGCTGATGGATGTCGCTTTGCACAAGGCCGGCGTGACGTTCGTGCTCGACCGCGCTGGCGTCACAGGACCGGATGGTCCGAGTCATCATGGTATGTGGGATCTGGCGATGTTGCAGATCGTGCCGCATATCCGTATCGCCGCCCCACGAGACGCTTCTCGCCTGGCAGAGGCCCTCGATGAGGCCGTGGACGTTGATGATGCGCCGACAGTCATTCGTTTCCCCAAGGGCGCTGTCGCTGAAGACGTGCCGGCCATCGAGCGCTTGACCGACGGCGTCGACGTGCTCTCACGAGGCGAGAGCGAGGATGTGCTCATCGTTGCGATCGGGCCGTTCGCAGCTCTCGCGATGGACGTCTCGAAGCGCCTGCGAGCGCAGGGAATCGGGGCGACCGTCATCGATCCGCGCTGGGCGATTCCCGTGCAGCCGTCGATCGTCTCTCTGGCCAGACAACACCGCCTGGTCATCACACTGGAAGACGGCATCCGTGTCGGCGGCATCGGCACACGCGTTCGCCAGGTGCTACGTGAGTCCGGTGTCGATACCGCGGTGGACGAGCTCGGGCTGCCCGATGAATTCATCGATCATGCGTCGCGCGATCAGATCTTGACGGATGCCGGGCTCACCGCGTCCAAGATCGCGCAGGATATCGTCGCACAGGTACTCGGAACACGCATCCCGGTCGCGCGTCATGCGGGCGAGACCGGCACGATCGGTCTTCCCCTGCACCAGCGCCATTGACTGTCCTCGCGGAGGTCAGAGCGTCAGACGGCGTCCTCGACGAGAGCATCCGGGTCGGCGCGTCGCGGCCGGGTCACGCGCCACACCGTCCAGCCCCAACCACCCACGATTGAAACAGCGCACACGGCCGCAACGAACCACGGAAACCAGGTCGAGAAGACCACGGCGAGATCGCTCTGCGCGACGAGCGCGGCAACGCCGCCCACGACCAGACCAAGCAACGCACCAATGGCCGCGTAGGCGAGCGCGTGGATGCTCAAGCGTGACGTATGCGCGAGCCGTCGTGCGAACAGATGAACAAGCGGTGCCGTCACAAGAGTCACGACGCCCGAGACGATGCCGCCGATCGGCACGCCGAACATCAGATAGAGGGCAATCATCGACAGCGGCGAGCCCCAGGCGCCCCCGGACTGCAGTGCAGCCGAGACGGTGAGGTAGACGGTCAGTATGGCCATGAACAGGAGCCAGGCGGCCAATGCGCCGCGGCAGAACTCCGCCCCGGTGAAGCCCATCGGCTTCTCGGGCGTGCGAATCGGCGCGTGCGGCGTGCTCATGAGCTGACTTCGGCGACCAGAGTCAACAGTTCGCGCGATGCCGCGTGAATGCCGGGAACCCGGACGAAGGGCAACGCGAGAGCGAGCATCTTCAATCCGGCGTCGAGAAGCCTCCGTGTCTGCGGGCCATGAGCGGATTGCTCGTAGCTCCAGCGCAGCACGAGGGAGAGATAGCCGACGAAGAGGGCGTTCGGCAGCAGCGCGACGATGTCTGCCGGCACCCGGTGCTGCGCACCGTCGACTGCCTCGTGAAACAGCGAGACAGTCATATCCCTGGCCGAGGCCGACTCGTCAGACAGCGGGTTGATCGGCGACTCAGGCGGCACCATCGCCGTGAGAAACCCCGGGGCCACACGGTGATACGGGGCGACGGCTTCCAGCCCGGTGTCGAAGACGACCCGGAGGCGGTTCACGAGCCCGGTTGTCTCGGCCAGGCGAGGTCGAGCAAGCAGGGCGTGGTCGTGTTGAACACGCACATAGAGCTCCTGCACCAGGTGGGTCTTGGACGGGTAGTAGTAGTAGGCGTTGCTCGCCGACACACCGGCATCCTCAGCAATCGCGCGCATCGTGGTGTCGGCGTAGCCGCGCTCCACGAAAGAGGCGAGCGCCGCGTCGCGGATCCTCGCACGTGTCTGATCGCTCTTGGACGTGCGGGTCGCACTCGATTCGAACATGTTCAAAAACTAGCACAGAGAAGGGGCCAGGCACACCGGGTGGTCGCCTGGCCCCTCGTCAGCGGTACGTCAGCGGTGCTCTATACCGCGGATCGGCGGCGTGTGGAACGTGCCGCCGAAGGTGCGGTCGGACGCACCTTCGCGATCGAGGTACGGAGATGCCCCGCCGTCGATGAACGGCCATCCCGCGCCGAGGATCAGACACAGGTCGATGTCCTCGACGTCAGGGACAACGCCTTCATCGAGCATGAGCTTGATCTCCTGCGCGAGGCCGTCCTGCACGCGAGCGAGGATCGCCTCAGTGGATGCGGGCGCGTCGCCGACAGCGCCCTTGAGCGCCTTCTCTGCAGCTTTGGACCAGCCGGTGACCCGACCGCCCTTGTCCTTCTCCACGACGGTATCCAGCTCTGCGAGCGCGTGGAAGTTGTCGTTGGCGTAGAACCGGTCGGGGAAATGACGCACCATCGTGTCCTGCACGTGGGCCGCGACCTTCCAGCCGACCAGGTCGATGAGCTGGAACGGGCCCATCGGGAGTCCCAGTGGCGCGAAAGCCTTCTCGACGTCAGCGATCGGCGTGCCCTCGTAAACCGCACGGGCGGCCTCGCCCATCACCTTGGCGAGCAGGCGATTGACGACGAACCCGGGAGCATCCGCGGTGAGCACGGCGTTCTTACCCAGCCCCTTCGCCACCACGAAGGCCGTCGAGAGCGTCTGTTCGTCGGTGCTCGGCGTCTTGACGATCTCGATGAGCGGCATGACGGCGACCGGGTTGAAGAAGTGAAAGCCCACCAGACGCTCCGGATGGGCGAGCTTCGCACCGATCTCGGCGACGGACAGCGAGGAGGTGTTCGTGGCCAGGATGGCGTCATCGGCGATGATCTTCTCGATCTCGCCGAACACCTGCTGCTTGACGCCGACCTCTTCGAAGACCGCCTCGATCACGAAGTCGCAGTCGGCGTACTCGCTCTTGTCGACTGTGCCGTGGATGAGCCCGCGCAGCTGGTTTGCCGTGTCGGTATCGAGGCGTCCCTTGGCTTCGAGTTTGCCGATCTCTTCCCTGATGTAGGAAATTCCCTTGTCGACGCGTGCCTGGTCGATGTCCGTGATGAGGACGGGAACGCGCAGCTTGCGTACGAAGAGCAGCGCGAACTGGCTCGCCATGAGGCCGGCCCCGATGATGCCGACTTTCGTGACCTTCTTCGCCAGGGACTTGTCGGGCGCGCCGACGGGCCGCTTGGCGCGCTTCTGCACGAGGTCGAAGGCGTACATGGATGCGGCGAACTGGTCGCCGGTCACCAGCTCGGCGAGCACCTCGTCTTCGCGTTCGAATCCCTCAGCCTTCGTACCGCTCTTGGCCTTGTCCAGCAGATCCAGCGCGGCGTAGGGCGACTTCGGCATCGTGCCGATCTTCGACTCCAGCATGCCGCGAGCCATCTTGATCGCGATGGGCCACTTGGTCAGCCGTTCGATCTTGCCTGGTTCGTTCTTGCGCTCGACCTTTTTGCCGCCCAGTACCGCGTCGGCCCAGGTCAGCGAGTCTTCGAGGAAGTTCGCCGCGGGGAAGATGGCGTCCATGATGCCGAGCTCGAACGCCTGTTGTGGCTTGAGCATCCGGTTCTGCTTGAGCGGGTTCGAGATGACGACCTCGAGCGCGTTCTCGATTCCGATCAGGTTCGGCAGCAGGTATGCGCCGCCCCAGCCCGGGATAATGCCCAGGAAGACCTCGGGCAGAGCGACAGCCGCGGCCGAGGCATCCACCGTTCGGTAGGTCGAGTTCAGCGCGATCTCCAGCCCGCCGCCCAGGGCGAGGCCATTGACAAAGGTGAACGACGGAACGCCGAGATCGCTCAACGAGCCGATGACCTTGTGACCCAGCTGCGCGATCAGACGCGCGTCCTCTTTCGAGGTGACCTTCGATATGTCGGAGAGATCGGCGCCGGCAGCAAGGATGTACTGCTTGCCGGTGACGCCGACTGCGTGAATCTCACCCGCCGCGGCCCGGGCTTTGAGTCCCGCGAGCGTTTCACTGAGCTCGGTGAGCGTCGCCGGCCCCAGCGTGTTCGGACGTGTGTGGTCGCGGCCGTTATCAAGCGTGATGAGCGCCATGACCTTGCCCGAGGCAAGCGTGACGTCGCTGACGACGGAATGAGTGACGACCTCGTCTCCGGCCAGGGCGACGATGGGGGAGAAATCGATCTTTTCGTAGTCGGTCATTTTCGCAGTCACTTCCGCTTCTTGCCGTCGTAGTAGGGGTTCTCCCAGATGACGCTGCCACCCTGGCCCAGGCCCACGCACATGGCCGTGAGACCGTAGCGCACATCAGGACGCTCAGCGAACTGTGCCGCGAGCTGGATCATCAGACGCACACCGGATGCCGCGAGCGGATGTCCGAGCGCGATGGCGCCGCCCCACTGATTGACACGGGGGTCGTCGTCGGCGATACCGAAGTGATCGAGCAGGGAGATGACCTGAATCGCGAACGCCTCGTTGAGCTCGAACAGACCGATGTCGGAGATCTGCAGTCCGGCCTTCTTCAACGCCTTCTCTGTCGAGGGGATCGGTCCGATGCCCATGATCTCGGGCTGGACACCCGCAAAGGCGAACGACACCATCTTCATCTTCGGCGTGAGGCCGAATTCCTTCACCGCACCTCCGCCCGCGAGCAGCGACATGGTGGCGCCGTCCGTCAGCGGCGACGAGGTGCCGGCGGTGACTCGGCCGTGCGGGCGGAACGGGGTCTTGAGACCGGAGAGGTCTTCCATCGTCGTCTGCGGTCGGCGACCCTCGTCTTCGGTAGCCAGGCCCCACGCGCCGTCGGCGCCCTTGATAGCGACGGAGACGAGATCGGGCTGGATCTTGCCCGCGTCGTAGGCTGCCTGTACCTTGTGCTGGCTCAGCATGCCGAAGCGGTCTGAGCGCTCCTTGGTGAGGTGTGGGAAGCGATCGAAGATGCGCTCGGCTGTGACGCCCATGTTCAATGCACCGGGGTCGACCATCTTCTCCGCGACGAAACGCGGGTTCGGATCGGCATTCGCGCCAATCGGGTGATGTCCCATGTGCTCCACACCGCCGGCGATGGCGAAGTCGTACATGCCAACGCCGATAGACGCCGCCATCGTCGTCACGCTGGTCATCGCGCCCGCACACATGCGCTCTACTGCGAGCCCCGGCACAGTGTTGGGGAGCCCTGCCAGGATCGCAACGGATCGGCCGAGCGTGAGCCCCTGGTCGCCGGTCTGCGATGTCGCGGCAATGGCCACATCGTCGATGCGTTCGGCCGGAACGGCGTCATTGCGTTCCATGAGCCCGATCGTCGCCTTCACGGCGAGGTCGTCTGCGCGTGTGTTCCAGTACATGCCTTTTTCGCCGGCGCGCCCGAACGGGGTGCGCATTCCATCGACGAAGAAGACGTCCGAGATCTCGGCCACTCTGCCTCCAAGGTTGGGGTGTGACCCCAGCCTATGAGCCCGTCGGATGCTGAGGGAATCGCTTGGATCGAACCTACGACTCGAGCCGCTCGCCCTCCGCGGGCTGTTGCATCGATTCTACAAAGGCATCCAGGATCTTCTGTACGGTCTGCTCAATCTGCCAGGGGCGCGCGCCGAGTTCCGCGAGTGCGGCCGAGAGAGCAGCCTCGGTGAGCACGGGCGGCGCCCAGGCGAGCCGGCGGAGAAAGTCGGGCTTGAGGAGATTCTCGGTCGGCATGCTCAGCTCCTGGGCGACCTCTTCCACCGCCGGGCGGGCGAGTTTCAGCCGTGCATCCGCCTCCGGATTGCGCTCTGCCCAGGCACGCGCCGGGGGCAGGGAATCGCTGTGCACCCTCTCACGCGGCAGCACGCTCTCTTCACGCCCGCGGACGATCGCCGCCCACCAGCGGTCCAGCTGTGCGCGACTAGCGCGTCCGGTGAACGCCTTCTCAGCGGCGAGAGCCTGCTTGGACTGCGGGTCGGCGAGCACAGCGGCGACCAGAGCACGGTCGGGCACCAGTCGCCCCGGTGCGACATCCTGCTCCTGCGCATATTCCTCGCGCGCGTTCCACAGCGAGCGTGCGACAGCGAGTTTTCTGGCACCTTTCACCTGGTGCAATCCACTCAGTCGCCGCCAAGGATCCTCGCGCGGCGGCCGCGGCGGCTGGGCGAGTGTCGCGGCGAACTCCTGTGCGGCGAACTCATCTTTGTGCCGCTCTTCGAGTTCCGTGGCGATCGCATCTCTCACATCGACGAGATACAGCACATCGAGAGCGGCGTACTCCAGCCAGGCCTCGGGCAGAGGTCTGGTAGACCAATCGGCCGCCGAGTGTTCCTTCTTCAGCGTGATGCCGAGGGTTTCTTCGACGACCGCGGCGAGTCCGACCTTCTCCCGCCCGAGAAGGCGCGACGCGAGCTCGGTGTCAAAGAGCGAGTTCGGAGTGAGGCCGAGTTCACGCAGGGAGGGGAGATCCTGACTGGCCGCGTGAAAGACCCACTCGAGATGCCCGACGGCTGCCTGCAGCGATGTGAAGTCGCCGAGCGCTGGAGGGTCGAAGAGAAACACACCCGCATCGCGTCGAAACACCTGCACGAGGTAGGCGCGCTGCGAGTAACGAAAACCCGAGGCGCGCTCGACGTCGACCGCTACGGGGCCGGTGCCTGCTGAGAGCGCTCGACACGCGGCTTCAAACTCGATGGTGTCGTCGATGACGGTGAACTCAGTCACGCCCTACCTTTCGTGCGCCCAAAACGGCGATGTTCTCCGAACCGGGCGGCAGCCCGGCGAGCATGCCGACCAGTTCGGCCCACGCTTCGACATGCGGCCGGAACGGCTGTTCCGGCGTCCAAGACGATCGTAGTTCGATCTGGGCGCCGTCGCCTTCAGCCGTCAGCGTCCCGAATCCCTTCGATAGAGTCTTCGTCGCTGTGCCGGATGCTGAGTGGTACACGGCATCCCGTGATTCCAAAGCATCCACGAGCCACGACCAGGTGACATCGGCCAGGAGGGGATCCGTGCCGATCTCAGGTTCCAGTGGCGCTTGGGCGAAGGTTATGACCCGCCACGTCCCGGCCCAGCCGGACGGTGCGTCCGGATCGTGCAGAAGGACGAACCGACCTGTACCGTAGACCGAGTCGCCATGATCGTCGGGACGCACGTCGGCGGCCAGCGCGACGGAGAACGGCGCCAGGCCCTGGGGCGAGGGAATCTCGCGCACGACGATGTCGTTACGGAACGCGGTTTCACGCAGTTCAGCGGCAGCTCGTTCGAAGAGCGCTCCGGCATCGGGGTGTGCGGTCACGGCAACAGGCTAGAGTCAGGAAACGATGAAGAGTCTCAGGCACGCCGTTGCGATGTTGGTCCCCGCGATATTCGCGATGCTCGCCGCCGCGGCCATCCTCGTATTCACGGTTGCTCGTCGCGTGGTCATTCCCAGCGACCGCGCCACCGACACCGAGATCCTCGCGGTCGACACGGGAGCGCAGACCATCGAGCTCACGCGGACGCGAGACACTGAGCTGCCCGGGCGCTACGGACTCTTCACATCAGGGACGTACGGGTATGTGAAGCTCGGGGCCGTGCTGAGCGCCGATGCCAAGCGCGTCCGCAGAAAACTTCTCACCCACATCGACAGCGGCTCACGCATCGAGCGCGCCGCCGGCTTCAGCGGCTGGTACTACTCGTCGCCGGCCGAGCTGCATCTGCCGTGGGAGAGTGTGCTGATCGGCTCACCAGCCGGGCCCTGCCCGGCCTGGCTGTTCCCAGCGGAGTCATCAACGTGGGTGGTCCAGGTGCACGGGCGAGGAACGACCCGCTCGGAGTGCCTGCGGGCGGTGCCGGTGTGGCATGGCATGGGCTTTCCCACCCTTGTGGTCTCTTACCGCAACGACGGCGAAGCGCCGCGCAGTCGCGGCGGCTCGTATGCGCTGGGCGCTGCCGAATGGCGCGATGTGGATGCGGCGATCTCGTATGCGCTGCGTCACGGAGCCACGCGCGTGCTGCTCATGGGCTGGTCCATGGGCGGCGCCATCGCACTGCAGACCGCGGTTTCTTCAGCGCATCGCGAAGCGATCGCCGGGTTGGTGCTCGACTCACCTGTCGTCGACTGGCGCAGCGTGCTGCGTTTTCATGCACGTGAAGAGAACATCCCCGACCCGCTGCCGACGCTGGCGATGAATGCGCTGGGGTCGCCGTTGACCGCCGGGCTTTCGGGCGCCGAGGCTCCCATCGCTTTCGATCAGCTCGACATGGTCGCCCGCGCGGATGAGCTCACTGTTCCGATCCTCATGCTGCACAGCGACGACGACGGTTACGTTCCCGCTGATGCTTCCCACGCGCTGGCGGAGGCACGGCCCGATCTGGTGACGATGCCGATCTTCACCGTTGCGCGACACACCATGATCTGGAACTACGACCAGGTGGCATGGACCGGAGCGATCACCGACTGGGTGAGCGCCAACGGATTCAACGTTTCTGCGTGACCTGGCGTTTGGCGCGCATGAGCATGCCCGTCATCCCGCCGATTCTCAGCGGAGACACGGCGCGCGTGAGGCCGATGCTCTGCGGATAGTCATCGGGTATCGCCAGTACCTCATCTGACGTCAGCCCTGTGATGCCCTGCACCAGGATGCTCGCGAATGCTCGCGTGGTCGGTGCCTCCGGGGGCGCGGTCGCGTGCATCGTGACCACGTCATCCGAGACGTCGACGTAGATGTACACAGGGGACTGGCACTCCGCGACGCGCTCGGTCATCTCCGGATGTGCTGCGACTTCGGCCGACACCTCGGGAAGCTCGTTCGCGTACTCGAGCAGAAGCTGCAGCCGGTCGGCCTCGGGCAGCTCGAGGAAGTCATCGCGAATCTCGGCGAGAATGTCTGGAACGTGCGTGGTGCTCATCCCAGACATTCTCACACGATCAGAGTTGTCCGGGCTCCGTTCCGTTGACGATCGGAACGCGCACAGCGCTGCCCCATTCGGTCCACGATCCGTCATAGTTGCGCACGTTGTCGAAGCCGAGGAGGTGCTTGAGCACGAACCAGGTATGACTGGACCGCTCGCCGATACGGCAGTACGCAACGATGTCATCGCCGTCTGTGACGCCCGCGCCCTCCCGGTAGATGGCCTCAAGCTCGGCCCGCGTGCGGAAACCGCCATCGTCGGCGACGGCCCTGCTCCACGGCACGCTCTGCGCCGTGGGAATGTGGCCGGCGCGCAGAGCGCCCTCTTCCGGGTATGCCGGAGCCGTCGTACGCTCGCCGCTGTACTCCTCAGGGGATCGCACGTCGATGAGCGGACCCTGCCCGATGAAGGCGACGACGTCGTCCTTGTACGCGCGTAGTCGGCTGTCATCGCGCTCCACGACCGGGTACTCCGTCGCAGCCGGCGTCGGCGCCTCGGTGGTCATCTCACGACCCTCGTTGATCCAGCGGTCCCGGCCTCCGTCGAGCAGACGCACGTCTTCGTGGCCGAACAACGAGAACACCCACAGAGCGTAGGCCGCCCACCAGTTGTTCTTGTCGCCGTAGATCACGACCGTGTCGTCGCGCGAGATGCCCTTCCTGCTGAGGAGTTCGGCGAATCCCTCGCCGTCGACGTAATCGCGCACGACGGGATCATTGAGCTCGGTGTGCCAGTCGACCTTCACAGCGGTGGGAATGTGACCCGTCTCGTAGAGCAGCACGTCTTCGTCCGATTCGACGACGACGAGACCGGGTTCACCGAGGTGTGCCGCAAGCCACTCGGTCGTCACGAGGCGCCCCGGATCGGCATACTCGGCGAACTTGGCGGATGAAGAATCGAACTCGATGGTCACGGATGCTCCTCGTGGGTTGAGTGAAAGCGCGGGCTGCAGCGGCGTAGTGTTGAACCGTCCCCTACGACGATACGGCCGTTCGGTGTGCCCCGGAGCCGTTCTGTAAGACTTTGACACAGGAAACGAATGACCGACACCACGAGCCCGAACGTCCTGCATCTCACCGAGCGCCAGCCTGTCGTCACCGGGCCGGAGATGCTGGCTGCGCTTGTTCCGCCCCCGCAGTTCGATACCGCGACCTTCGAGAGCTATCGCTCCGATGATGCGTATCCGTCGCAGGCTGAGGCGAAAGAGCTTCTGCAGCGATTCGCCGGCCGCTCGGCGCCGGCGAAGAAGGGCGGGTTGTTCAGTCGTGCGAAGAAGCAACCGCAGCTCAAGCCGGGTGTCTATCTCGACGGTGGATTCGGCGTGGGTAAGACGCACCTGCTCGCGGCGATCTACCACGCGATGCCGGCACGCCGGAAGTACTTCGGCTCGTTCATCGAGTACACCGCGCTTGTCGGCGCGCTGGGATACCGAAACACGGTCGATCTGCTCCGTGGCGCCGATCTGCTGTGCATCGACGAGTTCGAATTGGACGATCCGGGCGACACGATGGTGATGACGAGGCTCCTGGGGGAACTGGTGGCATCGGGGACACGACTCGCCGCCACCTCGAACACACCGCCGAACGCATTGGGGGAAGGCCGCTTCGCAGCGCAGGACTTCCTCCGTGAGATTCATGCGATGTCTGACAGCTTCGAGACGATCCGCATCGACGGCGTCGATTTTCGACAGCGTGCTCTCGACGGACAGGCCATCGCGTTGGATCCCGATAGCTACGCGCGCCGCATAGCGAATGCCGCTGCGGCCGGACCCGTGTCCGATGACGCGTTCGCCGGTGTCGTGAAGCATTTGTCGACGGTGCATCCCTCTCGCTACATCCGGCTCATCGACGGCATCACGCTCGTGGGCCTGCGCGACGTACAGGTGCTCACCGACCAGTCGGAGGCACTACGTTTCGTCGCCTTCGTCGACCGTGTGTACGATGCGCAACTCCCGCTCATCGCCACCGGGATCAGCCTCGATGCGGTATTCGCGGACGAGATGCTCAACGGCGGTTACCGCAAGAAGTACCTCCGCGCGATCTCGCGTCTGAATGCGCTCACCCATGCAGCGGCATCCGAAAGCGCCCCGTAACGCGATGGTTACACGGCCCCTCCGGCCGTAACGCACCGGAAACACACGATGCGCATCCCTGAAATGCGCCGTCGGCACACTGAAGGCTCAAACTACTTCGGATGTGAGGTTTTCCTATGGATGCTCCCGGAAATATCGCGTGGGGGATTACCGCAACCGCCCTCGTCCTGCTGATGACGCCGGGCGTCGCCTTCTTCTACGGCGGGCTCGTCAAGGCCAAGAGCGTGATCAGCATGATGATGTTGAGCTTCGGATCGATCGGGCTCGTGGCGGTGCTGTGGATCCTGTTCGGCTTCTCGATGAGTGCCGTCGACGGTCCCGCCCAGTTCGCCGGCAACCCGTTTGCCGACTTCGGTATGAGCGGACTGGCCGCAGGCGAGGGGTCCAACGTGGCGCTCCTCGGTGTCGCCTACGGTGCAACCTTCGCGATCATCACCGTCGCGCTCATCTCCGGGGCGATCGCCGACCGGGCGAAGTTCGGCAGCTGGCTCATGTTCGCGGGCGTGTTCGCGACGGTGGGCTACTTTCCGATCGCCGCCTGGGTCTGGGGCGGCGGCTGGATCATGGAGCTCGGCACGCTGCTCTTCGGCGCCGACAGCGGCATCAGCGTCATCGACTACGCCGGCGGAACCGCGGTGCACATCAATGCCGGCGCCGCAGCCCTGGCCCTGGCGCTCGTGCTCGGCAAGCGGATCGGTTTCCAGAAAGGCATCCTCAAGCCCCATAACGTGCCGCTGACGCTTCTGGGAGCCGCATTGCTGTGGTTCGGATGGTTCGGGTTCAACGCGGGTGCGGAGTGGACGTCCGGAGATATGGGCGGGGTCGGACTCATCGCCTTGAACACACTGGGTGCAACGGCGGCCGCGATTCTCGGATGGATCCTCATCGAGAAGATCAAGGACGGCAAGCCCACCTCGGTCGGTGCGGCATCCGGTGCGGTCGCCGGCCTCGTCGCGATTACTCCGGCCTGCGCGAATCTGACCCCGGGATGGTCGCTGTTGCTCGGTGCTCTGGCCGGCATCGCCTGTGCCCTGGCTGTCGAACTCAAGTTCCGCCTCGGCTTCGATGACTCGCTCGATGTCGTCGGCATCCACCTCGTCGGAGGCCTGTTGGGAACCGTCTATCTCGGTTTCTTCGCAACCGGACAGGGACTCTTCACCGGTGGCGATCTGCGTCTGCTCGCGGTGCAGGTGATCGCGGCCGTGGGCGTGCTGATCTACTCATTCGTCGTCGCCTTCGTGATCGGCATCGTGATTCAGAAGACCATCGGTTTCCGGGTCACGAATGAGGATGAGATCGCCGGAGTCGACTCGGTTGTCCACGGCGAGGAAGGGTATGCCCTGACCGAGGCCTGAGAGGTGGATAGGGTGTCGGGGTGACCTCATCAAGGAACATTCTCCGACAGCTCGCCGGCCTCGTCGTCAAGGCGCTGTCATCCGGGTCGTCCCGGTCTCCTGAGCGGGGGCCGGGACGATCTCGCGCGTCGGATACAGAGGTCACAGCGGGGCGGGAATGGGGGAGTGAGACCGTTCAGATCGAACCCGAACGTATCGACGACTTGCAGGTCTCCTACACGCCGTCACGCGATGGCGCACCGGACTCAGGAGAGGTGATCTGGACCTGGGTGCCCTATGAGGAGAACGACGGGCGGGGGAAGGATCGTCCGGTGCTCGTCATCGGCCGACATTCTTCCGAGCGGGTGTACGCCGTTCGGATGACGAGCAAGCCGCACCATCGCGATCGCGACTACATCTCGATCGGCAGTGGCAGCTGGGACTCTCAGGGGCGAGAGTCGTGGGTCGACATCGAACAGCTCTACAGCGTGCACGACGCGGGAATGCGCAGAGAAGCAGCGATCCTCGATCGCGTACGCTACGACCGCGTCGCCGATGCGCTGGTGGCGCGTTACGGGTGGGCTCGACGCTGAGTCGTTCTCGACGTCTCCGAAAGCCAATGGCTGTTCGGCTTCGTCAGCGTCGGTGGTGCTGCTGTGGTGATCCCGATTGTGCTCGGCATCGGACTCATCGTCTACAGCCTGGATCTTCGGGTTCGCGGATGAGGCACCGAACGTCTGGGTGCCCCATGTCGTCGTCGGCATCGCCGTGATCATCGTGGTGATCTTCTCAAAACCACAGCCTGCGAGTGCACCGGCCCGCCGAACGCGCGACGTGTGACGCCGTGAGGTGCGCCTTCTCTCAGCTCGCTTGAGTAGGTGCGCTTCGCCTCGCTCATCGAGCGCGGGTACTCCACACTGCCCAAGCGATCAACACGGGCTGCAGGAACAGCCGGACGAGACGTTTCGTGTCGGTATCGAGCCCCGGAGCCGAGCGACGGGTGCGCCACTGCCGGACATTGCCGGGAAACACGGCGACGAGGAACACGGCTGTGGCCCATCCGATGCGTCGGCGTTCCTTCGGCAGCGCCACGAGTGCGGCGGACAGTGCAAGCTCTGCGGCGCCCGATGCGATAACGACGCCGTCCTTGTCGAGCCCCGTCGCCTTCGTCGCCCAGTCGGGGATAAGACCGCGAAACGCTCTGGTCTGGATGAAGTGCAAGGCGCCCATGAACGCGAGTCCGAGCCCCAGAGTCCAACGCGCGACGTGTCTGATCATCTGCTCACGTTACTCCGGACACGTCGCATGAAGCGATCCGAAAGCTCGCAGACGATTTGCTGTGGTGGGCGATGCCGGACTTGAACCGACGACCTCTTCCGTGTGAAGGAAGCGCGCTACCAGCTGCGCCAATCGCCCATGACCCTGAGGGTCGAGAATCGATACTACCCGAAGGTTCGCACCAGTTCTGACGATTGGGCTGGACACGCGCGAGATGCGTTTCTGGTTTTGCATCAGGGGCTTGATCGGCTACTGTTTTACGAGTGCCCGGTTCACCGGAATCACGAAATGCGGATGTAGCGCAGTGGTAGCGCATCACCTTGCCAAGGTGAGGGTCGCGAGTTCGAATCTCGTCATCCGCTCGAGTGCTAGAGAACCCCACGCGGGGTTCGCGGCACGTGGGGGTCAATCCACACGGTGGCGTGGCCGAGCGGCTAGGCACCGGCCTGCAAAGCCGTTTACACGGGTTCGAATCCCGTCGCCACCTCACGGCACAACTGAATAGCCCCAACGGGCGCGATTAGCGCAGCGGTAGCGCGCTTCCCTGACACGGAAGAGGTCACTGGTTCGATCCCAGTATCGCGCACACTTCTCACTGTTCATGCTTCGTCCCTATCTAGACGAGCGTGTGCAACGCTCCCGTGGACTTCCACTCCACGGGAGCACTTTTCTTCCGACTAGTCGATGTTGCGCAAGCGCTCGAGTCGCGCCAGGATCTTGTCGATGGTCAGCACCACCGCGCAGATGATCGCGATGGTTCCGGGGATGAAGACGAGCATGTCGTCGATAGCCTCCCAGGCCGCGGGGCTCCACACGGCGACCCATGTCAGCACCAGAGCGAGCGCTGTCATGAGTTCGCCGATCAACGTCACGATCCCGAAGAACCACGGGGCCCGTCGATGCTTGGCGCCGGCCCTGGTCGAGAAATGAAAGTCGATTCCGAAGGCGATGAGCAGCACGGCGAATACCGATAGCAGCAGGCCGAGGTCATCTGTCGTCAACTCACGCATGGCCACAGCATCCCAGGGCGCAGAACAGAATGCCACCGTCGGTGCTGTGCACATGGTGGGGCCCACGAGGCGAGTAGCCTAGAGGAAGACCCAGATGGAGTGACCAGTGCCTGAAATCGACGAGCAGAACGCCGCGCCCCGCGACGGCTTCGCCCTGTTCTCTGACCGATCCGTCGTCGCCATGCGCGTGAACGGCGAACTGAAAGACCTCGCGTTCACCGTGACCGATGCCGATGAGGTCACTCCGGTGACGATCTCGAGCGAAGACGGCTTGAGCATCCTGCGGCACTCGGCCGCTCACGTCCTCGCCCAGGCCGTTCAGCGCATAAACCCGCAGGCGAACCTCGGCATCGGTCCGCCTGTGACGGACGGCTTCTACTACGACTTCGGTGTCGAGACGCCGTTTACGCCCGAAGACATCAAAGCGATCTCCAAGGAGATGCAGCGGATCATCCGCGAGGGCCAGCGCTTTGTTCGCCGCGTCGTGACGGAAGAAGAGGCACGCGCGGAACTCGCGAACGAGCCGTTCAAACTCGAGCTGATCGACCTCGCCGGCGGCCCGGGTTCTGGCGCGCACGCTGCCGAAGGCGCATCCGCCGAGATCGGCGCAGGCGAACTCACCATCTACGACAACACCACCAGAGACGGCGAGGTCGCGTGGAAAGACCTCTGCCGTGGGCCGCACCTGCCCAGCACCCGCATGATCGGAAACGGCTGGGATCTCACCCGCATCGCCGCCGCCTACTGGCGGGGCAGCGAGAAGAATCCCCAGCTGCAGCGCATCTACGGAACGGCCTGGCCCACAAAGGATGAGCTCAAGGCGTACAAGGAGCGCCTAGCTGAAGCAGAGCGTCGCGATCACCGCAAACTCGGCGTAGAGATGGACCTGTTCTCGTTCCCCGACGAGATCGGCTCGGGGCTTGCGGTGTTCCACCCCAAGGGCGGCATCATCCGCTACGAGATCGAAGAGAACCTGCGCCGACACCTCCTGCGTAACGGCTACGACGTGGTGAACAGCCCGCACATCAGCAAGAAGGATCTCTTCGAGACCTCCGGACACCTGCAGACGTACGCGGACGGAATGTTCCCACCGATGCATCTCGACGAGGTCACCGACGAGGACGGCAACGTCACCCGGCAGGGTCAGGACTACTACCTGAAGCCGATGAACTGTCCGTTCCACAATCTCATCTATCGTTCGCGCGGTCGTTCGTACCGCGAACTTCCCCTGCGTCTGGCAGAGTTCGGCACGGTCTACCGCTATGAGAAGAGCGGCACGCTCTCGGGGCTCACCCGCGTACGCGGACTCACCCAGGACGACGCGCACATCTACGTCGCGCAGGATCAGGTGAAGCAAGAGCTCACCGTGAACCTGAACCTGGTCCTCGACCTGTTGCGCGACTACGGCCTGAACGACTTCTACCTCGAACTGTCGACCAACGAGGAGGACAACCCGAAGTTCCTCGGCGAGCCCGAGCAGTGGTCGACAGCCATCGATACGCTGCGCGAGGTGGCCGTGGCATCCGGTCTCGAACTCGTCGACGACCCGGGCGGAGCCGCGTTCTACGGTCCGAAGATCTCGGTGCAGGCGCGTGACGCCATCGGACGCACCTGGCAGATGTCGACCATCCAGCTCGATTTCAACCAGCCGGAGCGCTTCGAGCTTGAGTACACCGGCTCTGACGGGCAGAAGCATCGTCCGGTCATGATCCACCGCGCGCTGCTCGGCTCGGTCGAGCGGTTCTTCGCGATTCTTCTTGAGCACTACGCCGGCGATTTCCCCGTGTGGCTTGCTCCGGTGCAGGTCGTCGGCGTGCCTGTCGCGGAAGAGTTCGGCGACTACCTCGACGGCGTCATCGCGCAGTTGCGTGAGTGTGACGTGCGGGCGGATGTCGATCACTCCGATGACCGCATGCAGAAGAAGATCAGAAACCACACGACCGCCAAGGTTCCGTTGATCCTCATCGCGGGGGAGAAGGATCGCGAAGCCGGCACCGTCTCGTTCCGCTTCCGGGACGGCACCCAGGAGAACGGCGTGCCGATTGCGGATGCTGTCGACCGCATCCGCGCCGTGATCGCTGCCCACGCTCACGTACACACCGCCGAGGACCTCGCGTGACGGAAGGGGCCGCCGCGGAGAACTCCGCCCACCTCGCCGGTGTGCCGGATGAGTTCCAGCGGCTGTGGACTCCACATCGGATGGCATACATCCAAGCGGGCCCGGAGCCGCTGCGCGAGGAGTGCCCGTTCTGCGAGGCGCCGAAGCACGCCGACAATGAGCGACTCATCGTTGCCCGCGGTGAGGCCGCGTATGTGCTGCTAAACCTCTTCCCGTACAACTCGGGCCATCTCCTCGTCTGCCCGTACCGCCATATCGCGACGTACGATCAGGCG